>JAISBL010000055.1 GCA_031266215.1 Tannerellaceae bacterium | reverse complement strand
CACGGTCTTTGGCTTTACCGGTACGCTGCGTACAACAATAATATAAAACCAATTTGGAGTAATATCCAGGGCCTTCCTTAGCATGTGAATATCTGCGTTTTTCGGGGCGGGCGTCTTTTCCTCCGTGTGAATCCGGGAAAAGGCGTCCGCTGCTTTTTGTCGTGGCGGAAGTTGAACTGCTCTGCAGTTCCGGGATTGGTGATGCCGTACCCTGTGCTGCGCCCTTACGGGCTTGCGCAGAGTTATCCATCTAAGACGCCTTCCGGTGTCGGGCCACACCAAAAGACAGTGCACAAGCATGTTATACACTGCCGCTATTACCTCTTGTAGTGCAGTCTTTAAGTCTAAGTCCTTGCGTGGCAGATTCCATCCCTCGCGTGGCAGATTCCATCCCTCGCGTGGCAGGTTCCATCTCTCGCGGAGTAGGTTTCATCCCTCGCGGGACAGGTTCCATCCCTCGCGGGACAGGTTTCATCCCTTGCGGGACAGGTTCCATCTCTCGTGAGACAGGTTCCATCTCTCGTGAGACAGATTTCATCTCACGTGAGACAGGTTCCATCTCACGTGAGACAGGCTTTTATTTCTCGTGAGACAGGTTTCATTTCAGGTGAGACAGGTTCCATCTCTCGTGAGACAGGTTTCGTTTCACGTGAGACAGGTTTTATCTCACGTGAGACAGGCTTTTATTTCACGTGAGACAGGTTTCATCTCTCGTGAGACAGGTTTCATTTCAGTTGAGATGGGTTTCATCTCACCTGAGATAAATATCAACAAAACCGATTGAGATTATCTCTTAATCGGTTTTGTCGCCTGATCTGAGCCCTTTTAAGGGACTACTACTTATATTGCTAATGAGGTCGTTCAGGTTGAACTCACGTTAATTTAAAATTCAGCGATCAGAGTTAACCACCGTGCGGCCGATGATCCCCAGACTTCTTTATATGTCGCCGTGTTGAATTGCGGCCAGTAAGGAGTGTCTTCGTTAAATCTCGATTGCATACCCACGGGTATTTCTCCCACCATCTCGCCGGGAAGGGCGTTATACAATTGAGCGTAATTGCTCCCTTCTCCGTAAATCAACGATTGCCCGAATGGGTTTTTACCTACAATCCACATCAGCTGCTGCTCGGCGATGTTGAGCAGGGCTTTATCATTGAGGAATTTTCCGCACAGAGCGGCGGCTTTACCTGTTGCCAGGTGAACGGCGATATTTCCTTTAAAGGAAAACCATACGGGGAATATCCTCAGATAATGCTGGTCGTCGAGTTTAAAACCGTTATTGAGCTGCTCGATATAATCATTCGTTACATCTTCTTCAATCCAGACGTGCGAGGTATAGAAATTCACCGAGTCTTTCACTTCGTCGATATGATAAACGCCGCTGGGGATCATTCCGTAGGGCTGCACATACTTAAAGATTGTTTTCAGGTATTCGCCGTACAGATGTATGGCATTCTCCCATTTATTATAGTCGGGATGATTGGGCTGCGTTTCGCACAGGATAGCCAAAGCCATCATGAAAGCCTGGTCGCGAGACTGGTGGTTGAAGTGTACAATGGATTTTTTATCCAGATCACGATAGAAGAATCCACGAATCTGATTTTTGTCTTTCAAAGGTTCCGTCCGTTGACAGGCGAGGGTATATTTGATTGCTTCAGCCGCTTTGTCGGCATAGAATTGTTCGTGCGTTACTTTGTAGATCATACTGGCCGCCCAGGCTATGGTAGCCATGTACTGACTTTGCGAAGTCATGTAAGCATGTCCGCCACCGCCCCGCATCCTTTCATTGTAGCCTAATTTTTCAAACCTCTCCAAAGCATAGCCGAAGTCTTCTTTGGCAATTTTGACGAGGTGCTCTTTCATCCTCGGATCATTTTCAATTATGGTAGAGATATAGGCTTCTATACCGGCGTAACCAAAATTTTCGTAACCGCTGTTATTCACCAGTAACTTACGTCTTCCTTCGTCATCTATCGTGCCTATCAGGCCATCAGTCCACAGGTTTGTTCCCCATGTCTGCATCCTGTAACCGTCGCCCAAACGGGTTTTCAACACAAAGTCAAGTCCCCAGATACCTTCTTCCATTGCCCTGTTATACAAGTCTATGTTCCCATGCATTTTTGCATTTTGCGCTACTTCAAAGAAAGAATAAGCGATTTCAGCCGTCTGATAGGTCTGTTGAGACATATCGCCGGCGTCGTGCCACCCTCCGTTAACGGTAAATAAATGCCCATTATGCTCGCCGTTCAAATCGGTATGGCATGAAGAATGTTTGCCGGGAACAGGATAGCCGCAACGTTCGCTGAACATAAAATTCAATACGCGCCATGCTGAATCTTCCCATACCCTTTTATTGATATAGAATGGTTGAGAATAGATATCGCCTACTTTCAGTACATACTGACCTTCGCGATTGAAGGGGGTAAAGTTCATCGTCTGGAAAGAGCCGATATGGGTGGTTTCGTTTTTTACAAGCCCTTCGTACACCTTCTGGGAGGTCTTATGATCCAATAGCTGGAACTTCCCGCCGTGATTAGTAATGCTGGTGATGGCAGACTTTTCTCCATCGGGACTGTAGCCGGTTGTGGAGAATATAATCCGGTCTTTGGCAGGCTTCCAGCCGCTTACTACTTCGGGGTTTTCAATCACCTGAAGTTCTACGCGGTCTACATCAAATTGCAGCATATCGCCCATTGTTTCTTCCCTGCCGAACATCTCGATGGCAAACTGCAGTTCCGTCACTTTATCGCGGGCCAGTTCCGTCATTTCTATGAAACATTCGTTCCATTGATGGTTGATGAGGTTGATTTCGTGGTAGCCTTCACGACCATATTTATCCGGCACTTTAATTTTCCCGTCGTTCACGACATATAAATTAAGGTATATGGAGCGTGCACCTTCGCAATCAGGATAGATATAGAAATGGATCCTGTTGTATTTTTCCCAGCTCTTACCTCCTACATCAAAGCTTACCAGAGAGGTTCCAAAGCCTAATCCCCAATCGAGGAATTTATCTACTTTGGTCGGCGCATCAATCCTGAGACTACTTTTCCCGTCGATGCTCCTGTCGGATGTAACAGACATACTCCCGATTCCTTTATGCGTCCACTTGTTCAAACTTTCCATATTGCAGAGCAAATCGGATACCAATACTTTTTTATTGATGCTCCATGTTTCGTATGCCTTGCTATAGTCGATGGGTAACGGACTATGGATATATCCCGTTTCACGGATATCCTTCTTTAGCTGTTCATCTACCTGCGCATTCAGGAGACAAAACGGGCCCAAAATAAAAATGGCAATTCCTAAAAGTTTTTTATTCATAACTGTAAAAGTTTATTATGTAAAAATTCAAATATGTATTAACAGGGATGGATAGATTTCATCCCTGCCTTTTTATAAATTAGGTTTATCAATGTCCCAAAAAATGCGAGTATTGGCATTATCGCTTCCTCCCAGCATTTTGACTGCATCTGCATAACCGGCAGGATTATCTGACTTTTCCTTCAATGGATATGGAAGACGACGGGGTCCAAGCTCAGTCTGAATAACCGGATTTTCGCTTTTGTTTTCTATTATCCTGAATAATTTCGGATAACCTGTACGCCGCACTTCCGCCCAGGCGTTCATCCCTTCCGGCCAGTTAGCAATCCATTTCTGAGTGATAATCTTTTCCAGACGCTCTTCGTCCGAAGAAGCATCCGCCCATTTGGGAGATACGGAGGAAGCGGCAGGTGCGTTAAATGCACTTTCTACAGGATCAATCCAGTCAGCCGGTTTTTTTATTCTTTCAAGATAATCACCAATAGAAGCTCCCCATTGTTCAAAAGATACTTTAACTCCGTCTTCATAATACTGCTGAGCGCTTCCGGAGACGCTCCATCCACGGAGGGCTGCTTCGGCTAACAGAAAGTACGTTTCTGCCGGTGAAAATAAGGGTAGTGGTTCAAAAGCATCCGCGATATTGAATCTGGAAATGATTTCCTTATATTTTGGGCCAATCACATCCAATCCGGGTATACCGGCCCTGACACCGCTCACTTTTCCGTTTTTGTCCAAAGTCCCATACTTAGGCAGGCGGGTGTCTTCATATCCTCCCATGATGGAGATCAGACTGGCATTAATGCTGATATCGTTCCAGGAAACGGAAAGCGTATACAACGGATTACCGTAATTGAAGCCGCTAAACTGCAAAAGCTCATCAACATTTGACAACAGTCCCTGCGGAGCTTTTATAGCCGATTCAAATTCTTGTTTAGCCAATGCCGAATCATATTTAACGATACGCATCGCCAAACGTAAACGCAGGGAATTAGCCAGTTTCACCCATTTGGAAAGATCACCCTTATACGCCATATCAAAAGAGGCAAAAGAGGCTATCGGTTTACTTATCATTTCATTTAATTCGGTTACAGCCTCAGTCAGCTCCCTGAAAAAAGCTTTGTAAGCGTCAATGCCGGAATCATACGTTCCACCAGTCAGTGACTCGCCATACTTCGTATAAATGATGGGGCCATACTGATCAACCATACGCGACATGCCAAGGACTCTCAGAATTTTATTGATGGAGCCGAAATGCACGTATGTTTCTCCGGTCTCTTCTATTTTTTCTTTTATTTTCTGGGAAGTAGTCATCAGATAAGCATAGGTCCAGTTCCAGCAGTTATCATTCCAGCCGGATACCATAAAATAAGTCTGATTGTTTACACCGCCTGCAAAATGACTTGCCGTGGCCATATATCCCGACCAAATATCCGCATTTAAGTTCTGGTATACCTGGTATGACCAACTGTTACCTTCGCCATAGTCGTAATTGAAATGGATTGCTTCCTGTAGAGTAACAAAATACAATCCAACAGCATTATTGTCCTGCAAAAGGTCTTCATCGGAAACGCCTGTCGGATTAGTATTGATGTCCTGAAAATCTCCGGTACACGAAGATATTCCTATCGCGGCTGCTATAAATCCTAATCCTATGTAATTAATCAATCGTTTCATTTTCTTCTGAGTTAAAAGTTTGCTTTAATGTTAACGCCAAAACTGCGGGTAGTAGGCATACCAAACGTATCTACACCCTGCAAATCATTTCCTGTAGAGAGTAAAGCGTCTGTGTCGTAAGGCGCATTGTTCATAATGAAGAACAGGTTGCGTCCGATTAATGATACATCAACACCTTTGACAAGAGAGTTTTCTTTAAACAGTTTTTTGGGAAGAGTATATCCGATGGATAATTCACGTAAACGGATGTTTGTCGCATCGTATACGTAATGTTCTGTTATACCATCCCTTCCTCCGACAAGGGTATAAAAGCCTTCTACATCTTTGATCTGCTTTCCGTCAAAGTCCACATATCCTCTGTCACGAGCCACTCCGGTAATTTTCGAGGTGCCCTGCCTGTCCAGGTCCGCCTGGGTAAGAGAGACCACATCGCCTCCGAAACGTCCGTCAAGGAGGAAGTACAATGTGAAGTCCTTATACGTGATAGTATTTTGCCATCCTAAATTGAACTTAGGCGCGGTATTACCGATCTTCACAAATTCGGATTTATCTCCGATAGGTAGACCAGCGTCATTATACAGTATCCTGCCGCTTTCGTCCCTCTTGAACTTATATCCATAGAAATCACCGAAAGAACCGCCCACTTCAAAACGCATCAGGTAAGAGTTTGATGTCATCTGCCCAAATTCAAAATAACCTAAGCCATCTACTAATTCTATGACTTTATTACGGTTCATGGAGTAATTAAGTCCCGTTTTCCAGCGAAAATCTTCAGTCAAAACCGGGGTGGTGTTTACGACGACTTCAATACCGGAATTTTCTATATTTCCTGCATTTACATAGAACTTGGAATATTTGGCGCCTGCCGGAGCTGCAAGTGTAAACAACTGGTTCCGCGTATTTGTCTTATAATATGTAAAATCAAGTTCCAGGCGGCTGCCGAACAAACGCCATTCGGTACCTGTTTCGATGGAGGTGGTGATTTCAGGCTTTAACTCGGCAAATGGTTTCGTGCTGTTGAACATAAGTGTGCCACCGGAGCCTATCGAATTCATTGAATGTGAAAGAAACATTGGCAATCCGTTTCCTACCTGCGACCAGGCGGCTCTCACTTTTCCCAGTGTTATCCACTCCGGGAGCTTCAGGGTCTCGTTCAATAACCATGTTAAGCCCACTGACGGGTAGAAGAACCCGGACTTTTCGGCATTCGTATATGCTAAGGTAGATGTCCAGTCATTCCTGGCGGTCATATCGAGATAGACCTGATCGCGGAATCCTACCTGTCCGGCAAAGAATACGGACTGCTCCTGCTTGTGTCCAATTTCCTGGACTGCGCCACCGCCAGCCTTGAAATTGATATTCTGCATGATGAAAATATTCGGATAGTACATCCCGCCCGTACCGCCTGAAGAAACACGGGATTTGTTTGATGTATAATCAGCCATACTTGCACCCAGCGTAGCATTCAGAGCAAATTCCCCGAATGTCTTCTGATACGTAAGCAGGAGGTCTCCGTAGAGGTCCAGTTCTTCTCCTTCCGATTGCATATAGGTGCCGTTAACATCTCCCCACCAGTTGTGTCCTTCGGGGCTGAGCCGTTTCTCAAATTTATCCGAAATGAAATCTGCATTTCCACGGGCCTGCAAATTCAGGTAATTATTGAACTTGAAAGTAAAGGCCAGATTGGCAATGGTGCGCGAACGGGTATCGACTCCGCTGGTTTTTCTTGTCAGCCAGTAGGGGCTTTGTTCCATCGTCCCCAGTCCGCCCGGATACCAGTTTTGTGTCATAATATTCCGGCCCGGATCCAGAACGGCGTAATTTTCATTATACCATCCTATCGTATGTTCTCCACCAGGGCCTCCGATTGGGAAATGGTACAAACCGACCAGAGGATTGAGGTAATATCCTCCCGTGGTAGGCCTGTTCTTACCGGTCTGGTAAAGCATGTTTATATTAGCGTCTACCGTCAGTTTTTTATTGAAAAAGTTAGCTGTTTCACGAACATTCAGATTATGCTTGTTAAGCGAGTTGTTTTCAATAATTCCCGTTCCGGTAGTGTTGGCATACGACAGGTAGGTCTGCATTAAATCCGACCCTGTCGTAAAGGACAGGGAGTTGATCGTGGTCATCCCACTACGAAAAAAGTCGCGTGTGTAATCAGTATTAACGGGAGAGATTTTATCTCCCCAACTGGTTGTTACTCCCCCATAGTGGTTCTGGAGTTCAGGTATTCCATACGCAGCATTTTCCCATGTGGTGTTTGAGTTAAATGCTATCTCCGTCCGTCCGGCCTTTCCTTTTTTAGTTGTGATCACGACGACGCCATTAGCAGCCGAACTGCCATAAAGGGCTGCTGCCGCCGGTCCTTTCAGGATATTCATACTTTCGATGTCGTCAGGGTTAAGGTTAGAAATCCCGTCGCCTCCGTCCCGGTTGCCGCCTCCGCTACCGTCAGCGCCGCCAATGGTTGTAAACGAGCGATCGTCTGATGATGTATTGATGGGGACGCCGTCAATTACGTATAACGGCTGGTTGCTTCCTGTGACTGAGCGGCTCCCGCGGATGACTACTTTTACGGAACCTCCCAGACCTGAAGAGCTTTTTGCAATTTGAACGCCTGCGGTTTTACCGGTCAGCGAATTAATCATGTTTACATCTTTGGCGCGCGTCAGCTCTTCTCCGCCAACGATCTGGGTTGAGTAGGTAAGTGATTTTTCCTTTTTCACAATACCCAAAGCTGTCACCACGACTTCTTCCAACCCAAAGGCGTCTTCCCTCAGTACGATGTTGAGGGTGGTTTGATTACCGACAGTTATTTCCTGGGCAGTGTATCCGATATACGACACCTGAAGGGTTGCTCCCGATTGTACATCTAGGGAGAAATTGCCATCCATGTCTGTTATCGTTCCATTGGAAACGCCTTTTTCCATGATGTTTGCACCGATGATTGGTTCGCCCGCCTGATCAACCACTGTGCCGGTTATTCGTTTGCCGTCCTGAAGGATATTACCTTCAGCTTCGTCCACCGTCAGGATAATATCTTTGCCTATTATCCTGTATTTCACATTTGAATTGTGAAAAAACTGATCAAGCACCGTAAATACACTCTTATTCGTTACATTAACAGATACCCTGCGGTTCATGTTAATCAGTTTGCTGTTATAAAAGAAATGGAAGCCCGATTGCTCTTCAATAGCATCCAGGACTTCGCTCATCGTCTTTTCATTCATTTTGATGGTCAGCATCGTATTCTGTCCATAGGAAGATGCCGCCAAAGCCATATTTACGGATATACCGAATAGTAAAATGATCAATTTCATCTTTCTGGCACATTCAGATAATCCACCAGGTAAATGAAATACATTCCATAGGTAAGTAACTCTGTTATTTATCATATCTTTGTTGGTGTTTATACAATTATAAAACTAATTTATCTGTCACACTGTGATTCATGAGGCGGTTTTATGTGCGAGTGGTGTTCACTGCATCATTCGCATATTTTTTCCCGGCTTATGTTATCCGATTCATTCAGTTATGTTTCATAGGCGTTATGTTTTTTAAGTGAGGTTAATTTAATATCGTTTCTTTTGCAATATCACTTTAGTGAGGTGCACTTTCTCACTGTCGTCATTATGTGCGGAAATGATTGTGTAAGTGATGCAGGAAGAAATTTCAAGGTATTCCAGGATATGTTCCAGACGGCGGTTGTCAAATGTTCCTGTGAATGAGTATGTCCTGATGACAGGGTCTTTTATTTCGAAGCTTACGTCGTAATAGTGCGAAAGCTTGCGCAAGACTTCGGGCAGAGGGGTGTCTTTAAAGGAAACAACGCCCTTTATCCAATCTGTTTCCCGCTTATTGTTCGCTTTTTTAACCTCTATGGTCTTATCTTTTACGTCGTACATGGCTTTTTCGAACGGCAGCAGCATACATGCCAGATGCTCTTTTCCTGTATGGTTGTCTTTCAGCGAGATGCTCACTTTTCCGTCCAATAATGTGGTGTTGACTATCTCGTCGCTATTGTAGGCTTCTACGTTAAAGGAGGTACCAAGCGCCCTGACGAGGATTTCGCCATCCCTGGCACTCACCGTAAAAGGCTGTTCAGGGTTTTCCGTAACTTCAAAAAATGCTTCGCCGCTAAGGTTTACGCGCCGTTCGGCTTTATCATAGGGCATGGGATATGTCAGTTCGCTCCCTGAGTTGAGGTAGACTTTCGTGCCGTCAGGCAGGTCAAAATCGGCTTGCATGCCGGCTTTTGTTTTCAGCGTCACGGTCTGCACGTAATTTTCCGACGCTTTGGTTTGAGAAAGCAGTTCAGACAGAAAGAACCCCGCTATTATGCAGGCTGCTGCTGCTGCGATACGTAAGTTCAATGCATTTGCCCGTTTCCTGCGGATTCTCCGTTTCATCTTCTTAAAAGCGTTCATCGGATTGCGTGCCATTATCCGGTCGTACGTTTGTGTGGCATGACTTAGCCTGGCCAGTTGAAGCAGTTCGGCTTCGTTCTCAGGGCTATCTTTCAGCCATGCTTCTACAACTGTCTTTTCGTCCTCTGAGGCTTCGTCCCTTAGATAAGCAAGTAATAACGTTTTATCCGTTAATGTTTTCATCTTCCTTTTTTATTCGTTCTCTACCATAAGACAATTCCGGGGATGCGATACCCTAAACGGTCCGGGCAGGCTCATCTTAATTTTAACAGAACGGCTTATCTTATAAAATGTTTATTCATCATTAAAAAGTCTATATTTGTGTGGTTTAGCAAAATGGAGAAAGATATGGAAGATCGTTTACTGGTAGAGTCGTTGCGTCTGAGGAATAAAGATGGTTTCAGGCTGTTATTCATGCGTTATTATTCTCCTCTGTGCGAGTATGCTTCGCAGTATATATCCGACAGGGACGCCGAAGAGCTGGTACAGGATTTTATGCTTTATCTATGGGAAAATCAGGATGTGTGGGAGGTGATTGAAACGTCTCTGAAGTCTTATCTTTTTGTTGCTGTAAGGAACCGCTGCGTCAATGCCATAAAGAAGAGCCGTTATCACCAGCGTGTACGCAGTCTGCTTTACGAAAGAATGAAGGATATTTGCGAGAACCCGGATTATTACCTTGCTAATGAGTTGGCTTTACTGATAGAGAAAGCTGTTGAGGAATTACCGGAATCTTATCGTGTCGTTTTCCTCAAAAGTCGTTTTGGGGCCTTAACAAATGTAAAGATCGCCGAAGAACTGGGTGTATCGGTAAAAACGGTAGAATATCGCATAACTCAATCGCTGAAACTCCTCCGCGTAGCATTAAGGGAGTATCTTTAGTGGGAAATTTAATCTTGGAAGGCTGTCAGGTGTGCGTTGTAAATGCCTGTCCCCAATGTAGGAGGCGTCTGTGTAGCCTTCGCTTCGTCAGCAACTACGGGAAAGGGGTAAAATGATTATGCCTGGGTGATGTGAGCGCCGAAACGTATGGCATATCATTGAGTAAATCCTGTTGAACCTGAAATTCTTTTTGGCTCTGGTAACAAAATAAGCATCGTTATTATGTGTCTTATGCAGGTGGGAGAAATCAACACATCCTTTATCCGCGATATAATAACTTCCACTCTGGTACATCAGACTGTATGAGGCATTAACATCATGTATTTTATCATTGGTTATCATGAAAAAACAGGGAATGGGTGTTTTTCTGAAGACAAAAACTGAAAATGGTTCATTTTGTATTGTACTTTACATAAAGCTCTAAATCATATTTCAGAATTAACACTATCTTTGCAATGGCTTACTAATTTTACATAATACACTTACATCTTTTGTATGAAACCAGCTAACTTTAATGGACAGGCAGATAAAAAGCATCTTTTATCGGAATTTAATATTGAATTTCATCTCAGACATGAAAAAAAAGACAAGACTATTCAAATGAAAGAAAAGCTTTTGAATCATATCCTGTTCCTGCTTGAAGGAGAGATGAATATATCTTATAACGAATTTCGCAACCATCTTTGCAAAGCAGGAGAAATGATCTTTATTCCACAGGATTCCATCGCCTCGGCCGAGGCATTTACGGATATTAAATACCTGTTGCTTAGCTTTAACAATCAGATCATCCTGCACGAAGATCTGGGATGGAACGAACTGAGAGAATTTGACGGAGAACGGGATATATTCCATAAACTGGATATCCGCCAACCACTGCATGATGTAATAGACAGTGTTGTTTTTTATCAGGAAAATAAAGTCGAGTGCACACATCTGGACGAGGTGAAAGAAAAGGAAATCTTCCTGATGCTAAAGGTTTTCTACGCCAAACAGGAAGTTGCCCGTTTCCTGAAACCACTGCTCAGGCAGGATATGGACTTCAAGGCTTATGTAATTAAACACTATACGAGCGCCAGAAATGTAGAAGAACTGGCCAGACTGTGTGATTTGTCCGTTCGCGCCTTTACCCGCAAATTTAAAGCTCATTTTGACGATTCGCCATACCGGTGGATACTCAGGCAAAAAGCCCATCAGATAAAGATACTCCTTGCTGACAAGAAAATATCCATGCAGGCAATTATAAAGGAATACGGGTTCAGCTCGCCGGCTCATTTCACTACCTACTGCAAAAAGCAGTTCGGACTGACGCCTTCAATGTACAGGAACACATTGAACGGAAAACACGAATCTATGATTCATGCCGAAACGGCCGGACAAGCTGTTGACTACCTGAAAGGGTTAAGATAACGTCAAAGAACTCCTGGCCTCCTTGTCGGGGTCGTTCTTAACTTCACATACATCATTAAGTATCATGGTTTCGCCGTTCTCAATCGTGAACTGAGGCCATGCCGGCAGTCCACCGCCGTTAGGATCGCCGTTACGGGCGAAGGCTACCAGTGCGTCCGCCATTTTGAGAGACAACTGACGCGGACGCGCCCCGCCTCCGCTATGAGTGGCCATAAGATCGGTGTTAAGGAACCAGAAGCTGATATCCAGACAGTGAAAAGCCCGCATCCGTCCGTCGAACAGCGGCGGACACCATCCGAACCATGCCATCCAGATGGGCGAAGCCTGCTTTGACTTGGCTGTTGCAGCATTGACAACCGCCAGACGGCTGGAGTTTATAAAAGCGAGTATTTCAATCGGTTTGGCATCGGGGAAGTTATTGGAATACGCCTGCACGATGGCGTCTGCATTATCGGGATAACGCTGTTTGACGCGCTCTACAACTTCAGGCAGGGTGATGTTTTCCATCGCCGCATCTGTACGGCTGGGCGATTGTTCATGGAAGGTGGTGCAAAACAGCATGGGAATATCAGGCGAGTCGGGTAGGGGAGACTCAAAGAAGGCGTCTTCAGGCAGGTGAACGCCGTCGGCTACCGGGCCGAAACCCCCGCGGCGCATTCCGCTATCGCCCTGTTCCTGACGCATCTTTTGAGCCGCACGACCGGCTAAGCCCATGTAGTCGCGCCAGGGAAGTTCCTGCAGTTTATCGGCGGTGGCAGGAGTAAGTCCGGCCTCTTTCAGGATGTATTCGCCTACTTTCTTTGAGTATTCCTTATTGTTGCCGGATATGGCCGAGCCGCTCAACGCCACGCCTTTATGAACAAGGCCTTTGGCTTGCGGACAGGCAGCGAGCAGGCATACCTTGCCTCCGCCGCCGGACTGTCCTATTATAGTGACGTTGCCGGGGTCGCCTCCGAAGCCGACAATATTATCGTGTACCCATTGCAGGGCGGCTACCATATCGAGCAGTCCCACGCTTCCGGAGTCCTTGTACTTTTCGCCCGCAGCAGAAAGGTCGCTAAAGCCGAAAACACCCAGCCGGTGGTTGATCGAGCAGTAAACCACATCGCCGTGGCGGGCTATATTTTCGCCGTGATAGCCATCCTGCTCGATGCCGTTGCCGCTGGTATATCCGCCCCCGTGCAGCCATACGATAACCGGGCGTTTTTTTCCGTCGGCCAGCCCGTTTGTCCATACGTTAACAGTGAGGCAGTTTTCACTCACTTCGTCATAGTTCCAATGATCGATAAACGCGCCGTAAGAGGTTGTCGAGCGGTCGTATATGTTTTGCGGAGCCGAGTTGCCGTAGAAAACCGCCGGCCTCACGCCTTCCCAGGGTTCATGCTTCACGGGAGGCATAAAACGGTTTTTCCCTGTCGTATCTTCGCCGTAGGGGATACCCAGGAAGGTATAGACGCCCCTGGCGATAAATCCCTTAACCTTTCCTCTGTCGGTATCTGCTACCGCAATATTCTCTCCTATTTGAATTACCGGGCCATCATCTTTTGACTGGTCTGATTTTCCGGCGGGAACGCTGCATGCCGTCAATGGCAGCAATGAGCCGGCGCTTACGGCTGCGGTGCTTACGCCCAGCCCTTTGATAAAGTCGCGCCTGTTAAATGAATTCTGTGATTTTGTCATGATAAAATATGTGTGGGATTAGTTGATAAATGTGCACAAATGTAATGAATGTTTCACTAAAAGAATTATATGGAGGTATTATTGTAATTTTTTGAGTTATTCTCCGGGGAAATACATCCGGGATGGTAAATCCATGAATGCTTTTAAGGATTCTTATGCCATGCTCCCTGAATTCTTGCGCAAGTTTCGTGGATTCTTGCGCAAGTTTCGTGGATTCTTGCGCAAGTTTCGTGGATTCTTGCGCAAGTTTCATGGATTCTTGCGCAAGTTTCGTGAATTCTTGCGCAAGTTTCATGGATTCTTGCGCAAGTTTCATGGATTCTTGCGCAAGAATTTGACGCTCTTATATTAAAATGAGGGTTAATGGGAGAATATTTCATGAGATGTGAAACTAAAAACTCCAGGCTCTTTAATTTTACAGGGAATAATGATGCGAATACCGGATATTCCATATGAAAGATTTACATTTGCGGCTTACTGTTCAAAATATATTAAAGAATAACGACTTATGAATAAATTGATTGTTGCCGCAATTATGCTGGCTGTTTCTTTTTCCTTCGCTGTTGCACAGAACGATGGCGGATACGTTTTTACCACCGTTAAAGAACTAAAAATCACTCCGGTAAAAAACCAGAACCGCACCGGGACGTGCTGGGCTTTTTCAGCCCTGTCGCATATGGAATCAGAGCTGTTGCGGATGGGAAAAGGAGAGTACGACCTGTCGGAGATGTTTGTAGTCGGTCTTTCCTATAAAGACAAGGCTGATAAGTACGTTCGCACCAACGGAATGCTCAATTTTGCACAGGGCGGCTCGTTTGATGACGTGCGCTATGTGATGGAACATTACGGCATAACGCCCGAAAGCGCGCAGCCCGGACTTGATTATGGCGAAGACATGCACGTACACAACGAGATGGAGCAGGCCGCTGCGGCATATATCAAAGTAGTAGCCGGGAACCCCAACGGCAAGCTCTCTACGGCATGGAAAAAGGGATTCAACGGTATTATCGACGCCTACCTGGGCGAAACGCCACAGACATTCGCATATGGCGGGAAGACATATACGCCGCAGAGCTTCGCAAAGGAACTTGGGCTAAATATGGCCGACTACGTGTCGCTGACGTCGTATACGCACCATCCCTTTTATTCGTCTTTCGCTCTGGAAATTCCCGATAACTGGCGCTGGACGGAATCATATAACATCCCGATTGACGAACTCCTTGAAATCATAAAGAACGCCATAAACACAGGCTATACCGTGGCGTGGGCTTCTGACGTGAGCGAAACAGGCTTTACGCGCGACGGGATAGGAGTGGCGCCCGACGTGGAAACCATAACAACCTCAGGTTCGGACCAGGAACGATGGGTTGGGCTTAGTACGAGGGAGAAGAACGAAGAAATACGTAAACTGCTCGATAAACCATGCCAGGAGCTGGATGTGACGCAAGAGATGCGTCAGGCGGGATATGATAATTTCCAGACTACCGATGATCACGGAATGCATATCTACGGCATTGCAAAAGATCAGACAGGAAAAAACTTCTTTATGGTGAAAAATTCATGGGGAACAGCGAGTAAATACAACGGGATATGGTACGTATCCGAAGCTTTTGCTGCCTACAAGACGATGGACATTGTGGTTCACAAAGACGCTATCCCCCATGCTATCCGTGCAAAGCTGAAACTGTAATCCCCTTCTCAGCGGGCTGCCGCCGGAGTGAAGACGTATCCGCCCGGCAGTTCGCCCTTCGTGACGGAGCCTATGCCCGGAAAAGCAATGTGCATACCGGCAACGGGAATCTTGTTTGCTTCTGCATATTCAAGGAGCTTTTTGCGATACGCGACGGCGTCCGCAGGGTTCACGTCATACGTGACAGCCACCTGCGGATAAGGCATCTGGATAGCCATCGCGTGGGTGAGGTCTCCCCATACCAGCAGCTTCTCACGGTCCGACTCCACTAAATAAGCCGTATGTCCGGGTGTATGCCCATAGGCAGCTATGCCCGTGATGCCGGCAACCAGCGGCCCGCCCTGGCGGCCTGTTTCAATGGGCTGAAACAGATGGAGTTTTCCTTTGTAGGCTGCGATAACGTCGCGCGCCTGTTGTCCGCGGCTTTCGCCTGCCCAGTAATCATGTTCCGGCTGTGCAAGGTAGACCTCGGCATTAGGAAAAGACGGCCTGCCGTCGCGCAGCATACCTCCGATATGATCGCCGTGCATGTGGGTGAGAAGTACTACGTCGACCTGTTCGGGAGTGATGCCGATAGCCTGCAGGTTGTTGAACAGATTCCTCCCATACCCCGCATCTATGAGGATATTCCTGTCGGGAGTCTTTAAAAAGAAGGCATTCGTAGCATTAGGGAAAGTACCGTCGGGCGCGTACTTCTGAAGCATGTCGGGGGTTGCGTCGATCAGGACGCCTTTATTGCCCTGCCCCTGCGATTCGGACAATAACGTGATCTCACATAATCCTACCTTGTACATAAATACATTTCCTGTATTCTGAGCAGGCAGATTTCCCGCCGCGCCCATGAAGTAAATGGTTAATAAAAAAGCAAATAACGTTCTCATACACATAAATTTTTGTTACGCCGCAAATATATAGTATATTTGCAGCGCTTCAAAAAAATTAGAGTAATGAATTATAATACAGGACTAAAGAGAATGATTTTGCCTGAATACGGCCGTAATATCCATAATATGATAGATTATTGCACCGGTATCGCCGACAGGGGAGAACGCCAGCGTTGCGCCAATACTATTATAAGTACGATGGGGAACCTGTTCCCGCACCTTCGCGATATAAGCGATTTCAAACATATACTGTGGGACCACCTGGCTATTATGTCTGATTTCAAATTAGATATAGACTATCCGTACGAAGTTGCCAAAAAAGAAGACTTATACAGCAAACCTCCGCGTATCTACTATTCCGGCTCCCGCGGACAATATCGTCATTATGGGAAGATCGTAGAACAGATGATCTACAAAGCCAACGCAATGGAAGAAGGCGAAGAAAAAGACTGCCTTATATCCATGATTGCCAACCATATGAAAAAGTCTTACGTGCTATGGAATAAAGACACGGTAGAAGACAGCAAGATATTTCTGGATCTGGAAGAGTTGTCGGAAGGACGGATAAAACTGGACGGAAGCAGGCTGAAACTAGTCGACAACCGTGAGATACTTGCACGTAACAATACGAACAATACCAACACTGGCGGCAATAACAAGAAAAAAACATCCCCCCGTAAAAACCGATGAGTTCATTTGTGATAGAGGGAGGCTGCCGGATGTCGGGCGAGATCGTCCCCCAGGGAGCCAAAAATGAAGCTCTGGAGGTTATATGCGCAACGCTGCTGACGGCAGAAAAAGTGACTATCCATAATGTCCCCGATATCCTTGACGTAAACAACCTGATACAGTTGCTGCGCGATATGCGGGTGAAGGTAGAACGGCTGTCGGACACCTCGTACACATTTCAGGCAGACGAGGTAGATATGGACTACCTGTCTACCGCAACATTCCTGCAAAAATGCACCGCCCTTCGAGGTTCCGTAATGCTTGTAGGCCCGCTGCTGGCGCGTTTCGGAAAAGCCCTTATCCCCAGGCCGGGAGGCGATAAGATAGGTCGCCGCCGGCTGGACACACACCTGACAGGATTCGGCAGACTGGGAGCATCGGTCGGATACGACGCCGGCCGGCAGTTGTACGCCATAGAAGCCGACCGTCTGGAAGGCGCCTACATGCTATTGGACGAAGCCTCGGTCACAGGAACGGCCAACATACTGATGGCCGCCGTACTGGCCAAAGGTACCACTACGCTGTATAACGCAGCCTGCGAGCCTTATCTGCAACAATTATCCGCTATGCTGAACCGTATGGGAGCGCACATTTCGGGAGTAGGCTCCAACCTGCTGACCATACAGGGGGTGGGCGCGCTTTGCGGCGTCACGCACACCATACTGCCCGATATGATTGAAGTAGGCAGTTTTATTGGGATGGCCGCCATGACGGCCTCGGATATTACTATCAAAGGCACAGGGTACGAGCAACTGGGCATCATCCCCGAATCATTCCGCCGCCTGGGCGTCACGGTAGAGAAACGGGGTGACGACATACACGTCCCCACACATGAAAAGTATGAGATAGATACGTTTATCGACGGCTCTATAATGACGATAGCCGACGCTCCCTGGCCGGGGCTGACGCCTGACCTGCTGAGCGTTTTCCTTGTCGTGGCGACGCAGGCCGCCGGGACTGTTCTTATTCACCAGAAGATGTTTGAAAGCCGACTGTTCTTCGTTGACAAACTGATCGATATGGGAGCGCAGATCATACTCTGCGACCCGCACCGGGCAACCGTAATAGGATTGGGCAATCGTTTCAGGCTCAGAGGGTCTGTCATGACCTCGCCCGACATACGCGCCGGTATAGCCATGCTTATCGCAGCCATGAGCGCAGAAGGCGCCAGCCGAATACACAACATAGAGCAGATAGACCGCGGATACCAGGATATAGACAAGCGCCTCAACCGGATAGGTGCGCGTATTACCCGTTTGTAACAACACCTCACGTATGATAGAAAAAGACACGGTACGTAAGATAGGCTATTTCACCAAACCGCACGGCATCAAAGGCGAGATAGGCATGGTACTGTCTTACGACATTTTCAGCCACACAGACGATCCGTTCATTATCTGTGAAACAGAAGGCATATTAGTCCCCTTTTTCATCGAAGAACACCGCAATAAGACAAGCAGCGTAGTTCTGGTGAAGCTGGAGACCGTGAATTCGGAGGAAGACGTTCGCGCATTCAGCAACCTTGACGTTTACTGTCCACTCCGGGACATTGAGGAGGAGGAAACGGACGGCCAGGCTTCTAAAGGCGGCCCGGCCGATTACATAGGCTACACCGTATCTGACGCGACATACGGTCCGCTGGGCGCGATAGAAAGCATAGACGATAGTACCGCTAACGTCCTCTTCCGGATAGATAACGGCGGCAGGGAGTTACTTATACCCGTTGTGGAAGAATGGATCATCTCCGTCAGCCACAAGGAGAAGCGGCTGGATATGTCTGTCCCCGATGGTTTGTTAGACCTGTAAAAACGTTAATAAGCTTAAACACCCCTTTTGAGGGAGATGGTTTTTGCTACTTTTGCGTTTCATTGAACTGAGATATGGCAAAAAAATACCACAAGAAAGATTTCCAATCATTTTGGCATAGCATACGCCTCAAATACAAACTCTCCTTATTCAATGAAGGGACTTTGGAAGAGATATGGTCGTTCCGGATGTCGCAACTGTCAGCCTTCTCCGTTTTATTTACCTTCGCCCTCATCCTCGTCGCCCTTACGGCATTTATTATTGTCAAAACGCCAATCCGCAACTATCTTCCCGGCTACCTTGACGTGGAAGTGCGTAAAGAAATAATGCAAAACGCCCTCCGGGCCGATTCCCTTGAGATGCTCATAGATATACAGACCCGCTACCTTGACAACGTGACAAGCATACTGACGGGGACGATGCCGGTTGACTCCATCCGCGATATAGACTCTATGGCTATCATCAACGCCAATTATGAAATCACCCGTAGCGAGGCTGAAAAAGAGTTTATAAGGAACTTTGAAGAAGAAGAGAAATATAACCTCACCTCCCTTAATCCCAATCAGACGCCCAGCAACGCCATCTTTTTCTATAAACCGGTGAACGGGATTATCTCATCGCACTACGAGGCGGATATCCGCCATTACGGCGTAGATCTGGTAGCCGCCGATAAAGAGAGCGTACTGGCGACACTGGAAGGAACGGTTATCTTCACCGGGTACGATCCTCAGTACGGCAATGTGATACAGGTTCAGCACAAAAACGGATTTATATCCATATATAAGCATAACGAACTGTTGCTTAAAAAAATGGGAGACCAGGTAACGGCCGGCGAAGCCATAGCGATGCTGGGTAACACCGGAAGCCTGTCTACAGGCCCGCACCTGCATTTCGAACTATGGTTCAGGGGCAACCCTGTCAACCCCGAAGAATACATATCTTTCTGAGCATCCAACGGCTTTTCATCTGCGCAGTGCAACTGCAATTATCCTCACCCCTTAAAAATACGTACCATGATGGCAAAAAACAACCTCGTAACAACAGGCGCTCCGGGGGCTATAAGACAGGCGCTTTGTTTTTTTTGTATCCTGCTGTCTGCCGCCGCAAACGCTCAAACGGATTTGCAGCAGCTTGTCTATCAGAGACAGTACGCCACTGCGCTTGAGGAAGTCCTGCCGCTCCACGGGGAAGACTCGACCGATATGAAGACGATGTACGCCGTCGGTCAGGCTTACGAGGGGTTGCTACGCTACCGCGAGGCTTACGGCTGCTACCGTCACTGCCTGTCTCTTGGCGAAGACGGCCGGATTGATCTGCTGAACGCAGTCGCCCGCATGGCTTTTAACATCGGCATGACCCGTGAGGCCGAAGACTGCTACCTTCAGGCGTTGGTCATAGACAGTACGGATTTCTATGCAAACCATCAGTTGGCAAGGCTTTATTTTCAATCCGAAGAGTATACGGATGCCATCCATTATTACAATTTACTGCTTAAACTCTATCCCAACCACCCTGTCCTGCTGAGGGGGATGGGAGACTGTTACAGCCGGATGAACTTTTTACCGGTAGCCGCCGCGTACTACCGGATGTTTTTTGATTCCAACACGGAAAGTGTCGCCGCGGCTTCTACGCTCGTTAATACGCTGCTGATGATAAACCAGACCGAAGATGCTGTCTCGGTCTGCGACACAGCGCTCGTATACAACCCCGGCGACCAGACTTTGTACCGCCACAAAGGGATGGCCCTCTTCACCGCCAGGCAATACGAAGCGGCCGACAGCGTTTATGCGTACCTCCTGGAACAGGGCGATTCGTCGTACATGACGATTAAATACAGCGCTTTTTCAAGGTATTACACAGGTAAATACATGGATGCTATCAATTTGTTTGAAACCGCTTACCGGATGGACACGACAGCGGTCGATGTCTCTCTGTATTTCGGCTCGACACTGGGCCGTACATACGACCGCCGGCGAGCCTACCGCCTGCTTGACCATGCTGAAGTAATGATGCAGCCGAATCCCGCACTGGTCAGTCTGCTTACTCAGTTCAGGGGAGAGACGTACGCGCGTGACGGCAGGCCTGACCAGGCGGCCGCCATGTTTTACGACCTGTGGGAAAAAGCGGGACGTGCAGAGATGCTGGAGCATATCAGAAGTCTTTACGTTTACGACTCCTCCAATATTGCCGCCATAAAGGATGAAAACCGCCGCAGCCGCGCTCTTTTTATCTACACCCTGATAGCCTCGGAGTATGATAATATCGGTAAAAGCAGGAAATCGCTGATGCATCATGTAAGAGCGCAGTTACAGACCTTTCAGGAAGAAATGTTTATGGAAGGGAAAACCGAGTTTCCGATGCTGTCTCCCGACGGAAGGAAAAGCGTATTGTCAATAGCCGGATTGCAGGAACTGATCCTCCGGTTACCGGAAAGTCCCGAATAAAACGTCACCCTGTATCTGACAGGGTCCACCCCGGTAATAAGAAAATCAATCGCGCCCCCGGCGTCGTGATAACCTGTCCGGGGTATTTATTTGCCGGTCTTATAATAAGCCTGTCTCCACCCCGCCCCGTCAAAAGCTTCTGACAGCAGTTTATCCGCTGATCATGAATGAGAACCGTTCTTATAAATTACGTAGAGCGCTTCTGTCCCATAAGGGTGAACAGTTCGGTCTTCCAAGGGTGAGCGGTTCGGTCTTCTAAGGCCGAACGCTTAGGTAGCATACGACCGAACACTTAGGTCTTAGAAGACCGAACGCTTAGGTCGCGTAAGACCGAACACTTAGGTAGCATACGACCGAACACTTAGGTAGCATACGACCGAACGCTTAGGCAGCATACGACCGAACACTTAGGCAGCATACGACCGTACGCTTAGGTCTTAGAAGACCGAACGCTTAGGTCTTAGAAGGGTGAGACGCTCTCTCCCATAAGGCAGAGCGTCTCTGTCGCACCGGACAGAGCGCTTCTGTCGCTTACGTTAAACCAGGGCGCGGACTTCAGTCTTCAAGGGCAGGCAGGTCGTTGATATCGTCACCGGTCCAGTCGGCAACCACAAGCTTAAACGTCAGCTCGGAGCTTGTTGCATCCTGGGCGACGATTATCTTGTACAGCTTGTTAGCCTCTATCGGCCGATCCTCTGTAAGGGGAATAGAGTACGTCATGTCATTGGCCGTGATGGCGATAACCGTACCCGTACTGTTGGCCCCAAGTGTAGTGGGATAGAGGTAGAAGCTCTTACCTTCGTTAGCCAGATTCGCTCCCGCGATCTGATAACTGATACCGGGAGAAGGAGCGGCCACAGCGATCTTGTGATCCAGTACCTTACCCGTAGGAGCGGCGTTAGTGATACTCACATTAGTAATCGTGATACCATATGCAATAATGTCAAACCTTGCCACACGCCGTTTGAGCGATACAGGGATATCGCCGGTCTGGTTTTCGATATTATCTACTACGATATATGGCTGAACATCGACCATAGTGTTAGACATCACAAACGGGGCCGTAAGCGGGGGCGTAGCGGCGTAAGACGGTGTAACGGCTGAAGTCAGGACATCTATTAACTCCCCTGCATTAATAGCAGGCAGGGAATAACCGTATGGAGCTTTGACGAAGACAAACCGTCTTTCTCCCGTACCTGTGGTAGAGATTGTGAACCTGCGCCCTGTGTTCTCCGGCGTACCCTCGCCATAGGTACGCGTAGTCAGGCTGATAAATTTACCATCGTCGCCAAACATGTAAATGCCGAGGACATCATTATCAGCGCCGTTTTCCTGGCCTAAGCCCTCGGCATAAGTTACCGCCTTTCCGGCATCGGGAAGGATGAAGGCGAGGCGTCCCTTTTCGATAACAGCTCCTCCTTCTTCAATATCGCCTGACCTGCTGCAGGCGGAGGTGGCGATCAGCGTCGCCACAAGAACAAAACCAAAATGTTTCATGTTTAAATGATTTAAATTACGTGAAGCAAAAATACTGTATATTAATAACTTAACATCATCAAAACCTTCCCGGAAGTTCATCCCTGCTGCGCTATTTACAGCCCGGAAATTCACCTTTTCTGCCATCAAATAAGTACAGATATTCATAATATCAACCTGCACATATTCCCGCCATTACCAATGACGCTCACCGACTGCTGTGGACCAGTCCTTTAAACTATAATCCGATAAGCCGGCAGATAGCAGTCCGCGAGGACGGAACCACACCGGCAGAAGCTAAAAGCAGAGAGGCGTAAGGCCGTTTATTCGCCATGCCGAGGCCATTTTTCTTACAACCCGTACTGACAGCATTGCGGACTAAGCGAAGCGCCACACCCCTCCGGCTGATTGACTGTAAACGCCTGGAAACATGCGTTCTTAGCTGCCCGTTTGTAATTAATAAGAATTTCCTGTAAGTTTGCAGTGCTTAAAACGTGAGCAGCAAACAGTAAAAAATGAATGAAACAGGCTTATGCCGGATGTATGAAGAGAAAACTGGCCATATTAGGCTCTACCGGTTCGATAGGAACACAAGCGCTTGAAGTAGTAGAAGCGCACCCCGATATATTTGAAGTATACGCACTGACGGCCCGCAATCGGTCGGACCTGCTCATCGCCCAGGCACGAAAGTTCATGCCCGAAGTGGTGGTGATAGCTAATGAAGATAAATACCCTGAAGTAAAGGAAGCCCTGAGCGATCTGCCCGTAAAAGTATGGGCGGGAGAAGACGCCATAGCGCAGGTGGCAGAATCCGAACCTGTCGATATGACGCTTACCGCTATGGTGGGCTATGCCGGTCTGAAACCTACCATTGCCGCCATCAAAGCCGGTAAGGCCATAGCGCTGGCCAACAAGGAAACCCTTGTAGCAGCAGGCGAACTGATCACTTCGCTCGCCGCCCGGCACAAGGCGCCTGTCCTGCCGGTAGACTCTGAACACTCGGCTATTTTCCAATGCCTGGCCGGTAACTGGGATAATACGGTGGAGAATATATGGCTGACTGCCTCCGGAGGCCCGTTCCGCACCTTTACAAGAGCGGAAATGGCGACGGTAACCAGGGAGCAGGCCCTGAAACATCCTAACTGGACGATGGGGGCCAAGGTGACCATAGACTCGGCAACCATGATGAATAAAGGCTTTGAGATGATTGAAGCCAAATGGCTGTTTGGGCTCACTACGGAGCAGATACGCATACTCGTGCACCCACAGTCAGTCATCCATTCGATGGTAGAGTTTGAAGACGGAGCCATAATAGCCCAGCTCGGCACGCCGGACATGAGACTCCCCATCAGCTACGCATTTTCATACCCCAGACGGCTGGCGTGCAAAGCCCCGCGGCTGGATTTCAGACGATATAATACGCTGACTTTCGAAGAGCCTGACGTGGAACGCTTTCCCCATCTGGCCTTTGCCTTCGACGCTGTACGCAGGGGAGGTAATGCGCCATGCATCCTAAATGCCGCCAACGAGGTCGCCGTAGCCGCCTTTTTGCAGGACAGAACAAGCTTCCTGCAAATGAGCGACCTCATAGAACAAACACTGCAAAAGGCATCCTTCACGCACAACCCGGCTTACGAAGACTACATAGCAACAGATGCCGAAGCCCGAAGAATAGCTACCGAACTGATTAAATAACCTGTTTAACAAGAATAACAAGAGTATGGAGACATTTTTGATCAAGGCATTACAACTCGTCGTGAGTTTATCAATATTAGTACTTGTCCACGAACTTGGGCATTTCCTTTTTGCCCGCATATACAAAGTCAGGGTAGAAAAGTTTTACATCTTTTTTGACGCCTGGTTTGCACTTTTCCGCTTCAAACCAAAGAACAGCGAAACAGAGTACGGCATAGGCTGGCTGCCGCTGGGAGGATACTGCAAAATATCCGGCATGATAGATGAAAGCATGGATAAGGAGCAAATGGCCGGGCCGCCCCAGCCCCATGAATTCCGCTCTAAACCGGCCGGGCCGCGTTTACTTATTATGACGGCCGGCGTGTTGTTTAACTTCATCCTTGCGCTGTTTATCTATTCTATGGTTCTATTTACATGGGGAGATACCTATCTGCCGCTCAAGAACATGAAGATGGGAATGGATTACAGTGATACGTTCCACAATGTAGGCTTTCAGGACGGAGATATACTGCTGCGCACCGATAAGGCGGAACTGGAACGTTTTGGCGCCGACGCCCTCCGCGCCGTTGTAGATGCACAGACCGTAACCGTACTTCGCCAGGGGGCAGAGACCACCATCTCCATTCCCGGAGACATGATGCAACGCGTGATGCGCGACAGGAACGGATTCGCTTCCGTACGCTATCCCATGATCGTCGACAGCTTCAATGGCGACAATTCACCGGCCGCCGTGGCAGGATTATTACCGGGAGACATTATTATTTCCATCAACGATACGCCTACTCCCACCATATACGACGTCAGGGAAGAGCTGAATGAAAGAAAGAATGAAGAGATAACCGTCGGGTTTAGCCGCAATGGCGTAGAGCAATCCCTGAGTTTCCGCACCGACACGGCCGGGAATATGGGGATATATATCGTCAACAATCCCCAGCGCATATACCCCACCGTGACGAAGACGTACAACTTCTTTGCCTCATTCCCCGCCGGCGTCGGACTGGGAGTAAATACGCTCAAAGGTTACGTGGGAGACATGAAGTACATCTTCACCAAAGAAGGAGCATCCAGCCTGGGAGGCTTCGGAGCGATAGGTAATCTCTTCCCCTCGCTGTGGGACTGGAGGGTTTTCTGGATGACTACCGCCTTACTCTCCATCATCCTGGCTTTTATGAACATACTGCCCATACCAGCATTAGACGGCGGACACGTGATGTTCCTGCTTTACGAGATCATCACCCGACGCAAGCCAAGCGACAAATTCCTTGAATACGCGCAGATAACAGGCATGATCATTCTCTTCGCCATCCTGATTTACGCCAATGGGAATGACCTGTTCCGCTTTTTCTCCAAATAATAGAGAGTGTTATCTCAGGCGGCTGTGTTTGAAACCATAGAAGAAATAAATGACAAGTCCGATAAGCGTCCAGCCCGTCAGGCGCACCCAGGCGGCCCCGGGCAGGAATATCATCTGGACGAGGCATATAGCCGCTCCCAGTAAAGGCAGTACAGGCGAAAAAGGCGTCTTGAACGGACGGTTCAGTTCGGGGCGCGTCCTGCGAAGGATGACTACGGAAATACACACTATGGAAAAGGCCAGCAGCGTGCCGATGGATACCAGCTCGTTCAACACCTGCAGAGGGAATAGTCCGGCGATAATGCCCGTCAGTACACTTGACAATATGGTAGCATTCTGCGGAACCCCGGTTTGTGAGTTTACCTTAGACAACACCGGAGGTAATAACCTGTCTTTGGCAATGGCAAAATAGATGCGGGACTGTCCCAGCGTCATAACCAGTATAACGGAGCTTAGACCTGCAATGGCGCCCAGCTTGATCAGCGGACTCAGCCATGACAGCCCTTCCCCCGTCCGGTCTATGGCTAAGGCGATGGGCGCCGGCACACTCAGCTCGTCGTATTTCACTATCCCCGTAAGTACAGCCGTAACGCCGACGTAAAGCAGGGCGCATACCAGGAGAGAGATAAGAATGCCCCGCGGCATGTCTTTCTGCGGATTGCGCGTTTCCTGTGCGGCCGTCGAAAGCGCGTCGAATCCCAGGAAAGCAAAGAACACTATCCCGGCTCCGCGTAGTATGCCGCTCCAGCCGTAGTGCCCGTACTGGCCTGTATTTTCGGGAATGTACGGCGTCCAGTTGGACGTATCGATATACGAAAGTCCAAAGCCTATGAAGAGCAGTATAACGCATACTTTGATTACCACTATGATATTGTTTATAAACGCAGACTGTTTGATACCTCCCATCAGTAAGGCCCACACGACGGCTACTATAAAGACGGCCGGCAGGTTGAAGAAACTTCCCGTCAGCCCCCATTGCCCGTTATCGTAGTAGAACGTAGATTGTGATATCTGACCCGGAAGCGTGATGCCCCAGCTTTCCAGCAGGCTGATCATATAACCCGACCAGCCCACAGACACGGCAGAGCAGGCGAAAAGATATTCAAGAATAAGCGTCCAGCCGATAAACCACGCCAGCAACTCACCCATTGTAGCATAGCTGTAGGAATAAACGCTGCCTGATACAGGTATCATGGCGGCAAACTCCGAGTAGCATAATCCCGCCAGTACGCAGACCACGGCCGAGATCGCGAACGAGATGGTTAAGCCCGGCCCGGCATAATCGGCGGCGGCCTGTCCGGTAATAACAAATATACCTGCGCCGACGATGGCTCCTATACCTAATGTCACCAGGTTGGCGGCGCTTAAGTTACGCTTTAGCCCGCTGTTACTGCGGGAGGCTTCTTCCAGAATTGTTGCTACGTCTTTTTTCCTGAATAATTTGTCTAACATAAGGGAGGGCTTTTTCTGATTTGCGCAAAAGTAATAATACTTTCGGGTTTATATGGCATTTGGCTCAGGTTCATTTACCAGACGGGTGTTTGCAGAGTTTCAGAGGCTGAACCAGTAGTTGAGCTTCAACATGAAGGTGTTGGTGGAAGGAAGAGAGAACATGCGGTCAAGATTGTCGCCCCAGTCGGAGAAGTGGCGGCTCGCACGGTCGGACATCCTGTGTTCCCAGACGAAGTAGAGCGTGGAGCCGGGACGGTATTCCCAGCGGGCGACCAGGTTGGAGCGGAACTCATTGAAGCTGAAGTCAGGGTTGTCGAACCGGATATCTCCACCCGTATCCCGAACGGTGTAGGCGCCGTCTGAGAGAGATACAGCTTCAGGCAGGTAGTCGGCAAAGCGTTCACTGCTTCGGGCCGAACGGGCGTCGAGAGCCTTCTTGAAACTGTCGTAACCGGCCGTAGAGGTGAAGGGTGAGCCGTAAAACTGCAGGGAGACGTCGGGCGTAACGTTGACCTGCAACCTTACGGTCAGCCCGTAAGTCTGCTGCTCCATACGCCCCATCAGGTAAACAGGGCAGTTGTCGCCAGGGGTGAAAGCTCCTATATACTGCGTATTGTCAACATTGTAAGTGTAAGTAAACTCGCCGGCGAAATGTACGTGGTCGCCCATTCTCAGGCTCAGGGCGGGCCTCAGGGTGTGGAGCCTGTTTATTCCGTTACGGTTATAGTCGTTCACATAATTGAGCGTGAAGACCAGGGGCCTGGCCTTGTCGGTATTAAACGACAGGGTAGTGTGCAGGTAAGGGTCGTAGCGCAGGTCGGCTCCGCCGCGCAGTTTGCGCGTATCCACATAGTTCCAGCCGTAAGACTCCGACAACGTCCACTCGAAGCGGTTAAGCAGCATCGCTTTCCAGTTCAGACTGATAGTGTTGTGGAACGGCTGACGCCCAAAGTCCCACTGGTTCAGTTGCGACAAAGATAGGTTATTGGAACGGAAAAAGCCCCACACGGTTGTCTGGCGAAACTCAAGTTCGGTATTCACCGACATCACGTCCGCCTGCTTAAGGTAGCCTGTCGTGTTGAGGTCGAAGCCCGGCGAAGCCCAACTGAACGTTTCGGAGAAAGTCCATTTGGAGTTACCCCTTCGGCCGGCCTTAACGTATCCCCCTGTTCCGGCGAGCGAGGTCGCTCCATGATCTACGCCCAGATATCCGGCAGCCGAGGTACGCTGATAGTAATGGACGGGGCTTTGTTGTAGCCGGGTGATGGCTTCGCGGCTTCCGGAGAGTGAGCTGAACATGCCTTTGAAGTCTACATAATACAAACGGTTGTTGAAATACCGTGTATAGTCTATCCCGGCCGTGAAGGCGTCGCGAACCATAAGTTCTTTCAGGTGCGGCTCTTTGAGCGAACGGTTTACCGAGGTGATCATTCCGCCCAGCAGCATGTTCCCCTTCCAGTTCTTCTGAATGCGGTACACGGCATAATTAGTCAGCGGTTCGACCACCTCGCTCGTTTCCCTGCCCGAGCGGCTGACCAGGGCCGACGAACGGGCAGTCAGACTTTGTATCAGCCCGATGGTAAGTCCCCTCCGGTTAGTTCCTGTCAGCTTCAGAGCGCCAATTATTGGCACGTTGCCTTTGGTCTGGGCAAAGCTGCGGTCGCCGTCTGTCTCCGGTGTGTACGAAGGCGCCGCCCCGATGCGACGGGTATAAAACATCATATCGTTCCCGGAGGCAAAGTCCAGTATATGCTTCCCTTCGAGGAAGAAGGGGCGTTTCTCGTCGTAAAAGGTCTCGTAGGCCGTCAGGTTCATCACCGAAGGGTCAAGCTCTATCTGCCCGAAGTCAGGGTTCACCGTCAGGTCGAGGGTGAAGTCCGAGAGCCCGAACTTCATATCCACTCCGACATTGCCATCCCAAAGGCTTCCTTTGCGGTAAGGATTACCGGGCGCCGCCGGTTCCCTGCGATACTTACCCATCGTATACGGCAGCACCTCCATCCCTTTAGGCTGAGGCAGGTCTGTCATACCCTCCATGACGCCGAATGAAAATACATGCCCGTTGTTCTTCAGCGGGATCATGCTCCAGTTCTGCACCTCGTTATTGCGCCTGATAATACGCCGGATATGCAATCCCCATACCCCGTCGCCCGCAAGGCGGTTATAGCGAAGCTGGCTGAAGGGTATACGCAATTCGGCCGTCCAGGCTGAGTCTTGCATGTTCACGTGTGTGCGTCCTTCCCACACGGCGTTCCAACTGCGGTTGACCTCCAGCTTATCGGTAACGATAAGGTCGGTCTTGTTCCCTCCCACATTGATATTGAACTCAGGCGCTGCCCGGTAATCATGGTACGTATCAAAAGCTATGCTGATGAGGTCTCCTATATTGTTCTCGTCACGGTTACCGATAAAGCGGATTATCTTTTCCGGCTCGGCATCCTCACAATATACGCCTACATATATATACTGGTCATCGTACAGCAATTTGGCTCGCGTGGGCGAGTTGGAAGCTTTGCGCTCATATGGAGTCACCTGCACGAATACGTCAGTCCAAAAGCCCTGTCCGGTCCAGAAATCCTCATCTAGGCGTCCGTCCATTGTCGGCACACCCCTGGCCTTAGATATAGAATACATTCGTTTATAGGCTTTCTCAAACGGTATTGTCACATCATCCTGTTGTCCGTAGCAGCCAACAGCATTAGACAGGATAACAAACGGAACAAGTAATAAGTATTTCATAAACTGGTAAATAAAGAGTGTCAGGAGAGCAAAAGTACTAAAAACTTGAGTTCGATGTCAGAAAAGCAACCGCTCCCCCTCATCGTCATCAGCAGTGGCAACGAGGGAGAGGGATCAGGCAAGGTATTTTACTAATACTTAAGAAGATACTTCACTAATGCCTGAGAAGTCGCTTCATCAACATTTTAGAAGGACCTTCATAAGGGCTTAAGAAGGTCCTTCACTAACGCTTATGAAGGTCCTTCATTAGTATAATAATTTAAGCTTTACTATGGTGTCAGGTTATAAGTCACTAATATAAAGATAATTGCAATATATTTAAGCATTTTTTTTGCACTTTTTTTTGC
>JAISBL010000096.1 GCA_031266215.1 Tannerellaceae bacterium | reverse complement strand
TATGGATTTCATCTCATGTGGGACAGGTTTCATCTCATGCGGGACAGGTTTCATTTGACGTGTTATGAATTTCATCTCACGTGGGACAGGTTTTATCCCACATGGGATAGGTTTCATTTGACGTGTTATGGATTTCATCTCACGTGGGATAGATTTTATCTCACGTGCGGCGGATTTCATTTTTCATGAGGCGGGTTTTATCCGGCGGTTGTTTCATTATTGTCCGCTAAAAACATAATCAGCCCTTTTAGCGATAACTTTGTACCTGCAAACAACAAAAGCATCACATGAGTAGAATTATATATTTTACCGGACAGCCTCTTTACCCCGGAGCCGGCTAATATATAAAGGGAGGGCTCACTTTTCAGAATAAAAACTATTCCAGCCTGAAATCAGACGGCGAAAGGTATTCATTTGTTTGTTTTTGGTTTTATCGGACAGTAATAGATTTCTATAAATTGTACATTTGAAGCCGAATTATAAATACAATAAACTTATCAAATGGCACACAGAGAATGGATTGCGATCAAAATGTATGAAGATATACTCTTCGACCTCCACAACGGCATAGCCCGCATCACTATCAACCGCCCCCGCTACCACAATGCCTTTACGCCCACAACTACCGGCGAGATGAGCGATGCGCTGCGCATCTGTCGTGAAAGGATGGATATATGCGTAGTAGTTATAACAGGAGCCGGCGACAAAGCCTTTTGCTCAGGCGGAGACCAGAACGTAAAAGGTAAGGGCGGGTATATCGGCCCCGACGGCATACCCCGTCTTACGGTACTCGACGTACAGAAGCAAATACGCTCGCTCCCCAAGCCTGTTATAGCGATGGTCAACGGTTATGCTATCGGCGGCGGACACGTGCTGCATGTAGTATGCGACCTCACCATAGCCTCCGATAACGCTGTTTTCGGGCAAACCGGCCCTCGTGTCGGGAGCTTCGACGCCGGTTTCGGCTCCTCCTACCTGGCACGTATCGTAGGTCAGAAAAAAGCGCGCGAAATATGGTTCCTCTGCCGTCAATACGATGCCATGGAAGCTTTCGACATGGGACTGGTAAACAAAGTTGTCTCTCCGGCCCGGCTGGAAGACGAGGTTGTTGAATGGGCCGAAACCATGATGAAACACAGCCCGATGGCATTACGTATGATTAAGGCCGGTCTGAACGCCGAATTAGACGGGCAGGCAGGTATACAGGAACTGGCCGGCGATGCTACGCTACTGTACTATCTCACCGACGAAGCCCAGGAAGGGAAACAGGCCTTTCTTGAAAAACGCAAGCCTGATTTCAGGCAATTCCCCCAATTCCCTTAATTCTGCAAATCAGTTAAAGACCTTAATCAATAGCCTTTGTGACAACATAACGGCCGCCGGTGCAGGTTATTCACCCGAGTTCGATGTAAGAAAATCAACCGCTCCCCCTCGTCGTCACCAGCAGTGACGACGAGGGGGAGAGATCAGGTAAGGTATTTCACTAATACTTAAGAAGATACTTCATTAACGTTTAATAAGGCGCTTCTTCAGCATTTTTGAAGGACCTTCATAACCCTTATGAAAGACCTTCATAGCCCCTTATGAAGATGCTTCATAGCCCTTATGAAGGTGCTTCATAAAGGCTTATGAAGGTGCTTCAAAAACTTTGGATAAAAGATTGTCCGACAGGATAAGGAGGCGTTCCTGTAAAATGCGCCCGTGGCGTCGCTCGCGTGAGGATTTCTCTTATGTCGAACTAAGGTTTATTCGGGAGATGTCTTCTCAGGGTAGCTGATGCGGGTGTGGTACATGATCTTGAGCTTGTCTGTGAAGATGTTTTTGACGTCTTCCACGTCACGGAAGGTTAGCGGGGCGTACTTGTGCAGCCCGTCTGATATCTGACTGTTTATGATCTTGTCGACCAGTCCTTTTATCTCTTCTTCGGTGTGCGTCTTAAGGCTCCTGGACGCGGCTTCAACAGAATCGGCCATCATCAGTACGGAGGTTTCTTTGGAGAAGGGGTTGGGGCCCGGGTAGGTGAACATCTCTTCGTCTACTTCACGGTCGGGGAAACTATTGCGGAACATGGTGTAAAAGTACTTGGCCTTCCCCCGGCCGTGATGTGTGCGGATAAAGTCTATAATGGCTTGCGGAAGGGATGCTTTCTCGGCAATCTTCACTCCTTCGGTGACGTGGCCTATTATGATCCTGGCGCTCTGCTCAAAGGTTATCTGATCGTGAGGGTTTACGTTTGTCTGGTTTTCGGTGAAGAAAGCAGGGTTGGCCATCTTGCCGATGTCGTGATACATAGCGCCTGTTCTGACCATAGAGGCATTGCCGCCTATCTTCTCTGTGGCCGCGGAGGCGAGTATGGATACTTGTATGGAATGCTGGAAGGTGCCGGGAGCTACCTCGGAGAGCTTCTTGAGAAGCGGCTTGTTGATGTTCGACAGCTCGATGAGCGTGATGCTGGATACGTACCCGAAGGTTTTCTCGAGCATATAGACCAGTATGTAGGTGAACATCAGCAGTATGAAGTTTATGCCGAAATAGAGCAGCATAAGCCAGTTGAGATCGTTAATGTCTGTCTCCATGTATACGGCCAGTCCGATGTAGCAGAAGGCGTATGAAAGGTAGATGAAAAAGGCGCAGCGTATCAGTTGCGAGCGCTCCGACAGGTCTCTGAGGTTGAAGGTTACTACCATGCCTGCTATGGTCTGCAAGATCAGGAACTCGTGCGGGTAGGGAACCATCAGGGAGCAGAGCAGTACTACGATGAGATGGGTGAAGAGGGCTGTGCGCGAGTCTATGAATGTGCGCACAACTATTGGTATAATAGCGTATGGGAGTATGTAGACGCTGAACAGGTGGTACCTTATGCACAACTCTGTGATGATGCAGCCGGAAAGGATGCAGAGGAGCAGGAAGAGTGTGTTTCTGCGGCTGTATAGTATCTTGGGGCGGAAGGAGCGGAGGTATAGCCAGAAACAGAGTATAATACCGACTACAAGGATGGTCTGAGCGCCGACGATGATGAGTTCCTGCTGGCTGCCGATGGTGCGTGACTCATGTACGATCCTTAATGAGCGCAGGACGTTATAGGTTTGATTGTCTATGATCTCTCCCCGGTCTACGATGCGCTCGCCGGCCTGTATCATGCCGTTGGATATGGGCAGGCTGCGGAGGAGGTCTTCCTTTACCCTGTCGGACGTTTCCGGATCGTAAACAACATTCTCGGTCAGGTAATTGTTGATGTTACAGTTGCGCAGGCTGTCTGTATTAATCCATTCCGGCGCCTGACTGATTATGGATTCATAGGCTGTGCGGACGGTAAAGAGACCGGCGGAAGGTTTGCTTTGTGCGATATTGTTTTCAAGTAGTTTGATGCGTGTGTGGTTTTCATTATGAAGGTTTTCGAAGTCTTCGTGCGATAGTACACCGCTGCGGTATATGGCGGTCAGACTGCTTTCGATGTATTGCAGCCAGGAGGGCGAGAGCCTGGCGCTAAGGGCGGCTTTGAGTTTGCCGACTTCGGCCGCGGCCACTGAGGCGTCTTTGCGGTAGTAGGGTTCAAACTCGCGGAGGACACTGTCTCTGTCGGCCTTTATCTGCTCATCCGTTTTATAGATGGGGAAGTCGCCGGGGGCTGTGAGCAGTTCGTAGCGCCAGGGTTTACCTTCGTAAAACTGATAGCGGAACTTGCCTTCGCGGGGGAATAGGTAGGCAATAAGCGCAGAGGTTATGACAAACAGGGCGGCGGTTGGGATGTTACGGTACTTTAGTTTCATTGTTTCTTTCCGGTTTTGTTTGTACTATACTACTTACTTCTCCGTCGGCGAAGCGGGTGACCATGCGGTCTCCGGCTGCAAAGGCGGCCGAGCGCTTGACTATCTTCCCGTCTTTCAGTGTCAGACTGTATCCTCTCCGGAGGATGTATTCGGGCGAGGCCATGCGGATGAATTGTTCGGTGAGTTTAAGGAAATGGCTGCTGTCTGCCATTCGCTTCTGGAGAGATTGCGTCATGCCGGACTGAAGTGTGAGCAACCGGTTGTTGTGCCTGTTGAGGAGGTTGGCGGCGGCGGCAGGCAGTCGGTTCCCCAGTGAGTTTAGTTGCGAGCGGTTGCGATCAATCCGTCCGGCGACCACTGAGGGCAGGCGTGCGCCAAGTATCTGCAACCGGTTCTTCTCGTTGATCAGACGCCCGGTGGCCAGGTTCAGGATTCCCTGCTGCAAGAGGGTCAGCTTAGCGGCGGCCTTGTCCATGCACCCTACAAGGAACTCGGCTACGGCGGTAGGCGTCTTCATACGGGTATGCGCTACCATGTCTACCACGGTATCGTCGCGCTCGTGGCCTATACCGGTAAGGATGGGCAGGGGGAACTGGGCGCAGTTGTTGGCCAGCAGGTAAGAGTCGAAACTGTTAAGCTCCGATGTAGCTCCTCCTCCGCGTATGATAACGACCACGTCGAAGTGGGCGGAGTGGCAGAATATACGTTCCAGGGCGGCTATTACGGACGCCTCAGTTTTCTCCCCCTGCATTATGGCCGGGAATAGCCTGAGATAGAAAGAGTATCCGCGGTCATTATTGGCCAGTTGGTTTACGAAGTCTTCGTATCCGGCAGCCGTGGGCGAGGTTATCAGGGCAATCCGGCGTGGCAGTGTTGGGAAGTCTAGTTCCTTGTTAAGCGCAAAGACGCCTTCTTCTTTCAGTCGGCGGATGATCTCCATCTTCCGGCGGACCATGTCTCCGACCGTATACGAGGGGTCGATGTCTGTCACATTAAGGCTGAATCCGTAAAGCTCATGATATTCGACGGATACTTTTACCAGAACCTTGAGGCCGGAGGCAAAAGGCTGTCCGGTCTCTTTCTCGAAGCGCGGCTTAAGCGAGCAGAATGTCTTTGCCCATACAGAGGCGCGCACCCTGGCGATCAGTTGTCCTGTATGGGTGTGTTTTTCGACAAACTCCAGGTAGCAATGCCCTGAGGCGTTAAGCCGCACGTCGCTCATCTCAGCCCTTACCCAGCAGGTGCCGGGGAAGGCCTGGCTGACGGCGCCCCTTATGCGGCATCCCAGTTCGAAAAGGGATAGCTCTTCGCGTTGTCCGGCAACGCTGTTGGTTTCCATTCTCAGTGTTTTGTTTTAAATGCTTTGTACAGGTCGGGGATGCCATACCCCAGTTGATCGTCGGGGCGGTCATATTGCGAGGACGAGCGTTGTATGAGCCGGGCTATTTCCATGTTGCTCAGTTGCGGTAACGCCTGCCAGAGGCATATGCCCAGTCCGGCTGCGATGGGCGTAGAGAAGGATGTACCGTTTGCGTGTCTGATACTTCCGCTACTGTCGGCTACCGCACAATTGGTGCCCAGGGCTACGATGTCTGGTTTGACACGCATGTCGGCCGCCGGGCCGATGGAGCTGAAGACGCTTCTTTCCTTGTCTTGCGTGATGGAGCCTACGGTAAGTACGTGCATGGCGTCGGAGGGGAAGGTGAGCTTCTCCCAGCTTCCGTTGCCTTCATTGCCTGCGCTGACGAAAAGCAGGATTCCTTTATCCGCCGCTTTGTCGGCCGCCCGGCTGACGAGGGTAGTCCGGCCGTCAAGCATGGTCGGGAGGTAGCTCAGTTCTTTTTCGTCGAACGTGAAGTATCCCAGTGAAGATGAGATAACATCTACCCCGGCGCTGTCGGCAAATTCGGCTGCGGCCGCCCAGTAGTCTTCCTCGATTGGAAATTCGGAGTTGTTGTCTTCGCTTTTTATCAGCCAGTAGGAGGCTTCCGGGGCTGTGCCGATTATCACTCCCGGGGCGTTGGCCGCCATGCACGACAGCACCCTGGTTCCGTGGTCGTCATCGCTGAAGACGCTTTCCCCGGGGTTCACGACGTTATGTGTCCCGGCCAGATCAAGTGATTCGAAGACCGCCATCCGGTCTACATTAATGAACCCGGCGTCTATGACGGCAACTTTCATTCCCTTCCCACGGTATCCTTTTTCGTGAAGCCGTATGCCATTGAGCATTTTTATCTGCGCCTCGGCGTATCCGTACGGACTTTTCTGCGGCTTATCGACAGGTAGCAGGCGCGAGGTGTCCCTGTCTGCGACAGGTGACGTAAGCCGCTGTTCGCCTTTCCATACCAGCCTTACTGAGTCTACAATGGCGAGGGATTGCAGTTTATGGGCGGTGATGCTGTCTTCACATTCCACCACTACCGTAGAGAGCCACTTACTCATCACCACCGGCGTGGCGCCTAAAGAAACCAGCGTGTCAAGACAGGAGGCGGCGAGAGGCAGGTCTGATTCGTCCACCGGAATGCCTTCTTTATTTCTGCGGTCGATAGCTTCCTGCGAGAGAAATGCCCGCGGATTGTCTATGGTATAGCCCGACACCCCTTTGTCGTTAAGGTATATGCGGAAACAGAAGCGTTCGCTTTTCGTCGATCCAATGGATAAAAGCATACCGGCAAGAAGGAGGTATAAACTTATGGAGGGTTTAATTTTCAACATTTACGCCTTCTGTGATGTTTTCCGTTATACTTTCTTCTTTTTCTTCGCCCGGTGTTTCTTCCTTATCGTCTTCTTTTGTTCTGAAAACGGGTATTACGCGCCTTATGCTTTGTCGTAGCGAGATAAGGGTTTCTGTGGCGGTTACTCCGGGTATTTCCTGTATTCGGGTGTTTAGCAGTTCCATCAGGTGTTCGTTGTCTGTGGCATATAGTTTGACAAGCATGGTGTAAGGCCCGGTGGTGAAGTGGCATTCTACGATTTCGGGTATTTTTTCAAATTCGGGGACTACATCTTTATACATCGAGCTTCTTTCCAGCTTCACTCCGATATAGGTGCAGGTTTTAAATCCAAGGCATCTTGGGCTTACATGGTATCCTGAGCCTGTGATTGCACCGGTATCTATCATCCGCTGCACACGCTGGTGGATGGCGGCCCGCGAGACGCCGCACAGTTCTGCAACATCCTTGAAGGGTACCCTTGCGTTTTTGGAGATAATGCTTAGTATCTGCCTGTCTAATTTGTCTATTTTATCCATTATTGTTGATGTTTGTGGGTTGTAACCAGACTGCTAAACCATGTCAAAAATATACATTAGTTTCAATGTATTTACCATATCAAAAGGAGAAACCGGTTATAGTAAATGATAAAAGCGGAGAGAATAGCATTTTAGCCCATCCTCTCCGCTTTTATCATTTACTTAAATTACCGGCAGAAGCAGTCCGGCTTACGGTTTTACGATTTCGAGCAGTTCAACTTCAAATTTCAACATGCTGTTGGGTTTGATGTCACGGCTTGCGCCACGTTCGCCGTATGCAAGTTCGGAGGGGATCCAGAAGATATATTTGGAGCCTGTCGGCATTATCTGCAATCCTTCGGTCCATCCTGGGATGACCTGCGACACGCCGAAAACGGCCGGCTCGCCTCCGATAGAGGTGTCGAATACCGTTCCGTCGAGCAGTGTTCCGCTATAATGTACTTTTACCTGGTCTGTTGCAAGGGGTTTTTCTCCCGTGCCCTCGGTTATTACCTGGTATTGCAGGCCGCTTTCGGTGGTGATGACGCCACTCTTGGTTTTGTTTTCTTCAAGGAAGGCGACTCCTTCTTCTTTGGTTTTTTCAGATTCCCTGGTCTGGACTTTATTCAGGTATTCCTGAATATAAGCCTGGGCGTCTTCTACGCTCATTTTCAGTGCGGCGGAGTCACCGTGCAGTCCGGTTGCCATACCGGCTATCAGGGCTTCCACATTGACGGGGTCTCCGGGGAGTGTTTCCAGATTTTGTTTGAATCCGAAACCATTAACTACGCCGATGGCGTAGCTTGCGCTATCTACGTCCGTATTCAGTTTGGCGCTCCTCACGGAGTCGCAGGATGTAACGGACAGGCTCAGAGCTACGATAGCGGCAGCAAAAAATACACTAATTCTTTTCATTTGTAATTTCATTTTTTATTTTGTTATACTCAATAATTCTACGTCGAAGATCAGGGTGCTGTTAGGCCCGATAAGTTCGCCGGCCGGACGGTTGCCATAGGCCAGTTCCGATGGTATGAAGAGCCTCCATTTCGAGCCCGCAGGCATCAGTTGGAGCGCTTCGGTCCATCCGGGTATGACCTGCGACACGCCGAATATTGCCGGTTCGCCCCTTTGCAGTGAACTGTCGAAGACTTTTCCGTCTATCAGCGTGCCGTGATAATGGCATTTTACGCTGTCGGCGGCGGCCGGCTTTGCGCCTTCTCCTTTTTTCAGTATTTCATATTGCAGGCCGCTTGGCAGTTCTATAACGCCGGCCTTGTGTCTGTTGATTTTCAGGAATTCAACGCCTGCTTTCCTGTTTATCTCGCCTTTGTCTTCCTGGAGTTTCATGAAGTAGTCGTTAATTATCCGTTTGGCCTCATCGTAGCCTATGTCCGGCGTTTCATCTGCAAAAACATCTTTTATACCTTTTACAAAATCTTCTGTCTGAAGATCACGGATTCCCGAGGTGCGGAAGTTATTCCCGATACTCAACCCCAGTGCATAACTGACTTTATCCATTCGTTAATCTTTATTTCAATGTGGCGCAAAAATAAGGCTTTTGCCGATATTACAAGCATTTTTTTATTGCTTTTTCTTTTTTTATTGCCGTTCGTTTTCTTCGTCATACATCTGGAAAAGGAAGTCGTTATATGGGAAACGTGTGACGTGTATTTCTTTCACCCGCCGGTAAAGTATTGATTTCAATGCCTCGATATTGGTGGATTCTCTGGCTGAAATAAATATGCAATTGTCTTCCATCCTGTTCATCCATGTATGTTTCAGCTCGTCGAGGCTGATATTTTCGCGCGTGCCGGGGGTGAGGTCGTCGTCTTCTTTGGGGACGAAGGTGAAGGCGTCTATTTTGTTGAAGACCAGTACGACGGGCTTTTCGCTGTTGTCAATGGCTGACAGGGTTTCGGTTACCACCCCGATCTGTTCTTCAAATCCCGGATGGGATACGTCTACTACGTGCACCAGCAGGTCTGCCTCGCGCACCTCGTCAAGGGTTGACTTAAATGATTCTATAAGCTCGGTCGGCAACTTGCGGATAAACCCTACCGTGTCGGAGAGCAGAAAAGGCAGGTTTTCTACTATAACCTTCCTTACCGTAGTGTCGAGGGTGGCAAATAGTTTGTCTTCGGCGAATACTTCGCTTTTGCTCAGTTGGTTCATCAGTGTCGATTTTCCCACGTTTGTGTATCCGACAAGGGCTACGCGCACCATTTTGCCGCGATTCCTGCGTTGCAGGCTTTTTTGTTTGTCTATCTCGATAATATCCTGTTTAAGCTCTGCTATCCTAGCGAGGATTATCCGCCGGTCGGTCTCTATCTGCGTCTCACCGGGGCCGCGCATGCCTATACCTCCGCGCTGCCTCTCAAGGTGTGTCCACAGGCGGGTAAGCCGGGGCAGCATGTATTGGTACTGGGCCAGTTCGACCTGTGTTTTGGCGTGCGCCGTCTGCGCCCGCCGGGCGAATATATCGAGGATGAGGCTGGTGCGGTCGAGTATTTTCACCTGAAGCTCCTTTTCTATATTGCGGAGTTGTTTGGCCGACAGTTCGTCGTCAAATATAACCAGTCCTACCCCATGCTCAACGACATAATTTTTTATCTCATTCAGTTTCCCCGAGCCTACAAAGGTGACGGGGTGGGGGTAATCCATTCGTTGCTGAAATCTCTTTACCGGCTGGCAACCTGCCGTGTCGGCCAGAAAAGCTAGTTCGTCGAGGTATTCTTTTACCTTCTGCTCGTTTTGTTCCGGGGTGATAAGTCCGACAAGGACAGCTTTTTCCGTTTGTGATTCGCTAATAATAAACTCTTTCATGGCGACAAAGGTACGGAAAAACGTAAAACCGTAATGTTTTTACCCTCGTCCCTCACAGCGTTGTATTATAGAGGTAAATATCAGGGCCGTTCTCATACGGAGTTAAGACTCTGATTTCTCCGCTTCTTCGGCAAAAGCTAAAACATATAACTAATTGTTAAGTAGTTCAACAAAATTAGTTTATAGCAATTGAATTTATTGTGTACCATATCCATCTTCGGCAAACCATCCTAAAATATCCGATACGGAAATTATATCTAAAGCATCCGCAATGGCCACCTCCAACAATTCTTTTGT
>JAISBL010000089.1 GCA_031266215.1 Tannerellaceae bacterium | reverse complement strand
TAGTCGCCCCTTAAAAAGGGTTCAAATAATTGATAGTCAATAAAAATAACAGTAAAAACATTAGCTCATATCTGCAAGATTATGTATCTTTAGAGTATAAACCTTGCAAATATTGTTATGCTAAGAAATAAAGACACCGATACTCAAAGCAGTTTTTTCTCATCGTTGAGCGACCTGCTCGACCAGAGTCATCCCCTCTATCGCCTGGCGAATAAAATTAATTGGAACAGATTCCGGGAAAAGTTTTCAGAACATTACTGTCCCGATCAGGGCCGCCCTGCCAAACCGATTCGCCTGATGTGCGGCCTGCTAATTCTTAAGCATTTACGCAACCTCTCGGATGAGTCTGTGGTTGAACAATGGAGTGAGAATGCTTACTACCAATATTTTTGCGGAAGCCAAACTCCCTGCAAAATCCAATATATTCATATGTGATTAAATCGTTGATTATAACATAAATATACAAAATGTTATCCGGATATACAAATATCAATAACCGTATTGTCTAATATTTATATAAAATAGAATATGGCCAGGGCGGTTGCGGTTTTCATGCGTTTGCCATGGACGGAGGGTGCCGCCGGGATAGGATTGTTTATGCTAATTGTATTACCTTTGCCCAAAAATTAAAAACACGGCATGAACGACCAACGTTACGACCTGCGTGGAGTGTCGGCATCTAAAGAAGAGGTGCACAGCGCAATCAAAAGCATCGACAAGGGACTGTTCCCTAAAGCATTCTGTAAGATCATCCCTGATATACTGGGGGGAGGTGACCCTGATTATTGCAACATAATGCATGCCGATGGGGCGGGAACCAAATCGTCGCTTGCTTATATGTACTGGAAGGAAACGGGCGACCTGTCGGTATGGAAAGGTATCGCCCAGGATGCATTGATTATGAATATTGACGACTTGCTTTGTGTGGGCGCAACAGATAATATACTCGTTTCCTCCACCATCGGGCGCAACAGACGGCTGATACCCGGAGAGGTCATATCGGCTATCATAAGCGGGACCGACGAGCTTGTGGGCGAACTGCGTGCAATGGGCGTTGGTTGCTATGCTGCGGGCGGCGAGACGGCCGACGTGGGCGACTTGGTGCGCACCATCATCGTAGACAGCTCCGTGGCCTGCCGCATGAGACGCTCGGAGGTGATAGACAACGCCGGTATACAGTCGGGAGACGTCATCATAGGGTTGTCTTCGTCAGGACAGGCAACGTATGAAAAGTCTTACAACGGCGGCATGGGGAGTAACGGACTGACCTCGGCTCGGCACGATGTATTTGCCGGATACCTTGCCGGCCTGTATCCCGAAAGCTACGATGCTGGCATCCCGCGCGAGCTGGTATACTCCGGCTCACTGAGGCTGACCGACCACATAGAAGACCTTGGCGTGGACGCAGGTAAACTGGTGCTTTCGCCCACTCGCACGTACGCCCCGGTAGTGAAAGCGCTGCTTGAAGAACTACGCCCGGTTATCCACGGCATGGTACACTGTTCGGGAGGAGGGCAGGCCAAGGTGATGAACTTTGTGGAGAATAAGCGCGTGACCAAAAACAACCTCTTCCCGTTGCCTCCCCTCTTCAGTATCATACAGGAACAGAGCGGTACGCGGTGGGAGGAGATGTACAGGGTGTTTAACATGGGACATCGGATGGAGATATACACCTCTCCTGCGTATGCAGGGGATATGATAGACGCCGGCCAGCATTTCGGCGTCGAGGCCAGGGTGATTGGCTTCGTGGAAGAGGCCGGTAAGAACGAACTGGTAATTGAGAGCGAAAAAGGACGCTTCGTCTATCCGTAATCCCGAATGACCGAGAATAGTTTATTGAGCAGGCTGGACGGACTGGCCGCCCGTTTCGAAGAGATAGGGACGCTGATTACCGATCCGGCCGTTATCAGCGACATGAAGCGGTTTGTCAAACTCAACAAAGAGTATAGCGAACTGGAAAAGATCATCGGCGCCAGGGCGGAGTATATGCAAACGCTTAACGGAATAAAAGAGGCCAGAGCCTTGCTGGAAACAGAGCGCGACGCGGAGATGCGCGAAATGGCGCGCGAAGAGATCGAAACCTGCAACAGCCGTATCCCGGTACTGGAGGAAGTGATCAGACTGCTTCTCGTCCCTACCGACATGCAGGACGGCAAAAACGCCATCGTGGAAATACGTGGCGGAACGGGAGGCGACGAGGCCGCCATCTTTACCGGTGATCTATACCGCATGTATGCCAAATACTGCGAGAACAAGGGCTGGAGGGTTGAAGTGACCAGCTATACGGATGGCGCCGCGGGAGGATTCAAAGAGATAATCTTTTCCGTATCGGGTGATGGCGTATACGGCCTGCTGAAGTACGAGTCGGGCGTGCACCGGGTGCAGCGCATCCCGCAAACCGAAACGCAGGGCAGGGTGCATACCTCGGCGGCAACAGTGGCGGTGCTCCCCGAAGCTGAAGAGTTTGATGTGGAGATAAAGGAATCAGACATACGGACCGACATCTTCTGCGCCTCGGGGCACGGCGGGCAGTCGGTCAACACCACCTACTCGGCAATCCGCCTCGTGCACATCCCCACCGGCATCACTGTACAGTGCCAGGATGAGAAATCGCAACTGAAAAATAAAGCAAAAGCTCTGGCCGAACTGCGCACCCGCATCTACAACATGGAGTACGACAAATACCTGAGCGAGATAGCTTCCAAACGCAAGACGATGGTATCCACGGGCGACCGCTCGGCCAAGATACGTACCTATAACTATCCGCAGGGGCGCGTCACCGACCACCGGATCAATTACTCCATTCATAACCTCCAGGCTTTTATGGACGGCGACATACAAGACTGTATCGACCGCCTTATCGTGGCCGAAAATACCGAACGGCTGAAAGCGTCGGAACTGTAAAAACATCATAATACCCCCCATACACATGACAAAGCAGCAACTAGTCGACAACATCCGGCGCAAACAGTCTTTCCTTTGTATCGGACTGGACCCTGACATAGAAAAGATACCGCCCCACTTACTTGCCGGGGAAGACCCCCTGTTCGCATTCAATAAAGCCATCGTAGACGCTACAGCCGGTTACTGTGTGGCCTATAAACCTAACCTTGCCTTCTATGAATGTTGCGGAAGCAGGGGGATGTTATCGTTTGAAAAAACCGTGGCATACATCAGGGAACAGTATCCGGACCAGTTTGTCATTGCCGACGCCAAACGCGGCGATATAGGCAACACCTCGGCAATGTACGCCCGTACGTTCTTCGACTGCGTAAAAGCAGACGCTGTCACGGTCGCCCCATATATGGGGGAAGACAGCGTGAAGCCATTCCTTATCTACCCAGGAACCTGGGTCATCCTGTTGGCGCTGACGTCAAACAAGGGCGCCAATGACTTCCAGTTGGCCGGAAGCGGCGGCGAACGGCTTTTTGAGAAAGTAATACGCAAATCGCAGGAGTGGGCCACCGACGAACAAATGATGTATGTGGCGGGCGCTACCAGAGGCCAAATGTTCAGCGATATACGCAGGTGTGCCCCCCGTCACTTCCTGCTTGTACCGGGAGTAGGCGCCCAGGGAGGCAGTCTGAAGGAGGTTGTCGCCTGCGGGATGACCGACGAATGCGGACTGCTGGTAAATTCTTCGCGCGCCATCATCTATGCCGACAATGACGCCAGTTTTGCAGAAGCGGCCCGCCGCGAGGCGTGCGTTGTGCAACAGGAAATGTCGCTATACCTCCGGGGAAAAAGAATAATTCCTTACAAGAGGTAGTCTATACGGATATTTTTTACCATCTTTGCGAGGTTTGTGGATAAAAATAGTACAAATTAAATGCGATAACTTTATAGAATAATGGAGTTTACAGCCCAACAGATTGCTGACATTCTAAACGGAACAGTTGACGGAAATCCGAATGTGAAAGTGAATAATTTCTCAAAAATAGAAGAAGGTACGCCTCATTCCCTGACATTCCTGGCAAATCCCAAATATGAACACTATATATATAATACGGAAGCCGGTATTATATTGGTAAATAAAGACTTTATCCCATCCGCCCCGCTAAAGAATACCTTAGTGAGGGTGCCTGATGCATATACCGCCCTTGCCTCGCTGCTGGAGATAGTAGAAAGGTTGAAAAAAGAAAAAAAGGGAGTAGACTCTACCGCATCCATACACCCCTCGGCGCACGTGGGCGAAGGATGCTATATAGGCGCATTCGCCTGCATAGCAGAGAACGCCCGGGTAGGCGATAACTGCAAGATTTACCCCTATACGTATATAGGCGACAACGCCGTGATAGGCGATAACTGCATCATTTATCCGCATGTTACCATGTATGAAGGAACCGTGGCAGGCAATAACTGCATACTGCATGCCGGAAGCGTGATAGGGTCCGACGGCTTCGGGTTTGCTCCCGAAGGCGAACAGTATAAGAAGATACCCCAGATTGGAAATGTGGTACTGGAAGACGATGTGGAAATCGGGGCGAATACCACTATCGACCGCGCCGTAATGGGTTCCACAATAGTGCGCAAAGGTGCTAAACTGGATAATCTGGTGCAGATAGCCCACAACGTTGAAGTAGGCGAAAACACCGTTATGGCAGCTCAGGCAGGCATATCGGGGTCGGTAAAGATAGGAAGGCACTGCAAGTTCGGAGGACAGTCGGGACTGGCAGGACATATCAATATCGGCGACCACGTATCTATAGGCGCCCAGGCAGGCATAATAAGCAACATAGAAGACCGGCGCACCGTTCTGGGCTCGCCGGCTATCAACGCAAAATCCTATATGCGTTCCAGCGTCATCTTCAACCGTCTGCCCGAAATGTGCCGGACAATAGAAAAACTGCAACGTGAAGTTGAAGTGTTGAAAAAGGAATTATCTAATAAATAATATATGCAGAAGCAAAATACGCTTGCTAAAAGTTTTTCCCTGAAAGGAAAAGGGTTACATACAGGACTTAGTATAAATATCGCATTCCATCCGGCTCCTGACAACCACGGATACAAAATCAAACGCATCGATTTGGAAGAACAGCCTGTTATTGATGCATTGGCCGAAAATGTAGTCAATACGCAACGGGGCACGGTCGTTGCCCGGAACAATGTACAGGTAGGAACCATCGAACATGCAATGGCCGCCCTGTATGCCGCAGGGATAGACAACTGCCTGATAGAAGTGGACGCTCCCGAATTTCCTATACTCGACGGCAGTTCACGTTTTTTCGTCGAAGAGATACAAAAGGCGGGGATTACGGAACAAAACACTCCGAAAGACTTTTACATCGTAAAACATAAAATAGAGGTAAGAGACGAAGAAACGGGATCGTCGATAATCATGCTGCCGGACGATAAATTCGGCATCAACGTACTTATATCGTTCAACTCCCCGGTGCTTTCCAACCAGTTTGCCACCCTGAACGATATAAACGAATTCCCTTCCGAGATAGCTGCTTCGCGCACCTTCGTGTTCGTCCGCGAGGTAGAGATGCTGCTGAAAAACAACCTGATCAAAGGAGGAGACTTAGACAATGCCATCGTGATCTACGATCAGGAAATGCCGCGGGAAACGCTCAAAAGCCTGGCCGGAGAATTGAACATACCGTATAAAGACATCAAATCCCTGGGTTACATAAACAACGAGCCGCTAATGTTCGACAACGAACCGGCGCGCCATAAACTAATAGACGTCATAGGCGACATTGCACTTATAGGCAAGCCCATACGGGGACGCATCATCGCTACCCGTCCGGGGCACAGGATAAATAACCATTTGGCGCGCACCATACGTAAAGACATCAAACAGAATGATATCCAGGCGCCGGTATACGAACCTAACGCCATCCCGGTGATGGACGTAAACCGTATAAAGGAACTCCTGCCTCACCGGTATCCCTTCCTGCTTGTAGATAAAATCATTGAAATAGGAGCGAACAGTATCGTCGGCATTAAGAATATATCAGTAAACGAACCTTTCTTCCAGGGGCATTTCCCACAGGAACCTGTCATGCCGGGCGTACTGCTGGTGGAAGCAATGGCGCAGACAGGCGGACTGCTTGTACTCAATTCCGTAGATGAGCCGGAGCGCTATTCTACATACTTCCTGAAGATCGACCAGGTGAAATTCCGCCAGAAAGTCGTACCCGGAGACACCCTCATACTCCGCCTTGCTATGATCACCCCCATACGGCGAAACATTTCCACCATGAAAGGATACGTCTTTGTGGGGGAAAAACTGGTATGTGAAGCAGAATTTATGGCGCAGGTAATTAAAAACAAATAACCATGAACCACTCTCCACTGGCTGTTATCCACAAGGAAGCCCGCATAGGACAAAACGTAATAATCGAACCATTTGCCATAATAGAAAGAGACGTGGAGATAGGTGATAACTGCCATATCTACCCACATGCCACAATACTCAGCGGCGCACGCATAGGTTGCGACTGCAATATATTCCCGGGCGCCGTCATCGCCGGTATACCGCAGGACCTGAAGTTTGCCGGAGAGATGACAACCGCCGAAATAGGCCATCATACCACAATACGCGAATGTGCAACCGTTAACCGCGGAACAGCATCGAAAGAGCGAACCATCGTAGGCAACCATTGTCTGATAATGGCATACAGCCATATCGCCCATGACTGTGTGCTGAGCGACCATATTATAATCGGAAACGCCACCCAACTGGCCGGGGAGGTGGATATAGACGACTATGCCATCGTCAGCGGAGGCAGCCTGGTTCACCAGTTCACACGTATCTCAAAACACGTGATGATACAGGGCGGCTCGCGGATTGGCAAAGACATCCCGCCATACACACTTATCGGACGAGACCCGATAGTGTATTGCGGTATCAATATAGTGGGACTCCGGCGGAGGGGATTTACCAACGAGCAGGTATTCCTGATACAAGACATCTACCGCACACTATATACCAGGGGATTGAATAACTCAGACGCCCTGCGTGCAATCGAAAACGAATATGAATCGAGCGAAGAAAGGGATCTGATCCTGGACTTCATCAAAACCTCGCAACGCGGCATCGTGAGAGGTTCCATCGACGAGCTTTAAACCCACTCCCCCCGCATTTTCTTTGCCTATTGCCATCAACATCTTCTTTGTATTATTTTTTATTACATTTGAACCCGTATAAAAAGTCAACAAACTATGATCTACAAATTCCTGATATTGTCTGACGAAGAGAGCGACTTCATAAGGGAAATTAAAATCGATTCTGAAGCCACTTTCCTTGACCTGCATGATGCAATCATAAAGTCAACCGGATATAAATCCGATCAAATGTGCTCGTTCTTCACCTGCGATGACGACTGGGAACGTGAAACGGAAATTACGCTCGTAGACATGGGCAAATCCTATGAAGAAGACAACTACGTCATGGAGAATACACGGCTGGAAGAACTCATCGGCGACGAAGGACAGAAGATGATGTATGTCTTTGACTATATGACCGAACGCGCCCTGTTCATAGAGCTTCGCGAAACCATTTTCGGCAAAACGCTGGCAGCGCCCGTCTGCGTACGCTCGGAAGGCGAACCTCCGCCCCAGATGATCAGCTTTGACGATATGGCGGATAATAAAATGCTGGCAAATGACCTTATTGGCGAAGATTTCTATGGCGACTCGGAATATGATATAAATGAGTTGGACAGCGACGGCTTTGACCTGCCAGGCATCATAGACAATTCTTTTGAAGAAGAACGTTATTGAAAATACCCTTATCGTATTAACCGGGCCAACCGGAGTAGGGAAAACAGAACTGAGCCTCAGATTGGCAGAGCGCCTTAACGCCCCTGTTATTTCAGCCGACTCCCGGCAGTTTTACAAAGACATACCTATCGGTTCGTCCGCCCCCACCGGCAGTCAGCGGCAACGGGTGCAGCATTATATGACAGGAATGCTCGAACTTGCCGACTATTACAGCGCCGCCTGCTTTGAAGCGGACGTGCTTGCACTATTGGAAAGGCTTTATCGTACTGCGCCGGTAGCACTCATGACGGGAGGCTCAATGATGTATGTAGACGCCGTTTGCAAAGGTATTGACGATATACCAACCGTGACGTCCGCCATCCGCGACGCCGTCTGCCGCGAGTACGAACGTGACGGGCTTGCCCCGTTGCTGGACGAACTGAAAGCGTCAGACCCCGTACACTACAACACGGTGGACAAGCGAAACTATAAACGTGTGATACATGCCGTGGAAATATGCCGGCAGACCGGCAGTCCCTATTCAGCCTTTCGAACCAACAACCCCAGGAAACGCCCGTTCCGCATAGTGAAGATCGGACTTACACGCAGCCGCGAAGAGCTATGCGAACGCATCAACCGCCGCGTAGAGCAGATGATGGCCGACGGCCTCCTTGAAGAGGCCCGCCGCGTCTATCCCTTCAGGCACCTGAACGCCCTGAACACCATTGGATACAAAGAATTGTTTGCATACCTCGACGGCAACCGGACACTGGATTTTGCCGTAGAAAAGATCAAACGCAATTCGCGTGTTTACGCCCGCAAACAGATGACCTGGCTAAAGGCCGACAAAGAGATCACCTGGTTCAGTCCCGAATCTGAAACCGACATAATGGAACACATCCGCAACTCATGCGGTTGAGAGAAACCAATAATCAGGCTCACGGTTTTTATCGGGCCTCATTTACATGTAGCTCGTGTGAGATACCCGGCTAATTTTAGCATAACATTGCATATAGAGGCCATAAACGTGCGCACGTATTGGTGGAGATAGGAAAAAGGGTACTATCTTTGGCCCCCTGATGATTACAATGAATAAACGAACAGATGAAAGAAATGAAACCTAAACACAACTATCGTATTAAACACTCGCTTACCTGCTCTATGCTGCTTGCAGCCGCCGCCTGCCTTACTATCACTTCGTGTATCTATGAGACAGAGCCTGAACCTGCCCCGTCGGGCCATTTGCTATTTGTATACCTTGGCGGCGACAATAACCTGTCAACCGAGAGCTATGAGAAACTGGAGGCCCTGCGCCTGGGCTGGCAGACGACCGCTGCCGACACGCATCTGCTGGTCTATCATGACGCTGCAGGCGCTCACGCACATCTGGTGGAGATAAGAAGCGGAGAGGGAGGAACAGCCCGCATAGACCACCTCCAGCTTTACGGCGATGAGAACTCGGCCACAGGGGCCGCCCTGTCGCGCGCTGTAAAGGACGCCAGGTCGCGCTATCCGTCGGCAACGTGCGGATTACTGGTTTTTTCGCATGGCACGGGGTGGTTGCCCGCCTCCGGCGGATCGGGCGCTTCGACGACGGAGACAAGGACAATCGTCGTTGACGGGAATCATGAGATGCCACTGACGGAGTTCGCTGAGGCGCTGCCCGCCGGGGTGTTTGACTATATCGTCTTCGAAGCCTGCTTCATGGCGGGGATAGAAGTGGCTTACGAACTGCGTTCCAAAACCCCTTACCTGCTGGCCTCCTCGGCCGAGATAGTCTCTCCCGGCTTTACCGATATATACCCGCATAGCCTCCATTACCTGACGGAAGGCAGGCTGGAGGAGTTCGGCAATGTTTGCTTCAAACACTTCGCAGGACAGGAGGATGCCATGATGAGGTCTTTTACCATGTCGCTGATAAAGACTTCAGGGCTGGAGGCTCTCCAAAGGCTCATAAGCCGGAACACGGAGCCGGTAGTCCATGCGGCCGACGATCCTCTGATCGCGTCGGTGCAGCCTTTCGACAGGTATGTGACTCACCTGTTTTATGATTTCGAAGATTACTACTCGCGCATGCTGCCTGATGATGAGAAGCGTGGCGAGCTGTCGGCGCTAATTGACGACTGTATCGTCTGGAAAGCTTCCACCGAGTCGTTCCTTACCAATCTGAACGGCTTCGACATCCGCCGGCACAGCGGCATGACCACCTACATCCGACAGGATATCTATCCGGCGCTCAACTCTGCCTACGGGGAATTATCATGGAATAACGATTGAGCCGCCACCTTCCGTAATACCGAAAAGGGCTTCTATAATATGGTCGAGCGAGTGGGCGTCCTTTCCCACGAAGTGGAAAACGCTGTGCCCGTGTGACAGCGTTTCGCCGGGAGCTATCAGGGCGGCAGGCGAAGCGCTTTCAAGCTCCAGGAAAGGCCCCATTATGTTGCCGTTGGCCAGCGGGCCGTCGTTATAGGCATTGAAGACGTCGCCAACGAGGGGATCCCTCTCACAGTCCCACTCCTGGTTCAGATATACGCCCTCCCGGTCAACCTCGAAAGCGGCCACCGCCAGATGGTGCGAGTCGGGGTCGTAACTCCCGGCAATGGCTTTTGTACGCCTGCCGCTCAGTCCGATCTTGCTACGGTATAGCCCGTCTGTTTTCAGGAACACATATCCGCCTTTTTCCTTGTAACGGTCTTGAGGTATCGCGCCGAAATATTCTGTGGTGGCAACCGGCCCCAACTCCTTCTCGTCGCCTTGTACGAAAGGGACGATGGCTATGGAGCGCGGTGCGACGCGAAACATATCGAGTACCCAGATGCAGATCGCCCCCGTAGCGGGAGTCCATGCATGGTCGCCAATGTTCGTCAGGGTGTTTACAGTGTAATAAGCCACCGACTTCACTCCCTTCCCCATGTGGAGGCCAAGCGAGGAGGCTTCCATCATCTGCACTCCGCGGCTGACTTTCATATGCAGCATGCTCCCAAGGTAGTTCATGAGGTGCATCTCTTTCTCCATCACTATGTTTTTAGTCCCCTCGGAAACCACTTCCCACGGCTCCGTGTCAAGAGCCTTCGGGGTGAACCAGTTATCGTAGACCTGACTGACGCCCGGTTTGAAGAAGACCGAGTAACGTCCGCCTTCCGGGCCTATCCAGAGGCGGTTTTCCCCTCCGTATCCATTCATATGCTCGTCAGGCTCGCCGGACTCAAACACTTTGTAGTTCACAAATCCCAGACTCTTCCCAGCCATACCCTGCACTGTTGAGGTAAACACTTTAGCCTGGTATTGTGGTGAGACAATGATCCGCCCTTCCTCGTCGTCGGTTGACAGCACTGCGCAGCGACCCCTTTCAGACAGGTATTGCAGGTCATACCCGAAGGTTCCTTTTTCGTATCCGTTCATATATCTTACGCTATTTATTGCCTGCGGGCGGCTGTTTATGGTATTTCTCAATATACACGCTGTACGCCACTACAACAACGAAGCATAGCAGAGGCACGGCGTACGAGTAGTTGATGCTCCCGGTACGGTCTGAGGCTATGCCCTGAAGGGCGGCAATTACGGCTCCGCCCAGTATAGCCATGATATGTCCCGACCCGGCTATCTTGGTGTCTTCGCCCAGACCTGTAATGGTCAGCCCGTAGATAGTGGGGAACATCAGCGACATGAAGAACGACACCATCGCAAGGCTGGCCACTCCGGCGTATCCGTGTGAGACGGCAGCCAGGGCGCAGCATACGGCGGCCATGACGGCGGCAAACAGCAGCAGCCGGGCCGGGCGGAAGAACTTCATCAGCCCCGTGAAGATGAAACGCGCTCCGATGAAGAGGGCCAGCGAGAGGATGTATACGTCGGAGGCGGCTTCTTCGTTCACCGAAAGCTCCTTCATTGCGTAGCGTATAGTAAACGACCATATACTGATCTGCGCCCCGACATAAAAGAACTGTGTGATGACACCGTAGACGTATTTCTTGTTTGCATACAGCCGCCTCAGCGTAGGTGCGAGGTTAAGCGCCGAGCCTTCGTCTGAAGACTTGGGCATACGGCAGATAATGATCAATGCCAGTATGAGCAAAAGTATGAATGCAACACCGACATAAGGGCCCATCACAGCGGCCATCTCGCCCGACTGGACGGCATTCAGCTCCACGGCGCTCATCTGCCCGCGCTGTGTGGCGGTATAAGAAGCCAGCCCCGAAAGGATGAAGAACTTGCTTAGTATGACGCCCGATACCGAGCCTATCGGGTTGAACGACTGAGCCAGGTTGAGCCTCCGCGTAGCCGTATCTTCAGGCCCCATCAGTATGATATACGGGTTACAGGTAGTTTCCAGTATAGACAGTCCGCCGGCCAGTATATAGAGCGAGGCGAGGAAATGCCCGTACTCCATAGTCTTACTACATGGGTAAAACAGCAGGGCGCCGGTGATAAACATAGCCAGCCCGGCGATAACCCCGGTCTTGTAGGTTGTCTTTTTAATCAGTATAGCCGCAGGCAGGGCCAGACAGAAGTATGCGCCGTAGAAGGCCATTTGTATCCATGAGGTCTGGAAGTCGGTCAGGCTCTTTATCCTCTTGAAGGCGGCCAGCAGCGTGTCTGTCATATTATGCGCCAGTCCCCAGAAGAAGAACAGCGATGTCAGCAGGATAAAGGGCAGCAGGTAAGCCCGCGGAACCAGTGTTTTTTTCTCCGTCCGGAGACGGGGGGTAGATTTTGCCATATTTACAATGTATTGAGATTTATCTGATTAACAAATTGCGTGTAAAGGTAATAAAACGTCATGGTTATAGCAATTGAATTTATGGTGTACTATGCCAAAACTCAGGCGTTATAGTATGTGCGCGGTAGCGCAAAATATCCACCGGCAAAGTATGCCGGTTATGCAAAAGGCAACTTATGCAGGGCAGGAATGGCAGTAGAACGTTGCCGTTGCACCTTCCGTCCGCCTAAACGTATCTACGTTTAGGCGAAAGATGTCTACGTTTAGCTTAAAAGTAGCTACGAATCAACTATAAAGTATCTACGTTTAGCCTAAAAGTAGCTACGAATCAACTAAAAGTAGTTACGTTTGACTTAAAGTAGCTACGAATCGATTAAAAGTATCTACGTTTAGCCTAAAAGTAGCTACGAATCAATTAAAAGTAGCTACGTTCCGGCTAAAAGTAGATATGTTTTTCCCGAAAGCAGGCGCTAATCGATTAAAAGCAAATACCTGTTTGAAACACTTGTCCCAATCCCCGCATACCGCATGGCAAACGCATTTAAAACCTAAGTAAATCCTGCCGATATACCGGATTGAGCGCGGCCTTGGATCTTTCCCGTTTGTTACTGTAGGAACAGGCCTGATCCTTTGTCAATAATGCGAGCGCATATTTAAGAATGATATTGAAGCTTTTTGGAGAATTGCTTTTTCTTCTTTGTCCCGATAGCGTTTTGTCAACGACAACTACAGCTTCCCGGCTTATTCTTTTTCTTACGAACATGTATGATCTCTAATGACCGATTTGGGATTAATCAACGTGCTTTAACCCGATGGATTTATATGCGACGAAGCCAGGTGGTATTACGATTGTATTTGCCCGCAAGACCGTTGTTTTTTTCATGTCGCAGAACGTTCAATATTTTTTCTCTATTTCTGCACCGGGGTAGTAGTGAGCCAGAATTTGCCTGTAACCGTACCCCCTGGCTCCCATTACGGCTGCTCCTATCTGGCACAATCCGACGCCGTGCCCCCATCCGGCGCCTGTTAGTGTGAAAGATTTGGGGAGACCGCCCTCGTCCGCTTCTTTTTCGACTACGAAAGCCGAGCTGTACAGATGGCTTTCAGACAGGGTGCGGCGAATCTCAAGCTCTTTGCCGATGGTATAAGTGAAGCGGGTCCCTAGGATTTTCAACTTTTCTATCCGTCCGGAAGAACCTCGCCTGAGTGGGATCAGGTCAATAATCCCGCCAAAGTCTATACCGCTTTTCCGGCAGATCAGCCGTGACAACTGTTCCTGCGGATACCATACTTTCCAACGAAAGAAATCAGTTGTTTCCCGGTCGTAATTGTTCAGAACCTGACTTAATATCCCCTTGTCGTTCGTGTTACAAAAAGATTCCGGAGACGAGCATATCCACCGGGCGGCTTCCGCCTCAGTTGTCAGGTCGGGCAGGTTTGTATCAGGGCTGTCGCGCAAAGCAGTAAGGTAAGAATGAAGCGTTGGCTCCCATACATTTTCAAATCGTTCCGTTATCCCGCCACAGCATTTTGAAAAACGTGTGTCGCAGATCGCGCCGTTGTTTACCAATATCTCACCTCGTGTCAGTCCGGTCGCCTCCGCAACCAACTGCGTGGAGGCGCGCGTAATACCCTGATAGCGCTGACAGTGATCATCGGCGCAGACATCGAACATGTCATGGTCTTCATGGTCGTACCAGCGGACTAATTCGTCATCTGTACGGCAGGCGGTTTGGCGGTCTGACAGATGTTCAGTGGTATAAATCCGGGATAACAGCCAACTGCGCGATATGACGGCGTGAGCTTTCAGAAATTCGGTCGACGCCGTCGCACTCATTTCAGAAGATATGACGCTCGTCAGGTACTCTTCTACATCTACCCGGTTAATTGCGATAATCTTATCCCCCCGTGCAACTATATTAAGCGTTCCCCGGAAACGCTGGTCTTCTTTACGCTGCCAATGAAAATCAATTCCGATAGCAACCTCTTTCAGATCGAAAGAAGCCGTGCGCGAAGATGGTTCGAAAGAAAGCCCGTCGTACAGTTTTCCGTTGAAGACAATCCTGTCGTTGAGACACGAGGCTTTTTGTTCTCCAATGAAGGCATTGCCGCTTTCTGTGTGCACATATTCTTCATTAAAAACAAAGTCGACTGCCTTTTCCGTCAGGATACCTACATTGACCAAAGGGGTTTCCATAGATAAAATAATATTCGGCAAGCGTTATATTGCTTAAAAATCGGCGCTGTTCGGTGTTCGGGGGAAAGGTATCACATCACGGATATTCGTCATACCGGTAACAAAGAGTAGCAGACGCTCAAATCCAAGTCCGAAGCCGGAGTGCGGGGCCGTTCCAAAACGCCGCGTATCCAGATACCACCAGATGTCTTTGGTCGGGACTCCCATCTCTTCTGCGCGCTGCGACAGCTTGTCGTAGTCTTCCTCACGTTGCGAGCCGCCGATGATTTCTCCGATTTTAGGAAACAGGACATCCATTGCGCGTACGGTTTTCCCGTCGTCATTCTGTTTCATGTAGAACGACTTGATTTCCTTCGGATAGTCGGTAAGTATGACAGGGCATTTAAAGTAGTCTTCCACCAAAAACCTCTCATGCTCGGCTGCAAGGTCAGCTCCCCAGAAAACAGGAAATTCAAAGGCGCGTCCTTTAGCAATAGCCTCTTCCAGTATGCGTATGCCTTCGGTATAAGTCAGGCGGATAAAATCTTGCTTCAGTACGAAATCCAGACGTTCCAGCAGTTCTTTGTCGAACATATTATTCAGAAACTCTATATCGTCGCGGCAGTTATCCAATGACCAGCGCACGCAGTATTTTATAAAGTCTTCGGCAAGCTGCATATTGTCTACTATCTCATTGAAGGCCACTTCGGGCTCCACCATCCAAAATTCAGCCAGATGGCGTGGCGTATTGGAATTTTCCGCCCTGAAGGTAGGTCCGAACGTATAAATAGCGCCTAAAGCCATAGCGGCCAGTTCGCCTTCCAACTGCCCTGATACCGTCAGGCTTGCCTGTCTGCCGAAGAAATCGCTGGTATAGTCGATAGAACCGCTCTCGTCTTTCTTCAGGTCATAGAGATTAAGGGTTGTTACCTGAAACATCTGTCCGGCCCCTTCGCAGTCTGAAGCAGTTATGACCGGAGTATGAAAATAATAGAATCCTCGTTCATGAAAAAACCGGTGTATGGCTATTGCCATGTTGTGGCGGATGCGGAATACAGCTCCGAACGTATTGGTACGCGGACGCAAATGTGCTATTTCGCGCAAGAACTCCAGCGAGTGCCCTTTTTTCTGCAGCGGATAGGTAAGAGGGTCAGCCGTGCCGTAAACGTGGATTTCTTTTGCCTGTATTTCGGCATCCTGTCCCTGCCCGGGCGATTCCGTCAGAATACCGTTTACGCACAGGCATGCGCCTGTAGTGACAGGCTTCAACACATCTTCGCCAAAAGTATCCACAGGAGCGACGATCTGAACGTTTTTTATAGTAGACCCGTCATTCAGGGCGATAAAACTCACTTGTTTGTTTCCTCTGCGGGTACGAACCCATCCTTTTACCTGAACGGTTGCGCCGAAATCTTTACTTTGCAGCACATCTGCAATTTTTGTCCGTGTGAATGTCTTCATATTCATATATTTTAAAAAGATAGCCGGTTAAAAGTGAACCGGCTATCCTGTTGTTGATTATTCAAAGGCTCCCATGCGAAGCGCATTTACTTCTTTTTCATTCAGATAACGCCATTTACCCCGTGGAAGGTTTTTCTTTGTCAATCCGGCGAAATAGACGCGGTCCAGTCTGACCACGTGATAACCCAGCGACTCGAAAATACGTCGTACTATGCGGTTTCGGCCGGAATGTATCTCGATACCTACCTGACTTTTATCTTCCTCGCTTGCGTAACTGATTGCGTCGGCGTGTATTTCTCCGTCTTCCAGTTCCATCCCGTTGGCAATCTTCTCCATATCTTCTATTGCCACATTTTTGTCCAACCATACATGGTAGATTTTCTTTTTCTTGAATGAAGGATGGGTAAGTTTGGATGCAAGGTCGCCATCGTTAGTGAGCAGGAGCACTCCCGTGGTATTACGGTCTAATCGTCCTACCGGATAGATACGTTCCTGGCAGGCGTTTTTAACCAGATCCATTACCGTTTTGCGTTCCTGCGGATCGTCAGATGTGGTGACTGTATTTTTCGGCTTATTCAGCACGATATACAACTTGCTTTCTATTTGTACGGCGCGTTCGTTGAACAGTACTTCGTCCTGACGTGTAATCTTAGTACCCAGTTCGGTAACCACTTCTCCGTTTACTTTTACGGCTCCGGCCTGAATAAATTCGTCTGCTTCGCGACGTGAGCATACGCCGGCGTTGGAAAGGAATTTATTTAAGCGTATCGGTTCGTTAGGATCGGTCAGCACTTCTTTGTACTTCAATTGTTTCTGAACGCTGTACTTAGCGTTGGGATTGTAATCGGCCGTGCGACGTTTCTGTGGGAACGGATACCGGTTGTTGCCATAGCCTCCCCCTCTGTTGTTATTCCCGTATGCAGGTCTGGCATTGCCCCCTCTGTTGTTGTAGGGATTTGGCTGACGCATGTCTGTGCGTACGTCTCCTACGCGGGGTCTTCTTTTTTTCAGCCCTTCGCCAGGCATAATATCACCCGACGGGGTGGCGGAATAAGCTTTTGTCGGCCGGTCGTCATATACATTCTGGCGAGGGCGGTTGTTGTAGGGGCGCTGGTCGTTCCCATAAGGACGTTGATCGTTCCCGTAAGAGCGTTGGTCATTTCCGTAAGGTCGGTCGTATGCACCCTGGTTACCATACGAGGGGCGGTTGTTGCCGTATGAATTACGGTTGTTACCGTAGCTTCCGCCACCTCCGTAGTTGTTGTACCCGCCCCTGTTTCCTCCGTCGCGATTATTGTCGTATTGACGGGGGCGGTTTGGTCGATCTCCGTAGGAAAACGAGCGATTGTCATACGGTCTGTTATATCCTCCCCTGTCATCCTGGGGACGGTTATAAGGTCTCCGCTCATAGTTTCCGTCAGGTCTTTCATATCCCTGATTGTACGGTCTTCTTTCACCTTCCTGGTCTGTGTTTTCCCTCCTGATACTTGGTATCACTTTTCGGGGGCGTGATTCGTCTCTTTCTTCTGTACTCATTTTCGTAATAAATAATGAAATTAATTTTAAATATTTGGTAACCCTCACGGCTACTCATTTGATCACTAAATTCCTGTATAATTATACGGTGATATTGCTTTTAATTCTGCTTTAATGTGTTCGTCAACTTCCAGGCCGTCAATAAAATCATGAATTGATTTTTCCGTCACTTCTTCGTTTGTACGCGCGAGCGCTTTCAGGTTCTCATAAGGTTCAGGATATATCTCCCGTCTGAGTATGGTTTGTATGCCTTCGGTCACTACTGCCGGGTATTGTCCTAAATCACGGCGCAAGATAGCTTCATTTAATAATAATTTGGACAAACCTGCTGTTAAACTTTCAAATGCAATGTAAATATGTGCTATTGGCATGCCTGTATTTCTTAACACCGTAGAGTCGGTCAGATCTCTTTGCAAGCGCGAAACGGGCAGCTTCTGCGAGAGATGCTCCAGTATAGCATTTGCTATCCCCAGATTGCCTTCAGCGTTTTCAAAATCTATGGGGTTTACTTTATGCGGCATTGCCGACGAACCGGTTTCTCCTTCTTTTATTTTCTGTTTGAAATATTCCATCGAGATATACTGCCAGAAGTCGCGGCAGAGATCTATCAGTATCGTATTTATACGTTTCAGACCGTCGAAAATGGCGGCCAGGTTATCGTAATTAGATATCTGAGTTGTGTATTCCTCACGCGAAAGGCCTAATATTTCGTTTACGAACGTATTGCCGAATTGCTTCCAGTCGTATTGCGGATAGGCTGCCTTATGAGCATTGAAATTGCCGGTAGCTCCTCCGAATTTTGCCGAGATGGGGATGGCCTTCAACATAGCCATCTGTTGCTCCAAACGGTAGACAAATACCATTACTTCTTTTCCAAGCCGGGTAGGCGATGCCGGCTGTCCGTGCGTACGGGCCAGCATGGGTATGTTCTTCCACTCCTGGGCATAGTCCCTCAGCGTATCAACGATGTTTTGCAATCCGGGGGTATATACTTCGTCAATCGCATCTTTCAGAGATAAGGGTATGGAGGTGTTGTTGATATCCTGCGACGTCAATCCGAAGTGAATGAACTCTTTGAATTTTCCAAGGCCGGGAAACGTCTCCAACTTTTCCTTTATATAATATTCAACGGCTTTGACATCATGATTTGTCGTTTGTTCGATTTTTTTGATACGTTCGGCACTGTCTGTTGAGAACTGGCGGTATAAGGCTCGCAGGGCTTCCCTGTTTTCATCATTGACAACAAAACGCAACTGCGGCAAGAGGTCTGCAAGGGCAATGAAATACTCAATTTCAACCTGTACTCTGTATTTCATCAGAGCAAATTCCGAAAAATAGGCTGCCAGTCTTTCTGTTTTATTTCTATATCTTCCATCTACAGGTGAGATGGCTGTGAGAGTCGATAATGCCATACCTTCATTAAATGAGACGGCAAAGTTAATTTTTTATCTGAAACGCCAATGCATTAACCTGCTGATTTTTGAGCTGCAGGATGATGATGTCACTCTTCCCGTGAGTGCACGGAAGAAAACCATTGATCATTTATTTCAGGCATATCCCACGGCCTTTTGATCTTTTAACCTCAGTTCGACATAAGAGAAACACTCACGCGAGCGGCGCCACAGGGCATTTTAAAGGGACGCCTGCTTATCCCGAATCTGGATTTTACCCGTCGTTTTTAGAAGGACCTTCTTAAGGCCCTATGAAGCTCCTTCTTAAGCCCCTATGAAGGACCTTCATAAGCGTTAGTGAAGGACCTTCTTAAGCCCTTATGAAGGACCT
>JAISBL010000125.1 GCA_031266215.1 Tannerellaceae bacterium | reverse complement strand
GTCTCACCAGCGTATTGTGAGACCCGCCGTATCGCCATCTTTGTGAACCGGCGGAGGTTTTCGTCCGTAAAGATGACGGGAGAGTTAAACTGCTACTCAGTTCTTTCGGATGGGGGATGACGTACTCCGGGCTGCGCCTTCGGCCCGAAGTTTCCCGTCTCAGACGCCTTCCGGCGTCGGGCCACACCAAAAGACAGTGCACGGGCGCGTTATACATTGTCGCCATTGCCTCTTGTCGTGCAGTCTTTAAGACTTTAAGGCTTTAAATGTGAGTAATTCCCAAGGCTGCGCCTCCGGCTTGCCGGCTACCTACATTTAAGGACCTACGCCGGTATGGCGGCGTCGCATATAATGACCAAATGAAACGGTCTGTGCCGATGGACTTTCTTACATCTGACTCAGGAAACGCTATTAATATTTTCCTGCTTTAAAGTTTAAACAGGCTCTAAAGTACATTTTCATTATCTCATTTGCCTCGCTTTAGGCCCTATCCTTTGCAGGAACTCTTTTGCACCATAAGAATATACTGTCTTAAACTGCTCTTTCGCTTCCATCAGTTTATAATTCAACCCTGTAAAGGCTGTAAACGCCTCTATAAAATAGAAACTTTATGAGAGAAACAGACAGTGAAAGGTCGCAATACACGAACATCTTATCTCTTTTACAGGTATTTTCCGACCTTTCTTAGGTCTGGCTGTCGTTAATTTAATATATTTGGGGATATTTTACCAAACAAAAGAACTACAATACAAAGCTAAATATCTATAAAATATGAGCTATCTTGAATTTGATAAGACAATAATGATAAACCTGCAGGAGTCACTGAACCGCGAAGTACTCAGGACAAACCGAAAAGGAGCTTACCACTGCACAACCGTAGTAGACTGCAATACGCGAAAATATCATGGATTACTTGTTATGCCAATATCAGAGACCGACAGTGACCACTATGTGATATTATCGTCGTTAGACGAAACCGTAATCCAGCACGGAGCAGAGTTCAATATGGGCCTGCATAAGTACGAAGGAGAAAATTACAGTCCGAAAGGGCATAAGTATATCCGCGAGTACAGTTGCGACATCGTGCCGCGCACCATGTACCGGGTAGGCGGGGTAGTACTCTCGAAAGAAAAGGTCTTTTCAATGTATGAAAACCGCATAATGATAAAATATACCCTCGAAGACGCCCATTCGGCAACTATCCTGCGCTTTCGTCCTTTCCTGGCTTTCAGGAATGTGAAAGAACTGACGTATGCCAACGGTGCAATCAATCAATCATACGCCGGGATACCCAATGGAATAAAGGTATGCCTTTATCCGGGTTACCCCGAATTGTACATGCAGTTCAATAAGAAAGTAAAATTCGTCTTTGAACCTTACTGGTATAACGGGATAGAATACCCCAAGGAGCAGGAAAGAGGCTATCCATACAAGGAAGACCTGTATGTGCCGGGCTATTTTGAACTGCCTATAAGGAAAGGAGAATCTATCATCTTCAGCGCCGGAGACAAAGAGGCCGCCACAGCACAGCTCAAGACCTTATATACGCAGGAAGTGAGCTACCGCACTCCGCGTAACAGTTTTTATAACTGCCTTAAAAACTCAGCGCAGCAGTTTTACTTCCGTCCGAATGAAACAGACGCATACCTTCTGGCCGGATACCCCTGGTTTAAGGTGCGCGCCCGTGATTTGTTCATCTCCGTGCCCGGCTGTACGCTATCTATCGAAGACCCCGTACGGTTTGAGAAAATCCTCCACACCGCAATGCCTGCAATGCGTAATTTCATGGAGAAAGGGCTTTATGACCCGGTTATCCGTGAAATAGACCAGCCCGACGTGCTGCTGTGGGCCGTATGGGCTATACAACAATATGCGAGGAAGATGGGAACAGAACGGTGCAGGGAAATGTATGCCGGATTTGTTTCTGAAATCATCAGCTATATCACTGACGGGAAACATCCTGACATGAAACTGACGTATAACGGATTGTTGTATGCCGAAGGCAGAAACAAAGCCATTACGTGGATGAACTCAACGGTTAACGCAAAACCCGTAGCGCCGCGTTCGGGATATATTGTCGAATTTAACGCCCTCTGGTATAACGCGCTTTGCTTCCATAAAGAACTTGCCGGCGACGGTTCAGCCGAATTTATAGACGAAATGATCCTGTCTATAGGCCAGTCATTCCCGGAAACATTTATAAACGAGTATAATTACCTGTTTGACTCTGTATCGGGAGGAGTGGCAGACTGGAGCGTCCGTCCCAATATGATATTTGCCGTGTCAATGCCCTATTCGCCCCTGACAAGGCTCCAGAAGCGCGCCGTATTAGATATTGTGACAAAAGAGCTGCTTACGCCTAAAGGGCTACGTTCGCTAAGCCCCAAAAGCGAAGGGTATAACCCCTGCTACGTCGGCACTCAGACGCAGCGCGACCTGGCATATCACCAGGGAACGGCATGGCCGTGGCTGCTGGGCGCTTATCTGGAATCGTATCTGCGCGTCTTCGGAAAGAGCGGACTGTCATTCGCTGAGAGGATGCTTATAAGTATGGAAGAAGAGATGAAGCTGCATTGCATAGGGACTATCTCCGAACTGTTCGACGGGAACCCGCCGTTTACCGGACGGGGCGCTATTTCTTTTGCAATGAATGTAGCAGCAATACTCCGGGTTGTAGAGTTGCTGGAGAAGTATAACGCCGAATAATAAAGACACTGTTTATGAAACGAGCATGTAAAAAACCATTTACGCCAAAGGCGATTAATAAAAACGTACTGCGGGTTCCATGCCTACATTAATTAAATATTTATTCGTATGAAAGCATTAATGTTCGGGTGGGAATTCCCGCCACACATACTGGGAGGACTTGGTACGGCCAGTTACGGGATGACCCGGGGAATGGCTATGCAACCGGATTTGGATATTGTTTTCGTCATTCCCAAACCCTGTGGTGATGAAGACCAGAGCTTCCTGCAGATAGTCGGGGCGTGCAACGTCCCGATTGTATGGCATGATGTAGATTTTGATTATGTGCAGAAACGGATAGGCAAATACGCCGACCCTCAGAAATACTACGATTACCGCAACCACATATACGCCGACTTCAGTTACCGGTATGTTAACGACCTGGGTTGTATGGAATTTTCAGGACGCTATCCCGATAACCTGCTGGAGGAGATAAACAACTACTCCATCGTGGCCGGAGTAATTGCCCGTACAGAGTCATTCGATGTGATACATGCCCACGACTGGCTGACTTACCCGGCAGGCATCCACTCAAAGATGGTTAGCGGCAAGCCACTGGTCATACACGTACATGCAACCGATTATGACCGGAGCCGGGGGAACGTGAATCCCGGTGTGTATGAAATAGAAAAAAACGGTATGGATAATGCTGATCATATTATTACCGTAAGCGACCTTACACGGAGCACCGTGATCGAAAAATATCATCAAAGCCCATTCAAGGTAACCACCGTCCACAATGCGGTGGAACCTTTAAGCCCTGACATATTGGCCATACAGGATAAAAAGGGAGTAAAAGACAAGGTCATAACTTTCCTCGGACGCATCACAATGCAGAAAGGGCCGGAATACTTCGTTGAAGCAGCCGCCAAAGTGCTGGCCAAAGCTCCTGACGCGCGCTTCATAATGGCAGGAAGCGGCGATATGATGGATAAGATGATCCGCCTGGCCGCCGCGCGAGACATATCAGACCGGTTTCACTTCACCGGTTTCATGAAGGGGAAACAGGTATACGAAGTACTGAAAGCGAGCGACGTATACGTGATGCCTTCGGTCTCTGAGCCTTTTGGCATCTCGCCGCTCGAAGCCATGCAATGCGGCGTTCCGTCTATTATCTCCAAACAGTCGGGATGCGCCGAGATATTGAGGCATGCCATAAAGGTTGACTATTGGGATATAGAAGCTATGGCGGACGCCATGTACGCCATAATAACATATCCGGCCATGCACAAATTTCTGAAAGAAGAAGGTAAAAAAGAAGTAGACAACATTAAATGGGAGTATGCCGGCCTGAAAGTGCGCCGCATATACGACCAGGTAATTCACAGATAAAACAATTAATATCATGAAAACAATTTGCTTTTATTTCCAGCTACACCAGCCATTCCGCCTGAAGAGATACCGTTTCTTTGATATAGGGAACGACCACTATTATTATGATGATTTTCAAAACGAGGAGATTGTAAGACAAATCGCCGAGCGTTGCTATGTGCCTGCCAACCGGACGCTGTTGGAAATGATCAGATCAGGCGCCGGAAGATTCAAAGCGGCGTTCTCAATATCGGGTACAGCCCTCGAACAGATGGAAATATATACGCCCGAAGTGATTGACGGGTTCAGGGAACTGGCCAAAACAGGCAATGTCGAATTCCTTACGGAAACCTACGCCCATTCGCTATCTTCACTAGGCGACCAGGAAGAGTTCAAAGCGCAGGTTAAACTGCATCAGAATAAAATCTATAACCTGTTCGGAGTCTCCCCGAAAGTCTTCCGCAACACAGAACTGATATATTCCGACGAAATATCGGATATAGTATACAAGATGGGATTTAAAGGCATGCTGACCGAAGGCGCCAAGCACGTGCTGGGATGGAAAAGCCCTAACTATGTCTATACCTCTATCGTTCAGCCACAGCTTAAACTACTGCTGAAGAACGACCGGTTCAGCGAAGACATATCCATCCGTTTCCACAATTACAGCTGGAGCGAATATCCCCTGACAGCCGACAAATACATGTCATGGATAGCCTCGGCGCCGGAGGAAGAGCAGATAATCAACCTGTTCATGAACTACGACGTGCTGGGATCTTTTCACCCGGCCGAATCCGGTATATTCGAGTTCTTCAAAGCCCTGCCCCGCTATGCCGAAGCTAACGGGCTAAACTTCTCGCTACCCTCCGAAGTATTCGCACTCCTTAAACCGGCCGGGCCTGTATCCGTGCCCTATCCGATGTCATGGGTGGATGAAGAGAAGGATTGCAGTTCATGGCTGGGCAACATCCTTCAGCAGGAAGCGTTCGGCAAAATCACCATGATAAGCGAACGCGTGCGCCTGATAGAAGACCGCCGAATCAAACAGGACTGGAACTATCTGCAAAGCAGCGACCATTTCTATTACATGAACACCAAACACCCGGGCGAAAAAGGCTTTAGCCCATATGATAATCCTTACGAGGCATTTAATAACTACATGAATGTATTGTCTGATTTTATCTACCGGGTAAACGCACAGTATCCTTCGTCAATAGAAAATGAAGAGTTGAATTCACTCCTCACAACCATAAAGAACCAGGGCGAAGAGATCGTTGCATTACATCAGGAAGTAGAGCGGCTGAAGAAGAAAAAAGCCCGGAACGCCGCCGTAGCCCACAATTAAAAACTCAGATAAAAGTCCTTCATCAACTTTATATAATCCGCCGAATACCGGCGGGAAGCCTCTTCAATAATCAAAGTATCAGTTGCGCAGGAGGAGTGTAAACAAGAAGCCGAAAGCTCGCACAATATCCGTTTGACTCCTGCGCCTGAAAGAGGTACGACTGCCGTCCGCCTCGTTATATACAATCCGTTTACATTAGCGATACGCTTCAGTTCCTCCTCCCGTCCGGCAGGAAGTATGAGCGCTATGCGGCCGGCGGGTGTAAGCAAGCCCCGCCCTTTCGACAGAATATCCTCCAGCGGAAGGCTGTCGGTATGGCGGGCGATACATCTTTGAGGGTCGGGATTCTTCAGAGAACGCACGAAGTAAGGCGGGTTTGAAACCACCAGGTCGTACCTCGCAGCCGTACCGGATGCGTAATCACAAAAAGAAGAGCAGATAACGCATACCCGACAGGCGAAAGGCGAACTGGCTGCATTTTCTTTTGCCTGCGAACATGCATCTTCGTCAATCTCTATGGCGTCTATCGCAGCCTCGCTGTTCCGCTGTGCCAGCATCAGTGCTATCAATCCCGTACCTGTACCTGCGTCAAGTATACTGCGGCAACCGTCAGCCGACACCCAGGCGCCAAGTAATGCGCCGTCGGTTCCCACCTTCATGGCGCACCTGTCCTGACGTATTATAAACTGTTTGAATCTGAAGTAGTCGTTAGCCATTGCATTAATCAGTGGCGTCTTACAATATCAATTGCAACGCGCGTCAGACAAATTTCCCTGCTATCTCCCTCACCCTGTCTATGATCTCTTCTTCGCCGGAGACTTTCTTGTTTTGCATCACTATGCTGCCGTCGCATATCACGGTATCGACACAACTGCCGTTGGCGGCATAAACCAGGTTTGACACGAAATTATGATTGGGCGTAAAGGCCGGGGTGTTCAGGTCCACCAGGCACAGGTCGGCCAGGTATCCGGCCTCTATACGTCCGGCTTTGATACCTAATATCTCGGCGCCGTCAATGGTTGCAGACCTCAGCATCCCGGCGGCGGTAAGCGTTTCCGGGTCTTTGCGCCAGGCTTTGCCCAGAAGCGAGGCCAGCTTCATGGTTTCTATCATATCCAGATTGTTGGACGACGAACAACCATCGGTCCCGAGGCCTACCGTTATGCCGGCCTTCTGCATCTCGACAAACCTGAAGGCCACGCCTGAGCCCAGTTTCATATTGGATGCCGGGTTATGAACCACCTTTACGCCGGCATCGGCAAGCATCCTGATCTCTTCATCGTCAACATACAGCCCGTGGGCAATACTCAGGCGGGGAGAAAGCACTCCCAGCCGGTGCAGGTAACGTACGGGAGTGAGGCCGAACCGTCTTAGGGCATTGGACACCTCTTCTTCCGTCTCCGATAAATGTATTTGAACAGGTACTCCATTCTCTCCGGAGAAAGCGTCAATCCATTGCAGCAAAGCGCCCGACACTGTGTAGATGGCATGGGGCCCCAGGGCCAGCCTGATGCGCGGATTGCAGGCGCCTCCCCCCATTCCTGTAAAAAGCGCCCGCACCTGCCGCTTGCTTTTCTCCGCCATCACCGGGTCAAAGCGGTCGATACAGGTGCATGCAAGCACGCTGCGGAGACCCATCTCTTCCACCGCCTCGGCCGTAGCCGGCAGCTTGTAGTACATATCCATGAAGGAGGTCGTTCCGCTTCTGATCATCTCAAGACAGGCCAGCTTCGCACCCCAGAACACATCTTCATGCGTCAGTAGCGCCTCGTTAGGCCATATCTTCTCCTTCAGCCAGTGCATGAGCGGTATATCGTCGCCAATGCCCCTGAAAAGCGTCATGGCGGCATGCGTATGTGCGTTTATCAGACCGGGGATCACGGCCTTCCCCCGTCCGTCTATCTCTATTGCCCCGTCAGCGCCGAGCTGCGGCATATCGTTGCCGATACGGCTGATGTACGCCCCTTCGATAAGGATATCCACAGACTGCCCTTCGTGTTCGACGCCCCTTATAATGATACGGCCCTTCACTTGTATTCCTTATAAAATCCGGCGACTGCCTCTATGCCTTTGTAGAAAAAGTCAAGCGAGAAACTCTCGTTGGGAGAATGTATGGCATTCCGCTCCAGTCCGAAACCCATCAAAACGGTCTTTATGCCCAGCACTTCTTCAAAGGTAGAGATGATCGGGATACTGCCGCCGCGCCGTATGGCAAGGGGCGGGGCGCCAAAGGCCCGGCCTACCGACTTCTCGGCCGCCCGGTACGCCGGCAGGTCTACCGGGCATACATACCCCTGTCCGCCGTGCAGGGCGGTTACTTTCACCTTTACAGACGCCGGCGCCAGAGCAGCGAGGTGATCGGCGAAGAGCTTCTCTATTTTCCTGTGGTCCTGATGCGGCACCAGACGGCACGACACCTTGGCGAAGGCTTTGGATGGGAGTATCGTCTTGGCCCCTTCGCCCGTATAGCCGCCCCATATGCCGCAGATGTCGAATGACGGGCGGCAACTGTTACGCTCCAGCGTGGCGTAACCATCTTCGCCGAATAGCTCATCGACGCCGATAGACGCCTTGTAGGCGGCTTCGTCAAACGGCACTCTGGCAATCATCGCACGTTCGGCAGGCGACACCTCTTCCACGTCATCGTAAAAGCCGGGTATCGAGACGCGCCCCCGGTCGTCGATCATACCGCCCAGCAGCCTGCACAGTACGTAGACAGGATTGGCGACGGCTCCGCCGAAGTGGCCGGAGTGAAGGTCGCGGTTAGGCCCTGTCAGCTCAACCTCCCAGTAAGCCAGTCCGCGCAGACCGGTAGTGAGCGAAGGTATATCGGGGCTTACCATGCTGGTGTCGGACACCAGTATGACGTCAGCCTTCAGCAGTTCCTTATTCCGGACACAGAAAGCTTCCAGATTAGGCGAACCGATCTCTTCTTCGCCTTCCAGTATAAACTTCACGTTGCAGTTGAGCAATCCCAGTCTGAGGGCCGTCTCAAAGCCCTTCACCTGCGTCATCGCCTGCCCCTTATCATCATCGGCCCCACGCGCCCATATGCGTCCCTCGCTTACTACTGGTTCAAAAGGGTTTGTCTTCCACAACTCCAGCGGTTCGGGCGGCATAACGTCATAATGCCCGTAAACGAGCACAGTAGGCGCGTCCGCCGATATCATCTTCAGTGCATAAACGACTGGATTACCGTCTGTAGGCATCACGCATGCGCTATCTGCGCCCGACGACAGCAACACCTCCCTCCACCGTTCTGCGCAGGCCGTCATATCCTGCCTGTGTTCATGTTTAGCGCTGACCGAAGGTATCCGTATCAGCGAAAACAGTTCATCAAGGAACCTTTCCCTGTTTGATTGAATGTAGTTTTTAATCTGCATAAGTCTTTCTTCTTTGAATAATATTTTAACTATGTTACTTTAATCTTCCTGTGTGAAGTCCTTCGTTATTATTTCCTCCATGCATCGGCATAATATCCGCAAAGATATAAATTCATCACTGTCCGCTAAAAACATATATTGAACTCACGTTAATTACAAAATTATCCGGCTCCATGCGCAGGTATGCCAGCAAAAAGCCGGAGTGGGATTGATTCCCGCTCCGGCTTCCGGCAATACAAACCGATTCTCTTATTGACTTACAGTAATCACTTTGGATGAACTGCCCGGTGAAGAATAGCAAGACGTAAATGTCGTATTACAAGTAACAACGTATGTCCCTGTTTGAAAAAAAGAAACATTCAACTGATTCCCGGAAGGCGAATATGACACATTGTTGCTGGGAGAAACAGACCATGTATATGTTCCACCCGATACAAAAGGTGATGCCGAAAAAGATGTAGCGACATAATTATATCCTGAAGGAATCGTTAACGATGTAGGCCCGTCGATCGCAGCAGGAATGCCGATCGTGATGGCTTTATTTTTTGTATCTCCCGCTGAATACGCACTAACCGTAGCCGTAGAGAGAGGTGGAGTAGTGGTGTTTTTGCGAATCGTTACTGAAGCCGTACCCTGTCCGCTTATAATAGTTGCTCCACCGACAGACCAGGTTATCGCTGTATTGTAAGAAGGTAATTTTGTCAAAGTGTACGTCCCTTCACAAGTTAAAGCATTCGGTCCGCTTATAAATGCGGTAGAAGGGATTCCATATTTTTTATAATAGTTAAGAGATGTACTACTGTAGGGACATTCATATATGTTATGTAGCATCAAAGGACCACGCCCCCATTTTGAAATATACGTATTGCCGGATACTTTATAAAGAGAATGATTCGTCGATATACTCAGCGCTATTTCGGCCTGGCTTTCATCCGTTTCAACAAAGCTGTAATTACTGCCGTTTGTGCCATTCCAATAAGCAGATGCAGGAGCTTGTTCTATCCAGAAATTTTCAGTTCCGTTACTCCCTCTTTTATACCAGGCGTAACCATGACAATTATACGAAAAAGTAGAACTACCACATACTTCTGCATAAGGAAATGCTGATGAAAGTGCTGATGTAAGAAGATTCTCTTCATAGGCTGACATCTCTTGCCCCATTATTTGTACAGTAACATTTACACCGGTAGGTGTTTGAATGGTACCTGTTGAGTAGTCCGGATCCGTAATTGGGTCAGGCCACCAAACCTGTGCGGTACTTAAATGAATGGTTGCAAAAGAAGATAAGAAGGTAATTAAAAATATATTTGTTTTCATGTTCATTTTTTTTAAATAATTGATTTTGTATAAGCCGTAGCATAAGCCGTAATTCGTTTAGCATTCTCATACTTCAACATGCCGGTTTCCATGAAGTGTTGCAGGTCTTCATTATTATTCAGTTCGTTTACGAAAGGTGGATAGTTGCGTGACAGCATGATCTTAGCCAGTAGATTCAGCGTACTGCGCAGCATGGGAAGGCTCGAATATTCTACCCTGACACTGAGTTTCTCAAGCGCATACCGGGCCAGACTCTTCTTCTGTCCGGCAGTAAACAGCGATAGTATCTCGTCCTGAGCGATCAATACTTCAAAAGCCCGTGATACGATCATATCCATCGTAGCTGAAGGATTGATCCGTTCCATCCGCACCAGGATACAATCCGCCGCATCGCGCCGTGTCCGCAACTCATTGTAAGCGTTGTTTTTCGCAAAGTAAGAGTCAAACATCAGTTCATAGGGCGAACCGAATGAAAAAATATCTATGTTCCCTAAGAGTGGATATTCCCATATATCCTGGAGTACAGCCTGGGTGGATTGCCGTTCTACTATCGACTGCGGTATTTGTGTGGCAGCCAAACGATCATCAAAAGTTTTCACGTCCGCCCACGACGCCATACCGGGATAAACCGGATAGCAATAAGCGTCGACCGGGCGGGGCATATTCATCGCTTCCAGCAGATCATGAATGAGCGCCAGGTACTCGGCGCCCGGCTCTTCGCGATAATCATAGCGCTCATTATCATCGTCGCACGACGCAACGAATCCCGAGAGCGCAAAAATAACCATCCATAAAGCCGGTCGTTTCATAAAGAAGAGATGATTAAGGATAAATCCGATATGGAGATGTCATCCCAAGGGGATTTAACGAAGCTTTCCATATAGTCTTTAGCTACGTCTCTCTGCCGCGCAGTTAGCTGACCCTCCTCTCGTTTACTTAAAAGAATGGCCCCCAACAGGAAGGTGTGTCTTGTAAGATGATAACTATACACGTCCTGATGTTTCACTTTAGCATCAAATTTGCTTTTAACGACCTTGCCCAATTCCATCAATTGATCATTATTCAATTGGTCAATAAAAGCGCTATCGGAAATAATCAATTCGCAATAGTGTAACAAAAGGGGAGCAAAATAATCGGCAGACGAAGGTTCCGGTAATTTCTCTAAAACCGGGTATTTCCTGTAAATCCGAATAAGTTCTATTGTTCCCTCCTCACGTTTACTAAGTTCCGTCAATCCATTGAATTGAGTAATGGTTAGCCTCATACCCAATCTTGCGTTATCTATGGCCAGAAAATCAAACGCTAATGGATAGTCCATACAGATTTCAGCTAATTCTTTCGTGCTTAGCTTACTTAAGACATCTTCCGGAATCTGGCAGGCATCTACTTTCTCCTGATAGGTTGTAAATGCCTTCCATTGTTCCGTCCCCGGTTTAACCGGATAATCCCATACTGCTATTTTCTCTTGTGCTGTAATAGAAAATGAGAGAAAGAGCAAACTAATAACTGCATAAAAATAATTTTTCATAATCACAATGTAAATTAGGTCTAACTACATTCAAATGCTGATGTGCTTTTATATCCTGTCATTTAAGGATTTTTCATAGTAACTCCCTTATGGAGTGTGGCCAATAACAATATTTAATGTCGCAAAGATAAAAATACATAATTAATATGTAACACAAAATCTTACCGGAAAATACATAGTTTTACATGACAGCCGCTTTATTTTTTTATTTAGACCTGAGTTCGATGTAAGAAAAGCAACCTCTCCCCCTCGTCGTCGTCAGCAGTTACGATGAGGGGATGGATCAGGCAGGGTATTTTACTAATACTTAAGAAGATACTTCAGTAATGCCTGAAAGGGCGCTTCATCAGCATTTTAGAAGGTGCTTCTTAAGCGATTAAGAAGGTCCTTCATAGGGGCTTAAGAAGGTCCTTCTAAAAACGACTGGTAAAATGAGCACGGCGGATAATGAGGCGCTACTGTAGAACGCGCCTGTGGCGCCGCTCGCGTGAATGTTTCTCTTATGTCGAAACTAAGGTTTTAGCGGACAGTAATAATATAAATCCATCTGTGATAAGCGTAAACAGCAGTTCGCGAAGCGAAATTACACCGATAGCGAGAGGGAAAAATGTAGAGACATAAGAGATCATTTATGCTTCACTATAGAAAGAATACAATTCATGTCAGAGAAAATACACCCAATGAAAAATGAAATATGTCCCACCGGAGATAAAGGCAATTTCATGAAAAATGAAATCCGCCGCACGTGGGATGAAACCTGTCTCACATGGGAGGAAACTCATAACACGTCAAATGAAATCCATCCCACGTGGGATGAAACCTGTCCCGCGTGAGATGAAACTCATAACACGTTAAATGAAATCCATCCCACATGAGATGAAACCTGTCTCACATGGGATGAAACTCATAACACGTTAAATGAAATCCATCCCACGTGGGATGAAACCTGTTCCACGTGCGGCAGGAACAAATTTCCGGGTAAATAAAAAATCCCATGCGCTTTTTAATCCGTCCCGCATAACATAACATAGCGCTAATCATTCAATTAATCCGACATGAACAGCTTAACTGAAATTTCAGTCAGTCTTGCCGGCATCATTCTTGAGCATGCCTGCGTATTCTTACAAAAAAGTCCGGGATAACCCGGACTTTTGCTCATTTATAGCAATTGAATTTATTGTGTACTATATCCATCTTCGGCAAACCATCCTAAAATATCCGATACGGAAATTATATCTAAAGCATCCGCAATGGCCACCTCCAACAATTCTTTTGTTC
>JAISBL010000100.1 GCA_031266215.1 Tannerellaceae bacterium | reverse complement strand
ATAAATTCAATCGTATTCTTGTTTCTCAGCCATTTTTCGATAAGCGATAAACCGTTTTCAATATTTTTGACCATATCGGTCAGCGAAATATAATCCTTTTCGTCAATAGAAATAACGGCTATGTCCGTCCCTTTTACATTTATTTTTGCCATATCCTGTTTTTAACTTTACGTTTATGTAAACAAAAAATCCATCATGAACTATCCATACTGTAACGCTTCATCGCAACAACTTCCGGTTTTCCACGTCCTGCAATACGCTCATTCGCCGGATGGCGACAAACATTTTATTTCCATTATCTTACCCTTGCCATTAAGTTATGATATTGTTTTTTCAGTGTTTCAGGCTGGGAAGATTTTGTTTCCACATTCTTTATAAAATTACATGCTGCAAAGATGAGCAGTTTTTATCACCCGCGAAAATGTTTTGACTGCCGGGCGTTTGCCTTTGACGGTTGAAAACCTGCCTGCCAATAAGAATCCGTACCTTTGCGGCGTGGGAAAAAGTTATCTGAAATATTACGACCGCTTTGTACTACTGGCGTGGGTATGCATCCTGCTCCTGTTTTGGTGGCAGTACGATTCGGCGCTGAATACGTGGCAGTCGTTTTTGCTCTCGGCATGTTGTTTCGGTTCGGCGTACCCGTTTACAACCTTCCTGAGTAAAACCCTGTTGAGCAAAGCTGTGGAGAAACTCGGACTGCTGAAATTTGCGCTTCAGTTTTTCATGATTTGCCTGTTGTTTTCCTTTTTCATTCCGCTGACAGGCTTCCTGTTTTATCACTTGGAACACCACAGCGCATTTCCCGACATGCGGTATTTTGAAACGGGAAAAGCCCTGAACGACTACATAGCCGCCATATTTATATCGTTTATCCTGAATTTTGGCTTCTGCGGGTTGCGGTTTTTCGAAATTAACCTGAAAATGCAGGCTGAACTGTCCGATTCCCAAATGCAGATACTTCAGGCGCAGATTAGCCCTCACTTTATGTTCAACGTGCTGAACCATGTACATGTTCTTATCAGACGGGAGCCTGAGCTGGCGGACGCACTGCTGCTGCAGTACACCGACATTTTGCGCTATCAGTTGTACAGCGGTAAAAAAGATAAGATCGCCGTCAGCCAGGAGGTACGGTTCCTCAAAAACTTTGTTGATGTAGAAGCTATCCGCTGGAAAAACAAGCTGGATATTGATTGCCGCTGGGAGACGGAAAATCCTGCGATGGAAATTCCTCCGCTTTTGCTGATTACCTTTGTTGAAAATGCTTTCAAGCATGTATCACGGTCAGGCACGGAACGGGGATATGTAAATATCAATTTCAGGCAAAAGGATGAAACCGTATATTTTAAAGTGGAAAACGCCAACTCGAATTTCACTCCGTCAAAAAAAGACGATTCGGGAATAGGACTGGCGAATATCAAAAGGCGGCTTGATATATTATTCCCCCGCAAACATTCACTGGAAATTTCCTGCAATGAAACGTATTATTCTGTTAAATTAACCCTGAAACAATAAATATGCCGAATATAATACAACATAAAACGCCACTGATGAAATGCCTGATCGTGGATGACGAAGATGTAGCTGTCGACGGAGTGGCCGACTACATTAACAGCATTGATTATCTTCATCCGGCAGGCCGGTGTTCCTCCGCGATGGAGGCGATGAAAGCCCTCAGGGAGCAGGATATTGATTTAATGTTCCTTGATATAAACATGCCTCGCCTGTCCGGGCTGGAACTGCTGGAATCACTGGAAAAATCCCCGTTGACCATATTGACAACCGCTTATTCCGAATACGCGCTCGAAGGATACCGGCTGCATGTAGTCGATTACCTGCTGAAACCCTATTCTTTTCAACGTTTTGTGCAGGCAACGCAAAAGGCGCTGGATTTATACAGGTCGCGGCCCGGGTCAGGAAAAAGCGATGCTGATAAAACCGAAAACATGTACATCCGGCAGGGCGATTCCTTTCAAAAAATCAGTTGGGACGAAATACTGTTCGTCGAAGCGATGCAGAATTACCTGAAACTTTACCTGAAAGAAAAAACGTTTGTCATTCATCAGACAATGGCTTCTTTAGAGGAAATGCTGCCCAAAGACCGGTTTTACAGGGTGCATAATTCTTTCCTGATTAACGTAAGCCGGATAGAATCCATTTCGGGCGGACGACTTTTTATCAACAGCCACGAAATACCTGTTTCAAAGCATAGAAAGGAAGAGTTTTTAAATACGGTGGTTTACAAAAACCTGATAAGCAAATAGATTGTTTTTTTGTGGCTTTCTCTTTCATTTTCGTCCGGTTCGATGACGGTCCCGGCAGCGGCAATTCCATGCTCCGGGCGCCGTCGTTCATGCTCCGGGCGCCGTCGTTCATGCTCCGGGCGGAGGGACGGAAGAGTTCTTCAGCGGCGTGCAACGTTGCTCACCCCACTATAATAATAAATCGTTATTACTATCCGATAAAAACATAATTGCCCTTATAATTAAGGGCTGATATTCAGCAATATAGTATCAGTCCTTTTAGCGGCAACTTTGTACCTGCGGGCAACAAAACATCACATGAGTAAGAACCGGACAGCCGCTTTATTTTTTGTATTTGCCGTCAAATGACTCATATCTCAGGTGAGACAGGTTTCATCTCAAGTGAAACAGATCTCATCTCACCTGAAACAGGGCCTTATCTCACGTGAAACAGGTTCCATCTCACGTGAAACGGATCTCATCTCAGGTGAGACAGGTTTCATCTCACCTGAAACAGATCTCATCTCACCTGAAACAGGGCCTTATCTCACGTGAGACAGGTTTCATCTCACCTGAGACGGGTTTTATCTCACGTGAGATGAGTTTTATTTCACTTGAGACGGGTTTCATTTCACGTGAGATAGATTTAATTTCACGTTGGACAGATTTAATTTTTCATGAAACTGGCTTTATCTCCGGTGAAGCGGATTTAATTTTTCATGAGGCAGGTTTTATCCGGCATGAGTTGATTGTTTTTTCATTATTGTCCGCTAAAAACATAATTGTCTTCATAACTAATGGCTGATATTCCGCTATGGAGTATCAGCTCTTTTAGCGATAGCATTGTACCTGCAAACAACAAAAGTATCACATGAGTAAGAGCACATATTTTTACCTGACAGCCTCCCTGCCCCGGAGCCGGCCCTTTTTGAATAAATATATAAGGGGAGGGCTTACTTTTCAGAATAAGAACTATTCCCACCTGAAATCAGGCGACAAAAGGTATTCATTTGTTTGTTTTTGGTTTTAGCGGACAGTAATAATAAATTGTACATTTGTTTCGAAAACAAGGAAATAAGATGAGGAAAGGAAAAGCCATACGTGAATCCGACGGTAAATCGGATGATCTGTCTGTCGCATGGAAGAACATTAAACAGGGAGACAAAAAGGATTTTGCAGCTTTGTTTGAATCAGGCTCCGACAGATTATATTGTTATGGTATTAAACTTGTAAACGATAAAGAATTAGTAAAAGACAGCATACAGGAGCTATTCATTCGCCTGTACCAGAACCGGCACAAGCTTCCCGAGGTGGACAATCCCATTTTCTACCTTTTCAAATCACTGAGGAACATTATGATCGACGCTATCCGCGAAAAAGACAAACTGAATTGCTTATCGTTGGAGGAACTGCCGTTCAACGTCAGAATTTCATGGGACGATGAGGCCGACTTCGGAGCGGATGATTCAGTTAAAGAGAAATTCGATATGGTAATCCGCCTGCTGTCCGACCGCCAGAAAGAAGCCATCTACCTGCGTTTCGAAGCCAATATGTCGTACGACGAAATAGCCCGGCTGTTAAGCATCAATTATCAGTCAGCCCGTAATCTGATACATCGGTCCATAGAAAAAATCCGCTCGCAAATGGATTTAAAACTATTTGTTTTCCTGTTTATAAGCACAGTAAAATAAGGCGCACACTTTCATACGCCAGCGCCCTGGTCCCTGGGGAAATGTGTGAAGCCCGCTGATATTTGTCAGTCTCCGGCGGTTTTACTTTGTTTTTCCTTCGCTTCTGTGAGTACAAAACTTTTTTTTCTGCGTTTTCTTTATGACAAAACAAGGAGAACGGCTTACCATGAGCGCAAACGAACAGATATATGAACTTTATGCAGGACTGCTTACAGATAAAGCACTCTTTCAGTGGTTGCTTGATCCACCCGGTGAACCGGACAATAACCAGACTAAGATGATGCAGGAAGACCCCGTGAAGTATGAAGCTGTCAATCAACTGAAAATTATCTTCAAACACATGAAAATAGAGGATGAGCATTTAACGGAAGAAACTAAAAAAGAACTATGGCGTAGAATAGAAGCTTCCATTAAGGCGCAAAAGCCGGTACGCAGAAAACTTTTATCCTTCTATCGCTACGCCGCCGCTTTTTTGCTGCTCGCAGCGCTTCCGGCCTACCTTTTCGTGCTTCGCGAAAAGCATACCGGAAACCGTATCGACTACGAACAGATTATTTCAGACATGGCGCCCGTAATAGCAGAAGATCCTGACAATGTAATACTTGTACTGGACAATAACGAGAGGATTGAGATCAGGGACAGCCAGGCCCGGCTGATATACGATAAGGATGGTAAAATACATGTAAACTCTGTACTGATAAAAGAAAGCGGACACGCCAAAGAGCCGGGGAAAAGCTTTAACCGGTTATATGTACCTTATGGGAAAACTACGAGTATAACCCTGAATGACGGAACAAAAATGTGGGTCAACTCAGGCAGCAGGGTCATATACCCGCCTTCGTTTGCAGACGATATGCGCGAAATATATGTTGACGGGGAAATTTATCTTGAAGTAGCTAAAAACAAGGAAGCCCCTTTTACTGTCAAAACAGGCTTATTCGACGTTCAGGTACTGGGAACCTCCTTCAATATATCCGCTTACTCCTCTGATGACCGTCAATCTGTGGTTCTGGCTTCAGGCCTGGTATCTGTTAAAGACACAAAAGAAAACAGAGTATCCACCATACGCACCAATCAAAAATACACATACGAAAAAAGTAATAACAGCTTCAAATTGCAGGAAGTAAATGCTAAGGACTACACCGACTGGAGATTTGGGTTCCTTTCACTCAATAAGGAACGGCTTGAGAATGTGCTGAAAAAGATAGAACGATTTTATAACGTACGGATAGATTATGCAGCAGGTCAATCAGACTATTGCAGATTAAGCGGCAAACTCGACTTGAAAGAGGACATTGAAGAAACATTCCGGATACTGGCAATAACGGCGCCCATTGACTATCATATCCGTGATAATACGATCAAAGTAGTTGTTAAACCATAAAAAACGTAGCCTATAGGAGTAAAAAAAACCGGAAAAGTACCTGTGAATACTTTCCGGTAAACTTTCGATCAAAAAATCTTTCCAAATACATTTTTTAATCTTAAAAACGTGCGAAGATATGAAATTACTAACAACCGGGCGTAATTCCGGTAAGGAATTGCGAGGAATTTTACACCGAATGAAGATATGCGCTATTCTCCTAATAGTAACCATATGTTGCTGGGCGAATAACGGTTCATATGCTAAAGAGACGGAAATATACCTGGCAAAAGGAGACAAAACCCTCCGGGAGCTGTTTGCCGAAATAGAAAATAACAGCGAATTCATTTTCCTTTATAATGACAATGCTATTGATCTTGTGCAAAAAGTAAGCATAGATGAAGGCCGGAGCACAATAACAGAGATTTTAGATAAGGTATTAGATGTCAGAACGGTTAAGTATGAGATTGTCGACCGACAGGTAGTTCTTTATAAAACAAACACTGCCCCCGAACCGAAAAGTCCGCAGCAAAGCAACCGGAGGCAGATTACCGGGACAGTTGTCGACGACGGCGGCGAAGCCATTATCGGGGCTAATGTCATGGAAAAAGGAACGACCAGCGGAATGATAACCGACGTAGACGGAAGCTTCTCAATGACCGTTCAGAATAATGCCGTATTACAAATATCTTATATTGGTTACATCAGTCAGGAAATAGCTGTCGGCAATCAGAATCACCTGAATATCGTTCTGAAAGAAGACCTCCTGAGTATGGAAGAAGTGGTAGTTATAGGATACGGCGTGCAAAAGAAAGCGCTGGTAACAGGCGCTACAATCAATGTTCAGGGCGATGCGCTCCAGAAGATGAGCACTGCCAACCCTTTCGCCGCTCTGCAAAACCAGACTCCGGGCGTTACCATCATGCAAAGCAACGGGCAGCCGGGGGCTGATTATATCATTAACATCCGGGGCATAGGCACTAATGGCGAAGCAAGGCCACTGTACGTTATCGACGGAGTACCCAGCGGGAACAACGGGCTGAATAGCATGAGCGTGGCAGATATCGAGTCGATTGATATATTGAAAGACGCCGCCTCTTCTGCCATTTACGGAGCAAGGGCGGCAAACGGCGTTGTGCTTATTACCACCAGGCAGGGGAAAGCCGGCAGGGCCAAAGTTTCATACGATGCTTACTTCGGAAAGCAGTACCTGAACAACAAGCCTGATCTTTTGAACGCAAAAGAATGGATGATGGTGCGCGACGAAATAACTAAAAACGATAATCAGATAGCTGACGATTTCCAGGGAAAACTGCCTGCAAAACTCTACAATGACATCATGAGCGGCGCGTGGGAAGGTACCGACTGGATAGATGCTTTCTACTGTGAAGGCGCTCCAACGGTGAATCATTCCCTGAACGTAACGGGCGGAAACGATATGTCAAGGTTCTCGGTCGGATATTCGTACTCCTCGCAGGACGGTATCTTTGGGGAAGCGGTTCAGTCCAACTATACCAGGAATACGTTCCGCGTCAATTCAGACCATGTAATTTACAAAGTGAGGGATATTGATGTTATCAGGATAGGAGAAAACATTAATTATTCGTACCGCAAATCAAACGGTGTAAATATGAGCGGGATTGGCGACGACAACCTTATGCGCGGCATAATGGTGGCCAGTCCGCTGCTCCCGGTTTATAACGACAATGGCGAGTATTACGATTATTATATGAGAACCGCCGACGGCTGGAATATCGAACCGATATCCAACAACCCTGTTGGCCTTGCGGCCAACAGTTCGTCGGGCCTTAACCTGAGAAAAAACTATAACCTGAATGCCAGCGCTTACCTGGAAATCCAGCCCGTCAAAAACCTGAAGTTCAAATCGCTGTACAGTTACCGGCAGAGCGCCGGTTCAAACCGCAGCGCCAACCATGCAGGCAAATGGGGCGAACGTGCGGAAAACGTCTTCTGGACGGTTTCCCAGAGCGCCAGCTCAGGTTATAGCTGGTCTCTTTCAAACACCCTGTCGTACGCTTTTACGGCGAAGGACAACAACATATCGGTAATGGTAGGGCAGGAGATGGAGAAATCGGGCTATGGCGAATCAGTAGACGCCAGTGGTCGCAGGAACAATTTTGAGCTGGGCTTCGACTACGATTATGTCGGAAACCTTATGCCGGCTATCGAGCTTGCGGATCGCTCAACCGGCGGCTCGCCCATCGGAGAGAATGCCTTATCTTCATTCTTCGGACGGACGGAGTGGAACTACAGGGAAACCTATATGGCTACTTTCAGCCTGCGCGCCGACGGCTCGTCCAACTTTGCCCGCGGCAACCGATGGGGGTACTTCCCTGCTCTGTCGGCCGGCTGGATCATTACCAACGAACCGTTCATGGAAAATACAGACTCCTGGATGAGCTACCTGAAATTACGGGCAAGCTGGGGGCAGAACGGTAATGCCTCCGTAAGGGGATTCCAGTACAACTCTACGTTTAGCTGGCCCAATACGGCGCGTTATTATTTCGGCGCAGATAAAAGAACGGTGTCCTCCGGTTCTGCGCCGGGCGTACTGAAAAATCCCGACATCACGTGGGAGACATCGCAGCAGACAAACATCGGGCTTGATGCGCGTTTCCTTGGAAGCCGGCTGGGACTGACGTTTGATTTTTATATCAAGGAAACCAAGGACTGGCTGCTGGAGGCCCCCATTGCCGCTGCCTGGGGATTTTCGGCGCCTAATGTAAACGGGGGTGATGTGAGGAACTCCGGCGTCGAGCTTTCATTTTCGTGGAATGACCATCACGGCGACTTCTCCTATGGCGTTAACCTGAACGGGAGTTATAATAAAAACGAGGTGTTGCGGATAGATAATGCCGAAGGTATCATACACGGCCCCGCCGATGTGCTGGCCAATCCCATTACCGAGATTTACCGTATGCAGGTGGGCCAGCCGATGGGGTTTTTCTATGGCTGGGTGCATGACGGCATATTCCAGAATCAGGCGGAAATCGATGCACACAAAAGTTCTGACGGCACGATAATACAGCCGCAGGCGCAGCCGGGTGATATACGGTTCAGGGATTTGGATGATAACGGTATAATCGACATCGACGATAAGACGAAAATCGGTTGCGGCTGGCCCATATACAGAACCGGGCTGACCATTAATATGGGGTACAAAGGCTTCGACTTTATGGTTACCGCCTCCGGCGCTTTCGGTCATCAGATAATAAAGTCGTACCGCAGTTTTGCCGGCAGGCACTTTGAGAACTACACTACCGACGTATTCAGGCGGTGGCAGGGCGAGGGCACTGATAACTTTTATCCACGCCTGACCAACGGCGCGCATCTCAATTACACTAACTTTTCCAGGCTGATGATCGAAGACGGCGACTACGTGAAAATACAGAACATCACTCTGGGGTATGACTTTAAGCGGCTGTTGCCTGCAATGCCGTTCAGTCAGGCCCGCGTATATTTCACGGCCCAGAATTTGTTCACATTCACCAAATATTCGGGAATGGACCCCGAAGTAGGCTTCGGGAACTGGAATGACGATACGCCTACATGGGTTACCGGCATCGATCAGGGATACTATCCGAGCGCAAAAACCTATTTAATAGGTATTCAGGTTACATTCTAATCAGTTAAGCATATGAAACGAGCATGTAAAAACTATTTACGCCGGAGGCGGTAAATAAAACGTACTGCGCGTTCCATACCTACATTGAATTAAACATTTTATTCGTATGAAAAAGTCAATCAGCTATTTGATAGCAATAATTTCGGCGCTCCCCGCTTTAACGGGTTGCGAAGATTTCCTGGACGTACATAGCTATACCACCAAAGACTCGTCAACTTATCCGATAACCGGGAAGGATGCCGACGAGATATTAACAGGCGTATACGGGGCTTTAGGGCGCAGTGTAGGCGGCGGTGGCGGAAGAACCGTAGAATCGTCGTATTTTTTTGTTGCCGAACTGGCTTCCGATGACCGGTTTGGCGGAGGCGGAATAAATGACTTTACTTATCAGGGATTGGGACATCTTATGTACAATAACCTTGATCTTTTCAACGACTGCTGGACAGAACGCTATACCGGTATCGCACGCGCCAACGGGGCTATTGAGGCTCTTGAAACCTCCATGACTGAGGGGGAGGTGAGAGATCAGAAAGTAGGCGAAGCCAAATTTATCCGCGCCCTCCTTTATTTCGAACTGGTGCAATTGCTGGGCGATGTGCCCCTGATGAAAGGCGCGCCCGAAAATGTGATACAGGCCAAGGAGCCGCCGGGGGAAACGTCTCAGGAGGATATATACAGGTTCATCGCCACTAACCTGTGGGAGGCTTACAACAGTATGCCTGGCGGCTCGTGGAATACGTATCCTTCGGGCACCATCACCAAATGGGCCGCAGCAAGCCTCCTGGCGCGCGTTTACCTGTTCTATACCGGGTTTTACCGGCAACCGGCGCTACCGCTTGAAGATGGCGGAGAGATTACATCGGCGCAGGTGCTGGAGGCGCTCTCGGAGGTTATCGCTAATTCGGGGCATTCGCTGGTGGCCGACTATCGTCAGCTTTGGGATTATACCAACAAGGCGACCAAAAAGAATTATCCGTATGCACAGAATTTGCCCGAAATGGTGAAGGACGGCGAGAATCCCGAACATGTATTTGTCATCAAATGCAGTCCCGCCAGCGCAGATTCGCGCAACTCCTACGGCCTGTATTTCGCTCTCCGTGATGGCACCCGGACGGGCATCGACGGCTTTAAGCACGTATTTCCACTCGGATATGGATGGGGATCGGGGCCTGTCAACGCAAGGATGTGGAACGACTGGGAGCTTGAAGAACCCGATGACCTGCGCCGCGCCGCTTCTATATACAGGGTTTTTGCAGGCGATAATCCGGAGGTAAGCAATCTGCCGAACCCCGAAGAAGGAATGCCCGCCCCGTATACCTGGGGATTGAACAGGCAAATGGAGGAAACAGGCATGTGGCAGAAAAAATATGTCGTAACAAGGGCTTACGGTAAAGGCGGCGACGCTAACGCGCTTTACTGGAGCTATACCGCCGCGCCGTCGGCTGATGGAGGTTATGACTTTTCCGGAGACAGTAATCAGAACGGCTGCGGTAAGGATATCATATACATACGCTATGCCGACGTACTGCTGATGCATTCGGAACTTTCGGGCACAGCCGACGGGATAAACCGGGTGCGGGCCCGTGTGGGACTGCCTGCCGTTTCCTACAGTCTGGAGAATTTGCAGAAAGAGCGCCGTTACGAACTGTGCTTCGAGGGCGTACGCTGGGGAGATATCCGCCGCTGGCATATCGCCGAACAGGTACTGGGCAATAAGTACGGCGTAAGGATAAACAACAATACTGTATTCAACGTCCAGAGGCCACAAAGCCCCGGAGGCATAGTTGAGCGTTACGGCAAAACCAACGGGTTTTTCTGGAAACCGCAGACCCAGATAGACCTGGGCGAAGGCAAGATAAAACAGAACCCCGGCTGGAGCGCTTCAGACAATTGCCATTACACACAATGGCGCGAAGATATAAGCATGTAGCCCCAATTATAATACTCACTTTTTAATTTAGTATATATCATGAAGAACTTATCAAATGAAGTAACGCTTAGCCGGCGCAAATTTTTGTCCGCCACCGCCGCCATCGGCATGGCGACAGTAGTTCCACGCTCGGTGCTTGGGAGAGGATTCATCCCCCCGAGCGACAAGATCACTATCGTTAATATCGGATGCGGCTGGGAGGGTCTTTCCGAAATAGGCGACCTCCTCCGCTCTCCACAGATTGAAGTCGTAGGTGTTGCCGACCCCAACCGCCAAAGTAACGACTACCTCGGCTGGAGCCCCAACGGTATCCGCAACAGGATGCGTACGCTGATCGACGAGCCAAACTGGCTCGAAGGCGTGACAGGGCATCCCGGCGGACGGGAGGTGATGAAGTACGTCGTCGACGCCTATTACAGGAAGAACCGCCCTGGTTATACCGGTACCTGCCGGGCAGAAGAAGACTGGCGCGAACTGCTAACAAAGATGAGCGACGTCGATGCGGTAAAGATCATATCATGCGACCATACCCACTCTTATATCTCGACAGATTGCTTCAGGCGCGGGAAGCACCAGCTTATGCATAAGCCGCTGGGCAATAAGATGCACGAAGCGATGAAGGTTGTAGACATGGCCAGGGCGCAGCCGAACCTCGCCACCTACCTGCTGGCCTACAATATTGCGCAGCCCAGCGAGATCAATCAGGTCAGGGCATGGCTCGACGCCGGCGCTATCGGCAGGCTCAGGGAGATACATAACTGGACGGGTCGCCCGTACTGGCCGCAATACTCCGACATACCGACCGACCGTCCGCCAATACCGCGCGGGTTCAACTGGGATTTGTGGCTTGGTCCGTCTCAGATGCGCGAATATTCGCCCAAATACACTCATTGCTGCTTCCGCGGCTGGTTTGAGTTTGGTGCCGGTTCGATAGCCGATATGGGCATATACAGCATGATCCCGGTATTCGAAGTCCTTGGCCTTGGTTCGGCCATATCCGCATCGTCGCGCTTTTCCAGGGCGTATACCATCGACGCCGACCAGGTCCCGCGACAGGTGGTCAACACGTGGTCGTATCCCCTTGCGGGCGGATTCCGTTTCGAAATCCCGTACAAGAATGGGAGCGGGACGGTCTTCTACACCTGGCATGACGGCGGGATGAAGCCTGATGTGCCTTACGGTTACCCTGAAGACGACCTCGGACGTGAGGGGATGATGTTCGTCGGCGAAAAAGGCGTTATAGTGTGTAACTTCTACGGAGGCCAGCCAAAGCTTGTCGGCCTCAGCCCTGCCGATATGAAAAGATACTCCGGCATCACAGCCCCGGGAAGACCGAATATGCGTGATATACTCGAAGACGGAACAACCCGCGGACTGCAGGTCTGGCTCGATGATGTCAGGGGGACAGGCAAGACAAAGAACCCCGGATCGTTCGAGTATGCAGCCGCACTTACCGAGACATACAACCTTGGGGCGGTATCAATGATGCGCGACGGCAAAAAATTGCTGTACGACTCATCCTCCCGCCGTATTACAAACGACGATGAGGGTAATAAACTTCTGCATCGTGATACGCGCCGTGGCTGGGAATTTGTTTAAATCCCCGGCCTGTGCTGATTGTATGTACAATCCGGCATAGAAGCTCTCACGCGGGCGGTGATACATTCTCTTTTTCGCTTTCCTTATCCCTGGAAAATCAGGTTATAAAAGAATCATACATGAAAAGACGTACATTTTTATCAACATTAGGTATGGCCCCGCTGGCGGGTATACCCGGAGTGGCCGGAGCCGCCGCGCCGCATGTGTCGCAACAAACCCGCAACATGTATATCTGGCCGGCGTTCCACACCCGGCCGACCGTCAGCAGCAGCAAAGCCGTAATAGCCTCCGGGCACTACGCCGCCACTGCCGCCGGCATCAGGATACTTGCAAAAGGCGGCAATGCCGTCGACGCAGGTATAGCCGCCGGTTTCGCCCTGGCCGTGCTCAAACCGCATAAGGACGGCATCGGCGGCGAAGCCCCCACTCTGATATATACACCGAAGGAGAGAAAAACCTATGCCATCAGCGGCGTAGGCTTTTCGCCCGGGGCGCTCACCGTGGAATGGCTAAAGAAACAGAACATCAAATCAATCCCCGGCTTCGGATACCTGGGAGCCATCGTGCCGTCTCAGGTTGGCGCCTACTGCACCGCTCTTTCACGCTTCGGCACACTACCGCTGGACGTCGTACTGGAGCCTGCCATCGAGCTTTGCTATAATGGCTATCCGGTCTACGAAGCCCTCCGGCTCTTCCTATCCACCACCGAAGACAAACTGTTTACGAAAACCCTGCCGGAGAACGGTAATATCTTCCTCAAAAACGGCAAGGCCCCCAGGATAGGAGAACTCATCAGACAACCCGACCTGGGCGCCACTTACGAGAAGCTGGCTGAGGCATGTCGCGCCGGCTCTTCAAGGGAAGACGGTATCCGGCGGGCGACAGACCGCTTTTACAGGGGAGACATTGCCAGGGCGATAATCGACTATGTGAGGTCTTTCCCGGTTGATGATGGTACCGGCAACAACACCTGTCTCCTCACAATGGAAGACTTCGCCGGTTACGAAACCTACGTGGAAGAGGCTTTGGGGATGGATTACCGCAATTACCGGGCCTACAAGTGCAACGCCTGGACGCAGGGGCCTGTAATGCTGCAAACCCTTAAGGTGCTGGAGGGCTATGACCTCAGGAAGATGGGGCACAACAGCGCCCGGTATATCCACACCCTGATCGAGGCAGTGAAGCTTACGTACAACGACCGCAACCGTTATTACGGCGACCCGCGCTTCTGCGACGTTCCTTTCGACCGGTTGCTTTCTGAGGAGTACGCCGCTACGTTGCGTTCCAGGATCACTCCGTACTATGCTGATAATACAAGGATGTGGGAGGATGACCTGTTCAATTCGGGAGGCGAGTTGCACAACGACGAGGCGGGCGATACCACGCATCTGGACTGTATAGATGCCGAGGGCTTCGTTATCTCCTCGTCCCCCAGTGGCGGCTGGATACGCTCCAATCCGAGGGTACCGGGGATCGGACTGCAACTTTCCACCCGCGGGCAGATGTTTTATATGAAGCCCGGACATCCCAACAGTCTGGAGCCCGGCAAACGCCCCCGTTCCACGCTGACGCCTTCACTGGTATTTAAGGACGGGAAACCGTGGATGGCTTTCGGTACGCCAGGTGGAGACAATCAGGATCAGTGGGGGATACAGACCTTCCTCAACATTGCCGAATTTGACATGTCCATACATGATGCTCTCGACGCACCGTCGGTGTACAGCACACACTTCCGCAATTCTTTCCAGCCTCACGGCGCCGACGAAGGTTTCCTGTTTCACGAGCCGCTTCCCGCGCCCGTGGTCAACGAGCTTATCGACCGCGGCCATGTCATGATCCCTCTTGAACCGTATTACAATGGAGAATGTTGTGCGGTGAGGCTCAACCATGAAACCGGTATGATAGAGGGCGGAGCTTCGGCCAAGGAAGAACGACAGTCTTACGCAATGGGATGGTAGCTATGAAAAGACGTGCATTTTTATCAGTATTGGGCATGACGCCCGTGGTGGGTATACCTGTATTGGCAGAAAGTTCAGGGCGCCTGGCGCCTCAGTCGGGTAACATGAGAGTGATAGACTCGCATGTCCACGTCGTGGACAGTGGCAAACCCATACCACAGATGATGAAGGAGCTGAATGAAGGTTACCGCCTGTGCGGGTTTGACGCTATATGCTTCGCGGTAAATACCTGCGAGGGCTTCCATGCTATCCACAGGAACCTGCTGGCATTCGTGTATAAATCCCTTTACCCTGAGCATGGATATGTCTTTGCAAGCCTGGACTATCACCTTCCGGGGTCTAATGGTCCGGAATGGGACTTCCGCCTTCAGGCCGAACGGCTTATAGACATCGGCGCCAACGGTTTCAAGATGTATGAAGGCAAGCCCAATGCCCGGAAGGTGAGCGGGAACATTCCCCTTACTTCGCCGCGTTACGAGGGTTTTTACGATTTGCTGGAGAAGCGCGGCATACCGCTGGCCCTTCACCTGGCCGATCCGCCCGACTTCTGGAACAGGGACAAGGCCAGAGCCGGCCAGGTATCGAGCGGCTGGTTCTTCGGAGACGCCGCCCATTCCTCATGGCAGGAGATATACGACGAGTGCATAACGGTCGTCGCCCGGCATCCGGGGTTGCGGGTTATCCTGCCACAGTTCGGGTATCTGAGGTCTGACCAGTTGGACGGACTGCTGCGCCGTTTCCCAAACCTGTATATCGACATCGCCCCGGGAGGAACTTTTGATCATCTGGGAGAAGAGGCTGAGGTTTTCGTGAGACTTGCAAAGGAGTTCTCAGGCCGGATGCTTTTCGCCTGCTCCGGCGTCGCCAGTGATCTGGCGGGAGCAAATGCCGCCAGGGCCCGGAGGCTGCTCGACGGCATTCGCGGCTTGGGCCTTTCGGAAGGGGCGGAGACGGCCATACTGGGCGGAAACTTCCTGTCTCTCTGTCCGCAAAAGCCTGTAAACAAGCCGGCGCTCAAACGCTACGCCGCGATCGTCAGGAAGAGCCTTGATGGCTTCCCGGCAAAAGCATCCGATCAGGCAAGCGTCGCGCGGACAATGGAAGTGATAGACTTTATCGAAGAAGTTATGTGAAGAAGAGTGCAATAGAGACAGTTTTTGAACTTAATGTATTTAATAAATCAGAAAAATTATGACAGAGAAGAAGAAGATTACCATTAACAGGCGCAGGTTCCTGCAGTCTACAGCCACAACGGCAGGTGTTCTTGCGATAGCGCCCATTCATGCCGCCTGTGCATCGGCGGGCGCTAAGGAGGAAGTAAGCCGCTCTAAAATAGGCGGTGTCGAGATAGGCGCCATTACTTACAGTTTCCGTACCATGCCCACAGACGCCGGCAGTGTGTTGCTGTATACACTCGAAGCGGGGCTCGGTACGCTCGAAATGATGGGCGAGGTTGCCGAGAACTATGCCGGCCGGCCGGCAGCTCCACAGTTCGGGCCTCAGATACGCCCTGCCGAGGGGCAACAATTAACTCCCGAACAGGAAAGCCGGCGCGAAGCTCAGATGGAAGCCCGCCGTAAGTACAATGAGGAAGTCCTGGCCTGGCGCCTCTCAGTCCCAATGTCAAAGTATGAGCAACTGGCAGAGGCGTACAAGATGGCTGGCGTCAACATCCATATTATTAAGTTGCAGCCTGACCTGGACATGACCGACGCCGAGCTGGACTATATATTCAACACATGCAAGGCCGTCGGCGCCATGGGCGTAAGTTGCGAGCTCGACCTTGAGGTTGCCAGACGCGTCGCGCCGTTCGCTGCAAAGCATGGCAAATACCTTATACTTCATAACCATGATCAGTTTGCCGATGAAAACTTCAGGCTGGAGCCGTTCTTTGAATACGAAAACGTTCGCCTGAACTTCGACATGGCTATTTATTACGGGTCAACCGGCAGGGACCCGCGCGAAATAGTAGAGAAATACCACGAACGCATTGTATCCATCCATATCAAGGATTATACCGGGCCTAAGAGCACGCCTCCACGCACAAACCGTATCTGGGGGCAGGGCGAAACTCCGCTTAAGGAGTTTCTTCTTTACATTCAAAGCTATGCCGGCAAACCCGGCTGGCCGGTACATTGCGACATCGAACTCTCATACATCATCCCCGAAGGATCTGATGCTGTTGCCGAGGTCACCCGCTGTTTGGAATTTGTAAAAGGCGTACTCGTATGACAGCGGTCAGGAATAAAATGAAGGTAGGGCTGTATTCGGTCACCTATCTCGGATGCTGGTTCAGGGATCGTCCCCTTACCTGGCAGGAAGTGCTCAAAAGGGCAAAGGATTTTGGATTTGACGGCGTCGAGTTTGATGCCAAACGCCCCCACGCCAATCCTATGGATTGGGATCAGGATACCCGGAAGGCCGTTGTAGATTACGCAGGCTCATTGGGGCTTGAGCTTCCTGCTCTGGCGGCTAACAATAATTTTGCAAGCCCTGTCGCCGAAGACCGCGAAGCGCAGTTGCTGATGGTAAGGGAACAGATCAGGCTGGCTGCCGACCTCGGTTGCAAATCCCTTCGAGTGTTTGCTTCATGGCCCGGGATCACTCTCAGGGACGGCTGGGCTAATTACGATGAAGCCCGCAGGGAATGGGCGAACGGCTGGAGGGGCGTCCCGAAGCTCATCCGCTGGAATTACATGACAGACTGCTTTAAAGAAGCTGCCCGGATGGCGGGCGACCACGGGATTGTTCTCGCCCTGCAGAACCACGAGCCGCTTGTTGGCTGCTGGCGCGACTGCCTCAAAGTGGTTAATGAGGTCGGTTCTCCCCATCTCAGGATATGTTTCGACCTTCCGCCGCACGAGGATAATGTTGAAAACATCACGACAGCCATCAATACCATCGGGCATCTGGATGTTCTTTTCCATTACAACGGCGAGTTTGACAGGCTGCCCGACGGCAAACTACATGTCATCCCTTCGTTCGGATACCCAAGCATTCATCATTACGGGCATCTCGTTAACGAATTGCAGCGCATCGGCTACGACGGCTACCTGAATTGGGAGTTTTGCCATTGTGCGATTGACAGGGAAGGGAATCAGGGACAGATCAGGCATGTTGACGATCAGACAGCTCTGGCGCTTAAATACATGCGCGGACTGGTCGCTGAAGCCGAAAGGTTACATCCGTCAGCAACTTAACCGCCAACAGCGCCCTGAGTTCGGGATAAGAAAAGCAAAAAAGAAGCGTAGCGAAGTTTGTCAAAGCAATGACGGTATGGGAGGCATTAATTACGGAGGGTGCATAGCACAAATGAAGCTGTCCGACAGACAGATAGCTTCCTTCATGTCTGCCACGCTTCCGGCAGGGTGTTTACCTGGCGACTGGTAAGGTGCTTACCTAACCTTGGTAAGGTGCTTACCTAACGCTTGGAAGATGCTTACCTAACCTTGGTAAGGTGTTTACCTAACCTTGGTAAGGTGTTTACCAGGGGCTTGGTAAGGTGCTTACCAAAGGCCTGGTAAAGCGCTTACCAAAAGTCCCGAAATACCCTGCCGGGGAACTCATTGCTTCGGTGCATCCCCGCCGTCGCCACTGCTGGCGACAACGGGAGGCAGCGGTTGGTTTTCTTAAATCGAACTCAGGTCAGATAAAAGGATAATATGAATAGAATGGTTTATATAAGGCTGGGCGTCATGATGTTCATGCAGTATTTTATGTATGCGGTATGGTGGGTTCCACTTGCCGCATTCCTGAAACACCTGCCGGGCCTGGAGCCATATCAGATGTGGCTCATCCTGTGTTCGTCCGCGGTCGGCTCCATCGCGGCGCCTCTTATGGGGCTGATAGGCGATCGTTATGTTAATTCCGAAAAGCTCCTGGCCGGACTTAACCTCCTGCTGGCCGTTTTTCTGTTCCTTGCGGCACAACAGACTCATTTTACAGGCTGGATGATAACCGTTTATCTGGCCATGTTGTGCTACATGCCCTCGTGGGGCCTCACAAGCTCCATTGCCATGACTCACATCCCGTCAGAGCAGTTCCCAAGGATACGGCTGCTTGGCTCCATCGGCTGGGTTGCTTCCGGGGTGTTCAGTTTAGTGGCTGTATATATCTTTAATGTTCCAAAGTTTGACGGTACGGTACTCCCGCTTTATTGTGGCGCCGGAGTCGCCCTGGTTGCAGCGCTGCTCAATCTGACTTTGCCGAAAACGCCGCCGCTGGGCGTGAAGACAGGCAATTATTCCATCGCCGATATTTTCGGACTAAGGGTTATCCGGGTTCTGAAAGATAAGTACTTCAACAGGTTTACCCTGATTTCCTTTTTGGCAATCATACCCTTTGCCCTGTATAACGTTTACGGTTCAATGTTTTTCGGCGATCAGAATGTGAAGAATATTACCGTGACAATGAACTGGGGGCAATTCGCCGAATTGTTTTTCCTGTTTATAACAACCGCTATCCTCGTAAAATACGGCTTCAGGAAAGCCATGTTCTTTGGACTGTTCGCCATGCTGGTCAGGTATCTGTCTCTTTATGCAAGCGTAGAGTCAGGGCAACAGTGGTGGTTCAGTCTGGGGATATTGCCTCACGGCCTGATCTTCGGACTATTCTTTGTCGCCGGTCAGGTATATACGGGCAGGCTTGCGCCACAGGAATATAAAGCGCAGGCGCAGGGATTCATATCGTTTGTGATATGGGGTGTGGGCTACCTTGTCGGGACTTTGGTAAATGGCTGGCTGATCGAGCTTATTAATGACTGGTCATCAATATTTCTGATAGCCTCAGCAATGACTGTCGTGGTAATAGTCCTGCTTCTGACGTTGTTCAGAGACCCGCCGAAGCGCGAAAAAACCACGCAGGCGATATAAAAATCGCCTGCGTGGTCTCATCCGGCAACGATACCGGAGCCGGAAAATCAGTTGCTGTTGTTTTTATTGCTTAAGTACTCCCTGGAAAGGTCTTCAGGCGGGATGTATTTGCCTTTAAGCGATAAATGCGGGTTGATCTCAAGGATATTTTTACAACACTCGGCAATACTTTCGAGGATATCCTTTAAGGCAGGGTTTTTCCCTCCTTCGAACAGTTTCCGGTAGTCGGCATTCCCTTCCCCGTCATAGTCCGTCTGCCCCATGCGCTGGAGTATTTTGCCGGTTATCTGGATGGCCAGTTCGTCTTTGCCGGATTCTATATAGTCCAAAGCCAGCATTGACAAGATTCGCACATTGTTGGGGAAAATCCTGGCGGCTTTCAATAGCATTTGTACGGCCTCGCTTTTACGGTCTGTCGCCACGCAACTGCGTATAAAGTTGATGTATATTGAAGGATCGGGCGTTTCATCCGTCCGGGTGTTGATAACCTCTTTGAGCTCATTGTAAGCCTTGTCGAAATCGTCCAGCCTGATATAGCACTCGGCCTTCATGGCTTTAACGTGTATAGCCGAATCTACATTGTCTGCAAGCTCGGAATATACTTCGAGCGCCTTCTGATAGTTCTCGTTCATAAACAGGCAGTAGGCTTTCAATACTTTCAGGTCTTCGTCGGAATCATCGCAGGTAAGGGCGAAATCAAAGGCGTCGATGGCGTTGTTGAAGTCACTGGTAAGCGAATAAAGACGCCCCAGGGTGAACCAGTAGTCATACGAATAAGGTTCTGTGTCTATCAGTTCGTTACAAACATTGATAGCATCTTCAAGATCGCCGTTTACCTCATGTATATAGCATAGCTCATCTTTCAGTATCATGCTGTCGGGCGATATCTGTAATCCCCACTGGATAAATTCTTTGGCCTCGTCGATCATCTCGAGGTCGCTCAGCACCGGCGCCAGGAACTCGAAAACTTCTGTTGTCTGGGGGTGTTCCGACTGGATGAGCTCTTCCATGTATTCAACTACTTTAGGATACATGCCCAGGGCGCAATAACATTCCAGGCGTATCATGTCAGTGTCGAGGTCGTTAAATTCTACAACGCCGCCAAGCAAATCCAGCGCTTTTTTGTATTCCTCGTTGTGCATGTGGAATTTACATTGCCGTATTTTCAGATCCGAACTGTCGGGATGCTGCCGAAGCCCAAGTTTAAGAATGGGTTCGTAATGCGTAAAATCGTCTTTTTCCTCAAAACTGTCGAGTAAAGCGTCTATCTCGTCTGCATCAAAATAAGGCTCGGTGTGTTTTTTGCAGGCATCTAGATAACGTTGCCACAATATTGAGATTTCATCTTGTTTCATAATAAAAGAGAGGGGTAATTACAATTTGTCTTTCACTTTGCTCCACGTATCCTTAAGAGATACTGTACGGTTGAATACCAGTTGGCCGTCTTTACTGTCCGGGTCCAGATTGAAATAACCAATGCGTTGGAACTGGAAGTTGTCCAGCGGCCGGGCTTTTTGCAGCTCCGCCTCCACCCTGCACCCGGTGAGGATGGTGAGGGAGTCGGGGTTCAGTAATTCATGAAAGTCTTTATCTTTTTCTTCGGAAGGATTCTCGGCAATGAACAGCCTGTCGTACAGGCGGACTTCCGCCGGCAGGCTGTGGCGGACAGACACCCAGTGCAGCGTGCCTTTAACCCTGCGGTTGCTGTCGGGCCTGCCGCTCAGTGTGTCGGTGTCATATTCGGCATATATTTCCTCCACTTCGCCGCCGGCATTCTTTTTGCAGCCGGTACACCTGACTATATAGGCGCTCTTCAGGCGCACTTCCTGTCCGGGGGTCATGCGGAAGAACTTTTTCGGTGCATCTTCCATAAAGTCTTCGCGCTCAATATACAGTTCGCGGCTGAAAGCTATCGGATGTGTTCCTGCCGATTCGTCTTCGGGGTTATTGACGGCTTCTACCATTTCTACCTGTCCTTCGGGATAGTTGGTCAGTATGAGTCTGACAGGGTTTAATACGGCGGATACGCGCGGGGCTTTTGCGTTCAGTTCTTCGCGTATGGCATGTTCCAGCAGGGCAACATCTACTATGCCGTCGTATTTGGTGTATCCTATCCTGTTGATAAAGTTGCGGATTGATTGCGGCGTATAACCTCTGCGGCGGTATCCGCAGATAGTAGGCATACGGGGGTCGTCCCAGCCGTTCACCAGCCCTTCTTTGACTAATTGCAACAGTTTACGCTTGCTCATGACGGTGTAGGTGAGGTTCAGCCTGTTGAATTCTATTTGCCGCGGTCGGTAATCGTCTGTCATGAGCAACCCGATATAATAATCGTACAGCGGGCGGTGCACTTCAAATTCGAGCGTGCATAACGAGTGTGTCACTCCTTCGAAATAGTCGCTTTGCCCGTGGGCGAAGTCATACATGGGATATACTTTCCATGTCGCTCCCGTGCGGTGATGCTGATGGCCTTGTATTATACGGTATATTATAGGGTCACGGAAATGCATGTTAGGCGAATTCATATCAATTTTGGCCCTCAGCGTCATGCTTCCTTCTTCAAACTCGCCGGACTGCATGCGACGGAACAGATCAAGGTTTTCTTCAACCGGGCGATTGCGGTAAGGGCTTTCTGTCCCCGGCTGGGTAGGCGTACCTTTCTGACGTGCTATTTCTTCGGCGCTTTGTTCGTCTACGTAAGCTTTTCCTTCTTTTATAAGCCGGATGGCAAAGTCGAAGAGCTGCCTGAAATAATCCGAAGCGTAATAAACCTCGTTCCACCTGAACCCCAGCCATCTGATGTCTTCCATGATGGAGTCCACGTATTCAACGTCTTCTTTCACAGGATTCGTGTCATCAAAACGGAGGTTGCATACGCCGTTGTATCTTTCAGCTATCCCAAAGTCCAGGCAAATAGCTTTTGCGTGTCCTATATGCAGGTATCCGTTCGGCTCGGGCGGGAAACGTGTTTGCACCCTGCCGCCGTTCTTACCCTCTGCCAGGTCTTTCTCAATAAATACTTCTATAAAGTTCAGGATTTTTTTGCCTTCTTCTTCGTTCCGTTTGATCTCGCTCATATGCTTTAAAAAAAAGATTTTTTTATGATGCCGCAAATGTAGTCAATTTTTATACGCTTTTAACCTGAGTTTTCTATGTTGCAACACAGGCAAAAAGCCTTAAACTGTTCATTTAAGTCAAAAAAAAGCTATAAGCTCTGAAGATAAGCGCTCCATTGGACGGTATAAAACGATTGCGGACGCAGCCGGCTACGAAAACCCTTACTCCAATAGCCTGTATCATATTCCCCGGAAATATGATAGCCCAACATATGTAACAGTGTCTTTATACGTTTTATATCCGGCAACAGGCCCTGTCCATGATCCTTTCTTCATGTAAGACATCATCCGGAATATAAATACCCCGAAGGTCCCCATTTCTTAATCCGCGCGAAAGTTTTCGGCAGTCTGTCAAATCGCTTTTGCGCTTCTTCTCCCTGTCGCTGCCCGTAAGGTCTGTCGGATTGATTACTATATTATGGATAACCTTTTGTTCGTTTTGTTCCTGAGTGATAAAGTCCCGCGAGTACGGCTTTTCCCTCTTGTGGTTCGCTGATAATAAACTCTTTCATGGCGTCAAAAGCGCGGGAAAACGCAAAACCGGAATGTTTTTATCCTCACCCCTCACAACGTTGTACCATAGATGTAAGGATAAGGACTGTTTACATGCGTAACCGGTTCAATTCCTTGTGAAGCTGAGTGAGTTCCTCGCGGAATTGGTGCATTTCCTAATGGAGTTGGGCCGTTTTAATTCTCTCATTTTTCACAATTATTTTATTTTATCACGTACGTGATAGACTTTATTACGTACGTGATGGCTTTTATTACGTATATGATAATTCTTATTACGTACGTGATAGATTTTATTACGTGCGTGATAACTTCTATTACGTACATAATAATTTATGTTACGTACGTGATAGCTTTTATTACGTACGTAATAAGATTCATTACGTACATGATAATTTCTATAACGTACGTGATAAACTTCATTACGTACGTGATGACTTTTTGCTCATACGTAAAAAAATTTCAACTGTATAGCGGTTTATATGTATCCGGCATTAAACATAAGCGTACTTAAGAACGCCTGTTAAATTATTAACGTGAGATGTAAGAAAGTCAGGATCACAGGGGTTCTGCCTGAGTATTTCACGCGCCATCGCCATCCCGGAAATGCAGTAGGTCTTAATGTGGGTAATCTACAAGCCGGAGGCGCAGCCCTTGGAATTACTCACATTTAAGGCCCTAAGGACTTAAAGACTTTAAGACTGCCCGACAAGAGGTAATAGCGGTAGTGTATAACATGCTTGTGCACTGTCTTTTGGTGTGAGCCGACGCCGGAAGGCGTCTGAGACGGGTAACTTCGGGCCGGAGGTGCAGCCCGGAGAACATCATCCCCCATCATGGAACTGTGGCGCAGTTCAACTTCCGCCACGACAAAAGAGCAGCGGGCGTCTTTCCCCGGATTTGCCCGGTGGAAAAGACGCCCGCCCCGAAAAACGCAGATATTCACATGCTAAGGAAGGCCCTGGATATTACTCCAAATTGGTTTTATATTATTGTTGTAC
>JAISBL010000001.1 GCA_031266215.1 Tannerellaceae bacterium | reverse complement strand
AAGTTGCTCAAGGGCTTTCTTTTTAATGTCTTCAAAATCAAATTCTTTTTTCATAAAAAAACTGTGTTAGTAAAAATAATAATTTATTCCTACTTGACACAGTTTAGTTTACAGTCTCGCTTTTTTCATATTTGTACGTGAAAACATCCGACACTAAAGTGTTTTATCAATTAATATACAAGTATATAAGTGTTTCGGAAGCAATAGTATCCGGCGCTGGTAAATGGAATTTAAGTACAGGTGAAAAAAATAAGCTGCATGGACAATCCTGTTACATATATTGTGAGTCGCAAATCTGAACGGGCGGTACCCGGAGACCTGGCTGACCGGCCGACAGACAATCGCAGCCGGCCTCATACACTAAGATACAGGCGCCGGACGGCAGAAGTATCGAAGGCTGACAGGCAACTGTGTAACACACTGCTTAAATCCGACTCAGGCCTGTGACTCATCAGAGTAAAACAGCGGACGGGGAGAGATTGACACTCACATACAGGAAACAGAACGCCTGCGCCGCAAGGCCCAGCGCCTTCAGGCTGAGCCCAGCTATTAAAAGTAGTTTTTCACGAAACGGGAAGGTTATGCATTCCGCGGCTGGTATTGCCCGGGCCGGTCAATGACCGGCGGATGCGGCTATTTTTTTTAGCGACAATAAATGTGTTTTTCCCGAAGAGTTTGTAAAACAGGCAGCCGCATATACTGCTTACCTCAAAATAAACGCACTTACATAGAACTAAACCGCATTACCCTGAGCATGCTTAAATAATGAGAAAACAACAAAAGCCGGAGTGAGAGGCAAACGATTAAAAGCAGGATGGTATAATATATCCGGCAAACTCCTGATAAATCAGATACGCCAGCCCTGCATTTCAACCCTTTGTACTATACCGTATTTATAAAAACAGACTATATTTGTTCCCGTAAAAACAATCTTAATACTCATTTCCTTTATGAAAACAACACGATTAATGCCCTTAATCACAGGTATAACGTGCTTATGCCTCTTTTTGCCGGGATGCGATTCGCCGGCAAGCCGTTCAGACTACTACACGCGCGGGATAGGCGCTTATCCCGGAGACCCTGCCGAAGATTTCGCCCCTGAGCTTGTACCAGCCGGCGGCAACTACCGCAACCTGGCTAAGCTAAGGAGCGCCTACCACTCTTCGAGCTACGACTATAACCTGACGGCGCAACTGGCCACCGACGGTATTATATCCGCCGGCCTGCCTGCTACTATTAACGTCTCCACACAGGATGGGGAATTGAAAAAGAACGAACGTGAATGGTTCTTCGACGGTAAAAGCGACTCCCGCTACCGGATGAGCGGCGACGACGTCTTCCTGCAACTGGCGATGAACAACATGGATCTCCCGGTCGACAAGATCGTCCTCCGCGGGAGCGTAACCTTTGACCCCGCCAAGCCGCGCGGATACGAGGTGGCTGCTTACGGATCGACCGACGGCGTACAGTGGCAACCGCTCGGAGAAGAAAAGGGGCCGGGACGCATAGGTGCGGAACCCCAGCGCCGCGGAGGCTTCGGAGGCTTCAGGATGCCACCCGTAGACCCCGACGCCCCCAGGCCCTCTTTTGCGTTCAGCTTCTCCCCGCCGGAGCCGTCTACCATCATAAACCAGGTCTTCACTCTCGACCAGGCGGTAAACTACTCCTATTATAAGATCAGCCTCAGGATGCCGTCTGCAAAGGAATGGGCCCTGAGCGACTGGGACTTCTACAACGCCGGAGAGTTGCTCACCATCACTCCCTCACAATACTTCAACAGCGCATGGGAGAGCGCCGGCGCGGGCGAAGAATGGGTCTATGTAGACCTCGGAGCCACGGCATCCTTCGACAAGGTCAACCTCCACTGGCTCAATAAAGCCACTGACGGAGCGATACAGGTATCGGACGACGCCAGGGCATGGAACGACGTAGCCCCACTTCCGGGCGGGAGCGAAAAGACCGACGCCATCACCCTCTCCGGCACGGCCAAAGGCCGGTACGTGAGAGTACTCATGAGGGAGTCCGAAAACAACACTCCTTACATCCTGAGCGAACTTGAAGTGTGGGGAAAAGGCGGCCTCGCCCCGCGTCCCGTGAAAGCGCCCGCGCCCGACGGAAACCGCCTCACACTCTCCGGAGGCTCATGGACGCTGCAACGTTCTTCGGAGGTGGCAGCTTCGGGCGAAGAAATATCACAGTCAGGCTTCAGCGCCGAAGGCTGGATACCGGCTACCGTGCCCGGAACTGTTCTGACGAGCTACATGAGGATAGGCGCCCTGCCTGATCCCAACTATGGCGACAACCAGCTTCAGATATCCGAATCGTTCTTCAACTCAGACTTCTGGTATCGCAACGAGTTCACCCTGCCTGCCGGTTTCGGCGGACAGAGCTTCTTCCTCAACTTCGACGGCATCAACTGGAAGGCCAACGTATACGTCAACGGACAGAAGGCCGGACGTATCGAGGGGGCCTTTATGCGTGGCAGGTTCGACATCACATCTCTTCTGGCCGGAGCCGGTAAGACCAACGTACTGGCCGTTGAGATCATCAAAAACGCACACCCCGGAGCCATCAAGGAACAGACCGCCATCAGTACAGACCAGAACGGCGGTATTCTGGGAGCCGACAATCCTACCTTCCACGCCACCGTCGGATGGGACTGGATACCTACCATACGCGGCCGTAACATCGGCATCTGGAACGATGTCTTCATCACCGGCACCGGCTCCGTCGCAATCGAAGACCCCTTCATACGCGCCGAACTGCCGCTGCCCGACACCACCTCGGCCAGACTGTTCGTAGAAGTCACGCTCAGGAACCAGACTGCCGCCCCCGTCTCGGGCACGCTCAAAGGCCTTTACGGCGAAACAGCGTTTGAACAGGACGTGACGCTTGAAGCGTCGGAGACGAAAGTCGTAAGCCTCGACCCGTCCACCACGCCCTCGCTCCTCCTCCGGTCTCCACGCCTGTGGTGGCCAAAGGGATACGGCGAGCCTTACCTCTACGACGTTAAGCTCAGCTTCGACATAGACGGGAAGGCTTCCGACGAGGTCGCCTTCAGGTCAGGTGTCCGTCAGATGACGTTCAACGAAGACAACCAGACGCTCAGCCTCTTTGTCAACGGCCGGCGGTTCATCGGCTTCGGAGGCAACTGGGGCTTTGGCGAGTCTAACCTCAACTATCGCGGGCGCGAATATGACATAGCCGTCGCATACCATGCAGATATGAACTTCACCATGATACGCAACTGGGTAGGGCAGATCGGCGACGAAGAGTTCTACGAAGCCTGCGACCGCCACGGCGTCATGGTATGGCAGGACTTCTGGCTGGCTAACCCCGTGGACGGGCCCAACCCGTACGATAACGACCTGTTCATCGCCAACGCCGAAGATTTCGTCAAACGCATCCGCAACCACCCGTCCATAGGCATATACGTGGGAAGGAACGAAGGCAATCCACCGCAGATACTCGACGACGCCATCCGCAGCATTGTACCCGCCAACCATCCCGGCATACACTACATCTCAAACTCAGCCATGGGCGTAGTAAGCGGGGGAGGTCCGTACAGGGCCCTGCCGCCACGGGATTACTTCCTGCTGTACGGCAACGACAAGTTCCACAGCGAACGGGGCATGCCGAACGTGATGAACTACGAAAGCCTCCGACAGACACTCCCGCCTGAAGTCCTCTGGCCGCAGAACAGCCAGTACGGACTGCATGACTACACGCTCGCCAGCGCACAGTCGGCCGCATCTTTCAACGCCATGATAGAGAAAGCCTTCGGCCCTCCCAGAGACGCCGGACAGTTCGCCCAGTGGGCGCAGTGGATCAACTACAACGGCTACCGGGCCATCTTCGAAGGACGTAGCGAATATCGCCGCGGGATGTTACTCTGGATGAGCCATCCGGCATGGCCCTCGATGGTATGGCAGACCTACGACTATTACTTTGACCCGACAGGCGCATACTTCGGCTGCAAGAAAGCCTCCGAACCCATACACATACAGTGGAATCCGGTATACGACTATAAGAAGCAGGACTTCATAGAAGTGGTCAACTACCATGCATGGGATCGCACCGGCCTCACGGCCAAAGCCCAGCTCATCAATCAGGACGGCTCCGTACAGTGGGAGAAAGAGGTAGTCATCTCCGCACCCGAAGACTCAACCGTTAAAGCCTTCAATCTGGAATATCCCGAAACGCTTTCCGACACATACTTTATCAAACTGACGCTCACCGAAAACGGCGAAGTCATATCAGATAACTTCTACGTCAGGGGCAAGGAAGACGGTAACTACCAGTCGCTCCACCAGATGCCGAAGGTAACCCTTTCGACTACCTCCACGGTCGTCCGTTCCGGCGAAGAATGGTTGCTTACCACCACCCTGAAGAACGACACACCGACGCCCGCCCTCATGGTCAGGCTCCAGGTAACAGGCGATAAGACCTCCGCCCGTATCCTTCCCGTATTCTTCAGCGACAACTACATCGCCCTGATGCCCGGCGAAGAAAAGACCATCACCATGCGTCTGCAAAACAGAGACACCCGTGGCGAAACTCCCGGTGTAGAGGTCACCGGCTTCAATATCTGAGAGTAATCAATTTCTGAAAAGCAAAGAGGCTGCCCCGTACCACGTGTGGCAGCCTCTCTCTTTATCCCCCTCTCTGATCCGGGCTACAAGTGATTTTCTTATACTATTTTCCGAAGAAGTCTGATCGCTTAAACACAAAAGCGCTCAATTGAAAAGCCCTGAGTCCTGTTGTAAAGACTCAGGGCTGGTTTCTCTGATTCAACTGTTTTAAAAATAAACCTGCTTATTCATTAGTAGCCAGGATTCTGATCTTCTTCATTGATTGCGTCATTTGTCATGATTTCCCTTTCAGGAATCGGGAATAACATTTTGTTCGGATTATGATCAAATTTGCGGTAGATATGCCAGTCATTCAGGGCTCCGTCAGGATTGACGGCTGGGTCGACACCAACATTTTTAGGATATTCATTTTCAATAAATTCATCCAGAAGGCCAGAGCGTTTCAGGTCATAGAAGAAACTATATTCTGCGTTGAATTCATGACGGCGTTCCATGTTGACTGCAATCAGCCAGGACTCAGCCGCATAACCTTTGTCCGCTTTATACTGTGTATAATATGTGTTAGCATCAGGAACTACAACTGCTTCTGTTTGCATTGGGATCGGATATTGAGGATCGTTGAGCGTCACTTCCTGATTCCCAAAAGCACGTTCACGTACCAGCTTTACCGCCTCCCAACCGGTTGCAGCTTCTCCGGTACGGAAACAGCATTCTGCATAATCCAATAATACTTCCGCATAGCGCAGTGTACGTATGGTAAACGGCTGGTTAATCGTTGTCCAGTAATCACAATCTTTACGCCAGTATTTTACACTGGAGATATTAGGCATAAACTCGGCGCCTGTTTTTACGGCCGGAGCGCTTACGGCGCCAATGGTCTGGCCGGTCCATGGATTAGTTTCTCCCAGTGCTACCATGGATGCCTTTCTGCGGCGATCTCCTTCTTCGAATGAGTAGTAACATTCCCATGATATAAAAAGGGATCCCCAGCCATTATATTCCATGGATGCAGTGCTGTAAGATACAAACATGTAATGATCTTCCTGTGGACCCCATCCATTGGTTCCTCCCATATTATTACCCCAATCAGACCACATCACCACTGCAAATACGTCTTCATCTGTCCAGGCTCTTTCGGGATCAAACAGATAGCTGTAACAAGGCAGCAATGAATAAACTTTACTGTCGATTACCTGTTTGAATAAAGCTTTTGCTTCATCATATCTTTCCTGATACATTCTGGCGATTGCCTGATAGCTCAGGCAGAAGCCTTTTGTGATACGTCCGTATTCTCCATTGGCAGGGGTCCAGTCCAGTATGCCGGCAGCATAAACCAGGTCTTCCACAATCTGATCCCATGTGCCATCTTCGTTGTCGGGACGTGGTTTTGACGGCGTATTGGAATAGGTTTCTCCTGTCATCAGCATTGGGATGCGGCCGAAGTTTCTTGCTAAATTCAGATAATTCCACGCACGGATGGCGCGCGCCTGGGCTTCTAATTCTTTTTTCGTTTGCTCTCCTGCTTCAAACAGGAAATCTTCCATATCGTTAAGACCCGCCAGAAAGATATTACAGCGGGAGATAGCGGTATAATGTCCGATCCATACCTGTTCAAATTCACCGCTTTTCGCTGTCCAGTCCTGCGTACAATAGGTTTTATCCCAACCGCTGGCCTGGGTATCCATTGTGGGGTGATTGGCCAGCATAAACTGAGGTTTAAAGCCCCACATAGCCAGATCAGTGGGTGCATTCTGCTTTGTCGGGTAAAAAGTATCGTAGCATCCGGCCAGGCCGGCTTTTGCATTTTCTTCGCTATCAAACATCATGTCGCCGGGAAGAATATCATAATGATCTACTTCCAGATAGTCGCTACAGGAGTTGGTCGTCAATAACAGCAATCCTGCCAATGTATATAAATATGTCTTTTTCATACGAATAATTTTTTTTTAATGGTGGTATGGAACTCGCAGTACGTTTTATCTATCGCCTTTGGCGTGAACAGCGTTTTCATGCTTCGTTTCATATGAGTCATTCATTTTTTCGTTAGACAAAATGATTAAAATTGTACACTTAAACCAAAATTAAAGGTCCTCGGATAAGGATAACGCCCGCTATCGAAACCGGTGCGTAATACATTGGTGTTTCCTACTTCCGGATCACCATATTTATTGTATCCTGAGATACAGAGGAGATTCTCAACAGAAGCAAAAATACGGGCGCTTTCCATTTTTAACGGAGTCAGTACCGATTTAGGGAAATTGTATCCTATCTGGATATTCGCCATTTTCAGGAAATCACCGTTTTTAACATAAGCATCGGATGCCCGTTTATTATGGTTCCTGTCTACAATTGTCAGCCGGGTATAGGTCGTGCTTTTGTTTTGCGGAGTCCAGGCATTATTGATATACTCTTGCAGAGTGTTCTGGATACCGCCGGATGTCTTATATAATTGTGTCATCTTCATAGCAGCATAAGAATAAATTTCCATCCCGGCCACACCATACATGTAAACCATTGCATCAAAGTTTTTATATCCGCCCGTAAGAGTTAATCCGTAATTTAAAGTAGGGAAACCGTTTCCAAGAACAGTCCGGTCATATCCATCAATATATCCGTCGCCATTCACATCTTTGAATTTATAATCTCCGGCTGTAGTGGCCTGCAACTGGTATACCCTAATTTCGCCGTTTGTTAATTCGGATACCTGTGCGTTTAACGCATCTACTTCTTCCTGAGACTGGAAAATTCCTTCAACCACGTAACCGTAATAGGAACCTACTGCGTCTCCATTCATGGTTACAGAGTGATCGTCCCATTCATCACCCGAATCAAAATTCTCATGATAAATAGGATCTCCTACTTCAATTGCTTTATTTTTGAGGGTAGCTCCGGTCAGCACAGCCCCAAACATCCAATCGCCCAATCGTTTATTATAGGCGACATTAAGTTCAAAGCCTTTATTCTGGATATGTCCGGCATTGGTGTATACTTCGTTATATCCGGTTGAAGGACGCATATTGCGGTACAGGAGCAGATCTTTAGAGTCGCGGATAAAATAATCCATTGTAATATTCAGGCTGTTATTAAGCAAGCCGATATCAAGGCCTATATTTGTCTGCGTATTAGTCTCCCATTTCAGGTTGGTATCTATTTCCTTTAATTGTGCAATCCCGGGCTCCTTAGTATAATCGCCGGTCGATCCGTTCAAAGAACCCCAGTCGTAAGAAACGCGGTTGGAAGAAAGTTGGGCTACCGAAAGGTTTGTTGTATTTCCGGCATTACCTGTTTGTCCCCAGCCTACACGTAATTTCAAGTTACTGAAAAGATCCAGGCTCTTAATAAAATCTTCTTCGGATACACGCCAGGCCAGGGCGGCGGAAGGGAAAACACCCCAACGGTTTCCGGCACCAAAATTAGAAGAACCGTCACGACGCACTGTAGCTGTCAGGATATAGCGATCCGCCAGTGAATACATGGCACGTCCGTAGAATGAAATATACCGTGTTTTGAGACTGTATGAGCCACCGCCGGTACGGGAAGCCTGATCACTGGTCAGGGAGATATCCCGATAAGTGTCAGACATAAAGTTGTTCGCGCTTGCATTTACCGAGTGCCTCCAACTGTTACTTACCGTATTACCGGCCACCAGATTCAGATTGTGAAGATCAGTTTTCCAGTTATAAGTAAAATAACTTTCCAGTGCAATATCGTTTGACTGGTTCTGATTCATATTAAAACTGTTGTAGGCCGCAGAAGAAGGAACACGATAATTGACTGTATTAAAGTTGCTCCCATCAGAAGTGCCGAGACGGTAAGACCCCAGCGTACGGAAAGACAATCCTTTGAATAGCTTTAAATCCAGATAAGCGCTGGCAAGTATGGTATTGGAATAATCAGGAGTTTTATCTGCCTCCTTCCGTGCTGCATAGGGGTTATCCTGTCCTTTCTGGATGTCGCCTTCACCGGACACCTGCATAAAAGCATAATAGGTGCCACCTGCCGCCATGTCGTTATAATTGTGGCTGATAAATTCTCCGGTAACATCGTCTACATAGTCCATAGTCGGAGTCAGAATCGCATAATTGCGGAGGTTCCCTGTGATATTTCTTTCATTGTGCTGGAAAGAGAGATTGCCGCCGACTTCAATTAAATCTTTCACTTTATAAACGGTACTGGCCCGTGCGGTCAGACGGGAATATCTGGTATCCAAAACAATCCCTTCATTAGCCAGATATCCGACAGAGAATGTAGACTGTGTTTTCTCAGTTCCACCTGAGACAGATAACATATAATTCTGTCTGAAAGCAGTCTGGGTCATCGCGTCCTGCCAGTCGATGGAACGGAGTTTGCCGATATACTCTTCTCCGAATGCCTTATTGGTGATCATTGCGCCATCATTGGCGCGTCCCTGGCGTACAGAGTAAGCAAACAGTTCGGCGTCGGCTACATCTAAGCTCCCCTGCAGGTTTTGTATTCCGAAGTTTGCGGAGAAATTAACATTAGTTTTTCCCTGTTCTCCTCTTTTTGTGGTTACCATAATAACGCCATTAGCGCCGCGTGCGCCATAAATGGCCGTTGCAGAGGCGTCTTTAAGTATCTCAATACTTTCCACATCAGCCGGATTGATGAAGTCTATGCTGGTTCCTACCTGTACTCCGTCAACCACATAAAGCGGGTCGGCAGACCCATTTACCGTGGCTACTCCACGGATACGGATTGTAGCTTCTCCTGAGGGGTCACCTGAAGTCCGCGTCACCATTACCCCGGCTGCTGCACCCTGTAATCCCTGGGTGATATTGATGGGATTACGTTTCATCATTTCTTCCTGATTAACCGATGCAACAGAGCCGGAGATATCACTTTTCTTCATAGTTCCATAGCCTACTACTACTACTTCATCAAGCGTCTCGGTATCTTCCCTGAGTACGATGGGATAATTGTTACGTGTTCCGATTCTGATTGTTTGCGGAAGGTAGCCAATATAAGAAATCCTTACTTCAGCTCCCTCCCGTACACTAAGCTGGAACTTCCCGTCCACGTCGCTGATCACACCTGTAGCGGTACCCGCTATCACGATATTTGCACCAACGATTGGTCCTCCGTTTTCGTCGGTGATGGTACCCGTAATTTGTTTCGACTCTTGTTGGGTTACCGTTACTTCCGGATTTGCACTATTGTCTGATGCCATCATTGTTGTTGGACAATACAGACAATATAGAAAAGCAAATCCCGTTGTTTTAATAAACAGTAAAATTCGAATGTGTTTTTTCATGCTTAATATTATTTAAAGTTTCTGATAGGCATCAAATATACAGTGATCTCATAAAGCATTATAGGATGAATGTTTCATAGGGTAGGTAGAATCGTGGAGTGACAGGGTGTATAAAGTAAATTTAATGGGGGTGTTTTGTCTCTAATTCGTAATAACCCCTGTAGCCTTAAAAACATATAGAAATTGAAATCCATAATGTAGAAGATAGAAAACCCATGTACGTAATGAAAAACACCTAAGTGGGTTTTCACTTTTTACGCTCAAACATATAACACCGGTATATTGACCGGTGGGAAGGACGTTAGACCGGGCGCTAATCATATAGGCTAATTTCTCTGCTGGCTATGATGTGGACAATGAGAAAAGTGCAGATGAATCTATATACCAAAAACAAAACAACCTTCTAAAAAATCGTTTCACTCCCTTTGTGTGAATAAATACTCCCCTGTCACTGAAACATTTTCCTATCGTGCATTTTAAAGATATAGCATTAATTTGAATCTATATTAATGCTTCATTATATTCATAAGTTTATGACACATGAAAACTTTGATAATATTACGATTCGCGAAGACACAGAGATTCTCGAAGAGATAGTGGGGGCCGGTTAAATTAGAAACACGAAAATAAAAGTTATGTATATGAAAAGAGTTCTTTTTTCGATGGGCTGCATCCTCCTGTGTTTCCCATCGCTGCTGGAAGGTCAGGACTTCAGGATAACGCCTTCGGGATACTTCAGCTATGAAGGGGTAAACGTGATGGTCTTTAACGACGTCTACCCCGAAGGACGACAGGGAGGACTTACACTCGTAATGAACGGTAACCGCGTAGCGGCTAACGGCGATATTCGCCTCGAAGTCTCGCAGGGACAATGGCAGGGACTGCCACGCATGAGGCAAAGGCAGGCAGATGCATCAACGAATACTATCACCGTTACAGAGAGCTATCCCGACTCGGCGAAGCATCTGGCAGGGTTCAACCCGATGATATACCCCGACTTTGCCTTTAACTACACCATACAGGTCAGGAGCGAAGGAGATCATATCATACTACGGGTAGACCTGGACAGGCCGGTGCCCGAAAAATACGCCGGGAAGGCAGGTTTCAATCTTGAGCTCTTCCCCGACCTGCTCATGGGTAAGCCCTGGATACTGGATGACCATACAGGCATCTTCCCCCTTCAGGCAAACGGCCCGACTACTACTCAGGAAACGAATACAAAATATATAGGCGACTTCAACCCCGGGGGCAGGGCAAATGTCAGACAACTGCTTGGCGACGGAGGATACAGCCCCATGATAGCAGACGATATTATTGCCGAGCCATACGCACGGGGCAGACAGTTCGTAATGAACCCCGGAGACCCTTACAGCAAAGTCACTTTTGAATCAATGAAAGGCGACCTTATCCTGTACGACGGACGTATGAACCATCAGAACGGATGGTTTATACTGCGCACAGAAATCCCCCCTGGCGTATCACGCGGAGCTATCGAGTGGATCATACGCCCAAATGTGGTGAGCGACTGGAGGTATACTCCCGTAGTGCAAACCTCACAGATAGGCTACCACCCCAACCAGCCAAAGGTCGCGGTCATAGAAACAGACAGCCGCGACGTCCGCACCCAGTCCGCCGCCTTGTACAGGATCACGGCCGGGGGTGAAGAAGAGGTCGCCCGGGCAGGGAAGATGACGGACTGGGGAAACTTTTTACGCTACAACTATTATCATTTCGACTTCTCGGATGTGAAGAGCGAAGGCCTGTATTACGTGAAGTACGGCGCCAGCCGGTCAAACGTCTTCCGCATCGCCTCCGATGTATACGACCGTGGAGTATGGCAGCCTACGCTCGAATACTTTCTCCCCATCCAGATGTGCCATATGCGGGTGAATGAGAAATACCGTGTATGGCACGACTACTGCCACGATGATGACGCCCGGATGGCCCCGGTTGATCTTAACCACACCGACGGATACGTGCAGGGGCCTTCTACGCTGACCAGCTTCCTGTCGGGCGAGATAGTACCGGGGCTCAATATCGGCGGATGGCACGATGCCGGCGACTATGACCTGCGCATAGAATCGCAGGCCGGAGAGGCTTACATACAGGCGATGGCTTATGAAAACTTCCCGGTTATACGCACCTACGACGAGACGTCGATAGACCAGATCGGACGTGTTGCCGAACTTCACCAGCCCGACGGACGGCCCGACGTCCTCCAGCAGGTCGAGAACGGAGCTTTGTCCATCGTCGCCGGTTATAACGCCCTTGGCAGACTATACCGCGGTATCATCTGCAACAGCGTGCGCCAATACGTCCACCTGGGAGATGCCGGTTCTCACACCAATCATAAACATGACGCAGACGACCGCTGGGTGTTCACCGAAGACAATCCCCGTCGCGAACTGACGACCGCCGCCCAGTTGGCCGCCATGTCGCGCGTATTGCAACACTTCAACGACACCCTTAGCCGGCAGTGCCTCCTGATAGCCCGTGAGCTTTATCGGGTCACCGTGACGGACGACCGCACGAAGGGTGCGAAGATATACGCCGCCGCAGAACTCTTCCTAACCACCGGTGAGGATACATATAAGAATTACGTCCTCTCGGAACAACCATACGTCATACAGACCATTCTACAATCCGGCTGGTACATGTGCCGGTTTGAGAAGGCGGCGAACGACAAGGCCTTTTCGGAGGCTTTCAGGGCAGCACTGGTTAAGGTCAGGGACAATTATGCGCAACTGGCTTCCCGTTCGCCCTACGGACTTCCTCCCGACAGAGGTAACCGTACGTCGGGATCATGGGATGTACAGACGCTGGGTTACTACTACTGTTTCTACCAGGCAGCCTATCCGGAGATATTCAAACCGGATTACATCTTTGACGCGGTAAACTTTATCCTCGGATGTCATCCGGGCAGTAATACCGCTTCGTTTGCTTCAGGAGTGGGTGCCAGGTCTGCTACGGTTGCTTATGGAACCAACAGGGCCGACTGGTCTTATATACCGGGCGGAGTTACGCCGGGCACAGTGCTGATACGTCCCGACCTGCCGGAGCTTTACGACTTCCCCTTCATATGGCAGGAAGGCGAGTATTGTATGGGAGGCGAGGCTTCGTTCTTCATGTACATGGCGCTGGCGGCCCAGAAGATATTGTCTGGGAAATAGTGTACTACTTTTATTGTCAATAGAAATAAATTAATTATAACCACAATGAAAAACAGAAAGTGTATCATCTTAACCGGTCTTGTCTGCGCCTTATCGGGTTTCGCTCCCAATAGCGAAGCCCAGTTGCAGACCAATGCAGGCGTTCCCTATTTGCTGAATGTGGCAAAAGACATGAGCGCAGACTTTGGCGACTTTACCAACATCTTCTTCTTTGCCGACGAACTGGCGTCTTTTGACGAAACCCGTAACGAAGGCAGGATACTCTGGAGGCGTTACAACCTTTTTACGCGCCAGGCCTTTAATACCAATACCGTCGTCGCCCGCCCTCTGCGGATGCTTGATTTTCCCGGACGGTCGTATGAGAACAATCCGGCGCTGAGTTTCAAACTCGACTTCATCACCCCGCGTACGCTCCGCATCCGCATGCTCACTACGCCTGTCGAGCCAAAGGAAGAAGCCTCCGTCATGCTTGCCGGGGAACCGGGGAAAGACAATACGTGGAAGGTCACACGTAATGACTCGGTAATGATCACGTACGCCAGCGCCTACGGGAGCATCAGCATCGAAAGGCGCCCCTGGAGGATCGTCCTGCGCGATGCACAGGGCAACCTGCTCACCAAAACCCAGCGCCTGCGTGATAACGATTCCACGCAGGTGAAGATACTGCCGTTCAACTTTATCAAGCGTGGGCACGACAACAGCCGCAGCCTCAATCCCGTATTTACCCTTTCGCCTGACGAGAAGATATTCGGATGCGGCGAGTCGTTCACCAAACTCGACAAGGTAGGGCAGAAGGTGCATCTGTTCGCAACCGACCCGCAGGGACCTGAGACCGACCAGATGTATAAGCCGGTGCCTTTCTTCATGAGTAACCGTGGGTATGGCGTCTTCATGCACACCTCAGCCCCGGTGACCTGCGATTTCGGCGCCACGTCAATCAATGCCATGAAGCTCTTTATGGGAGACGAGAGTCTGGACTTCTTCGTCTTCCTGGGAGAGCCTAAAGATGTCCTGAACGAGTACACAGACATTGTCGGCAAAGCCGCCATGCCTCCGCTATGGTCGTTCGGCACATGGATGAGCCGTATAACCTACTTCTCTGAAAAGGAGGGGTACGAGGTGGCCCAAAACCTGCGTAAGCATAAGATACCGTCTGATGTGATACACTTTGATACCGGATGGTTCGACGTAGACTGGCAGTGCGATTACGAGTTTTCTCCCTCACGCTTCCCTAACCCGCAGAAGATGATCGACGACCTTAAGAATGAAGGCTTCCGTATCAGTTTGTGGCAACTCCCTTACTTCACTCCCAAAAACCGCTTCTTCCCCGAACTGATTGACAAAGGGCTGTATGTGAAAGACAGCAAGGGCGAGCTTCCTTACGAAGACGTAGTGCTCGACTTCTCCAACCCACAGACGGTCGCCTGGTATCAGGAAAAGATAGGCAAACTCATCCGTATGGGCGTAGGGGCCATCAAGGTAGACTTTGGAGAAGCCGCTCCTTTGAACGGCCTGTATGCTTCGGGCAAGACGGGGTTATATGAACACAACCTCTATCCCCTGCGATATAATAAGGCCGTGGCCGACATAACGAAAGAGGTAAGCGGCCAGACTATCATCTGGGCGCGTAGCGCCTGGGCGGGTTCACAGCGCTATCCGCTGCATTGGGGAGGTGATGCCGCCAATACCGATTACGGTATGATGGGATCGTTGCGGGGCGGACTTTCGCTGGGGTTAAGCGGATTCTCCTTCTGGAGCCACGACATCGGAGGATTTGTCGTCTCTACGCCCGAAGAGCTTTACCGCCGCTGGCTGCCCTTCGGATTCCTCAGTTCGCACTCCCGTGCGCATGGCGCTCCTCCTACCGAACCGTGGTTGTATAATGAGAAGTTCGTGCAGGCTTTCCGCCAGAGCGCAGAACTTAAATATAAACTCATGCCTTACGTATATGCACAAGCCAGGGAGTGTACCGAGAAGGGCCTTCCCATGGTGCGCGCCCTCTTTGTAGAATTTCCTGACGACGCCGGGGCATGGCTGGTCGAAGACGAATATATGTTCGGCAGCCAGATACTGGTAGCGCCCCTTATCCAGAGCGGGAACAGCCGGGCGGTCTACCTGCCGCGCGGCAGGTGGATAGATTACCAGACGGGCAAAGTCTACAACGGCGGGTACCAGACCATCGCGGCAGGCGCCATACCGGCAATCATACTGGTGCGCGACGGCTCGGCCATACCACACATCGGACTGGCGCAATCGACCGCCCAAATGGACTGGGGCCGGATTAACCTGAAGCTGTACGTTGCTGACGAGACGGAAGCCTCCGGCCTGGTATGCCTGCCTTCGGATAACCAGCTCCACAGGGTAAGCGTCAGGGTAAAGGATAAGAAGGTCACGGCTCCGGGACTGGAAGGTAAGCTGAACTGGACGTTAAACTAAGTGGGGAACAGAAGAGATATGAAAAGGATACTGTTTTACTGTCTGAACCTCGCAGCATTGCTGCTGCTTTTCTCCAACTGCAGCCGCCATGTGATGCAAACGGCCGACGGCGTGATAGTCAGGACCGGCGCAGACCGGTCGGGCACCGTCCGCTTACAGGTCGTAACAGATGATGTGATCAGGGTGACAGCCTCGCCGCTTCCCCGGATAACCGAAGACGTCAATCTGATAGAAGATACCAAAGCACATACGCCTCCGGCATTCACCGTCAGCCAAAGCGGAGATACGGTCGTGCTGAGTACGGCAACCACCCGCGCCCTGATGTTGCAGTCTACGGGCGAGGTCTGGTTTACCGACGCCGGCGGCGGCCTCATCCTGCGCGAAAAGCAGGGAGGCGGCAAATCCTTCCTCCCCATAGAGGTGGAAGGCTCCAGTGGCTACACAACGCGCCAGGTCTTCGAGAACGTGGAAGACGAGGCCCTCTATGGCCTTGGGCAACACCAGAGCGATGAATTTAACTACAAAGGGCGCAACGAAGAACTGTTCCAGTACAACACCAAGGTGAGCGTCCCCTTCATAGTCTCCACCAAAGGCTACGGCGTGCTGTGGCACAACTATTCGCTGAGCCGCTTCGGAGACGCCCGTCCGTATTCCAACCTCGACGAAGCGTTTAAGCTCTATGACGCCGCAGGCCGCGAAGGCAGCCTCACAGCCTCGTACTCCTCAGAGGACAGGGGCGGCAACAGGCGCGACACGGTAAGGCAGGAGACAAACATCGATTATGAATACCTGACAACCATACGCAACTTCCCTCCACGTTTCCCCCGCGGCAACAGCGCCGCCACGTGGGAGGGAGCGCTGGAGTCGCCGGAAACGGGCCTGTACCATTTCAGGCTACACTACGCCGGCTACGTCAGGGTCTTTATAGACGGTCAGGAACTGGTCTCCGAACGTTGGCGTACGGCATGGAACCCGAACGATTACAAGTTCAGCCTGACTATGGAGAAAGGCAGGGCCTACCCCCTCCGTATCGAGTGGATACCCGACGGACAGGTATCGTATATGGGCCTGAAAGTACTCACGCCCGTTCCCGAAGAAGAACAGAACCAACTGTCTTTCTGGAGCGAGATGGGTGATAACATAGACTACTACTTTATCCGCGGAGGCACTATGGACGACGTCATCAGCGGGTACCGCTCCGTTACGGGCAAGAGCCAGATAATGCCCAAATGGGCGATGGGCTACTGGCTCAGCCGCGAGCACTATAAGACGCAGGAAGAGGTGACGTCTGCCGTCGCCGAATACCGCCGGCAGCAGGTGCCGCTCGACGTCATAGTGCAGGACTGGAACTACTGGCCGCGCGATTCATGGGGCAGCCATGAGTTTGACACCGCCCGTTACCCCGACCCGGCAGGCATGATCAGGCAGGTGCACGAACAGGATGCACGCCTGATGATCTCCGTCTGGCCCAAATTCTACGTCACCACCCGGCACTATAAAGAGCTGGACAGCATCGGGGCCATGTACCGGCAGGCCGTTACCGACAGCATCAAAGACTGGATATATCCCGGCTACATCGGTTCGTTCTACGACGCCTACAACCCGGAGGCGCGCAAAATGTTCTGGGGGCAGCTCAACGAGCACCTCTACTCCCTCGGCGTAGACGCATGGTGGATGGATGCCTCCGAACCGAATGTGCAGGACAATAACGATATGGACTACCGCAAGAAGCTCTGCGGCCCGACAGCCCTCGGCCCCTCGGCCAAGTTCTTCAACGCCTACGCCTTGGTCAATGCCGAAGCGATTTACAACGGGCAGCGGGGCGTCAACCCCGACGACAGGGTATTCCTGCTCACACGTTCAGGCTTTGCCGGACTGCAACGGTATTCCACGGCGACATGGAGCGGCGACATCGCCACCCGGTGGGAAGACATGAAAGCGCAGATAAGCGCCGGTATGAATTTCGCCCTTTCGGGCATACCTTACTGGACGATGGACATCGGCGGCTTCTGCGTCGAGCGACGGTACGAACGGGCGACGGAGGGTAGCGAGGATATGAACGAATGGCGTGAGCTTAACCTGCGCTGGTATCAGTTCGGGGCCTTCTGCCCGCTCTTCCGCAGCCACGGCCAGTATCCCTTCCGCGAGATATACAGCATCTCGCCCGAAGGCTCTCCCACATGGCTGTCAATGAAGTATTATAACGAACTGAGGTACCGCCTGATGCCTTACATCTACAGCCTGGCCGGTATGACGTGGTTCAGCGATTACACCATCATGCGTGCGCTTGTGATGGACCATCCGTCTGACAGGATAGCACGCGACGTAGACGACCAGTTCATGCTGGGTCCGGCCCTGATGGCCTGTCCGGTCTACCGGTACAAGGCCCGTAGCCGCGAAGTTTATTTCCCCGAAGGGCTTTGGTACGACTTCTATACGGGCCGCAGCATTACTGGCGGAATGAGCATGACGGTGGACGCCCCGTACGGGCGCATCCCCCTGTTTGCCAGGGGTGGCTCTATCATCCCCGCCGGTGAGGTAGTACAATCGACCGCAGAGATTCAGAAAGACCTCACGCTCTATGTCTATACGGGGGCCGATGCTTCCTTCACGCTTTACGAGGACAACGGCACGACGTATGACTACGAGAAAGGGCTGTACGCCACTACCCTTTTCTCTTACGACGAAGCCGCGGGCCGGCTCACCGTCGGCGCCCGCCGGGGATCGTACCCCGGCATGGTCGAGGAGCGTAGCATTAACGTCGTCTTCATCTCGCCTGAGCATCCCGAAGGACAGGCATCCAGTGTAAACTATAAGGGAGAAAGCCTTGAGGTATCTCCCTCTTCACGATAACCGCCATGAGATTCTTCTGTATCCTCGCATTACTTTCAGGCTGGGTATCGCTCGCCACGGCAAGGGAAACCATCAACTTCAACGAGGGATGGCGCTTTGATCTGGGGGCGGATTCGCTGACGGCTACCGGCAGCCGGACTGACGACTCGGGCTGGAGGCTGCTCGACCTGCCGCATGACTGGAGCATTGAGGCCGACTTCGGCCGCCGCTACCCGGCCGGTACCGGGGGTGGCGCCCTGCCCGGCGGGATGGGCTGGTACCGCAAGAGCTTCGCGCTGCCGGCTGCCGACAAAGACAAAAAGGTGTTTATAGAGTTTGACGGCGTATACTGCAACAGCCGGGTCTGGATCAACGGCCGCCTGCTGGGGTCGCGCCCCAACGGTTATGTGTCGTTCTCGTATGAACTGACCCCGTACCTGAACTTCGGAACGGACAACCTTATTGTCGTGCAGGCGGACAACTCAATGCAGCCCAACTCCCGGTGGTACTCCGGGTCGGGCATATACCGCAACGTACGGCTGGTGAAGACGGCAGACATACATGTAGACACCTGGGGCTCTTACGTCACGACCCCGGAGATTTCCGCCTCCAACGCCCTTGTCAGGGTAGAGACAACCCTGCGCAATCACGGGCGGACGGCCCCCGTGGAGATATCTACTGTCATCAAAGACCCCTCCGGGCGGACGGTAGGGCAGGCTGTCTCATCGCATAGCTTCCGGGGCGAAGACCGGGCGGTCATCGTTCAGGAGCTGGCGGTATCCGATCCGCAACTGTGGGACACGGACCATCCCGACCTGTATACCGCTGTGACCAGCGTCCTAAGGGATGGCCTGACGATAGACGACTACGGGACAACCTTCGGCATCAGGTCTTTCCACTGGGAGCCCATGAGCGGGTTCTACATAAACGGGCGGGCCACGAAGGTGCTGGGCGTATGCATGCACCATGACCTGGGCTGCCTCGGTACGGCTGTCAGCCGCCGGGCGCTGGAGCGGCAGTTGATCATCCTGAAAGACATGGGTGTCAATGCCATCCGTACCAGTCACAATCCTCCCGCCCCGGAACTGCTCGACCTCTGCGACCGCCTCGGCATACTGGTGCAGGACGAGGCGTTTGATATGTGGCGGAGGCGTAAGTCGCGCTTCGACTACTCACACCACTTCGACCGGTGGTACAGGCAGGACCTCAGCGACCAGATCAGGCGCGACCGCAACCACCCTTCGGTCTTCATGTGGAGCATCGGCAACGAGGTGCTGGAACAATGGACGGATGCCACGGCCGACACGCTCAGCCTCGACCAGGCCAACCTCCTGCTCAACGCCGGGCGCGCGGAGTCGGTCCGCCAGCCGGGGGACAGCCTCAGCGTACAGGCGCTTATCACCGCTACGCTTGCCTCCATCGTCCGCGAGCTTGACCCTACACGCGCTGTTACGGCCGGCAACAATGAGACCGGCCCCGGCAACCACCTCTTCCGTTCCGGCGCCCTGGATGTGTACGGCTTTAATTATCATGAAGCCGACTTTGGGCCTTTCCCTGAGAACTTCCCCGGCAAAACGCTTATCGTCAGCGAATCCACATCGGGGTTGATGAGCCGCGGCGTATACGAAATGCCGTCTGACAGTATCATCATACGCCCTGAGCGCTGGGACAGGCCCTTCTTACGCGACGAGCACGTTAACTCCGCCTACGACAACTGCCACGTCCCCTGGGGATCTACCCACGAGGTATCGTGGCGTGAGGTGAAACGGCTGTCTCACGTGGCCGGACTGTTTGTATGGACGGGCTTCGACTATCTGGGCGAGCCTACGCCTTACGGATGGCCCAGCCGCAGCAGCTTTTTCGGCATTGTAGACCTGGCCGGCTTCCCGAAGGATGTATATTATATGTATCAGAGCGAATGGACAGACAAGCCTGTCTTGCACCTCTTCCCCCACTGGAACTGGAAGGAGGGGGAGATGGTGGATGTATGGGCGTATTACAGCCAGGCCGACGAGGCGGAGCTTTTCCTCAACGGCAGGAGCCTGGGTGTACGGGCGAAGACCGATTCCACGTTCCATGTCTCATGGCGAGTACCCTTCAGTCCGGGCGAACTCATGGCCGTGTCGCGCAAAGACGGCAACGTAGTCCTTTCGCGCCGGATCAATACGGCGGGAGAGCCTGCCCGTATAGCGCTTAAGCCCGACCGCAGCCTGATAGCGGCGGATGGCGAAGACCTTTCCTTTGTCACCGTGGAAATAGAGGATAAAGACGGCCTGCCTGTTCCCGGCGCATCACACCTGGTACGCTTTTCGATAGACGGCGGCCCCGGCGTTATAGCGGGAACGGATAACGGGAACCAGAACGATACCGTCAGCCTGAAGAAACCCGAACGGCATGCATTCAACGGCAAAGCGCTGGTGGTAGTCCGAAGCCGTAAGACTCCGGGCACTATCCGTCTCAGGGCTTCCGCAGCCGGTCTGCCTGACGCTCTTATTGAACTCAAAAGCCATTAAGAGGGAGCCGGATATTCCCGTTCCCGAACATGGCATGTTCTAAGCCACGAACACGGCTTGTTCGTGCCCACGAACACAGCTTGTTCTAACCCACGAACACGGCATGTTCGTGCCCACGAACACGACCGGTTCGCGCCCGACGCCCGGCAGGGTGTCTGCCTGACGCCTGGTAAGGTGTTTACCGGGGGCTTGGTAAGGCGCTTACCAAAGGACTGGTAAGATGGTCGGCCAATGGGGTGTGAAAGGATGACGAAAAAGAGTTCCGATTTAGAGAAAAGCGATGTATTTTTGCCTTAAAGAAGAGCGCAGGCGCAGTGAGATAGCGCCGCGGCGTTCAACGATAAGCAAAAACAAATGGAAAACAAGCTATTATGACAACCCGGTACCGCCTGTCTTTGTTCTTTTGCCTGATAGTGCTTACACTACCCCTTGCGGCTGAAGGGAATGACGTCCTGTTCAACCACCTGGACGTGAACAGCGGTCTGCCCTCCAACGAAGTGAGCTGTATATACAAAGACCGGAAAGGGTTCATGTGGTTTGGCACAAGCGCCGGACTGACCCGTTTCGACGGATATGAGTTCCTCGTCTTCCGTCACGAAGTGGGCTCTGTACTGTTCTCCGAAGAATTTATCCTCCAGATTACCGAAACCGCCGACGACAACCTCTGGATAACCTACTGGGACGGGAAAATAAGCGTCTACAATCCGAGGGAGAACCGCTTCCGTACCGTAGAAGAGCTTGACAGCACGCTGCATATACATAAGGTCTTCCACGAATCGGCCGGCCGGCTGCTGTATGAAACGACCGGCGGCCGGCTGTATGCCTACGACTACGCCCTGAAGCAGCGCACGGCCTATGTGACAGACCAGGGGGCGGGCGGTATAAGCGACGTTGTGCTGAAAGACGACCTCCTGTACGTGGTACACCGGTCGGGCCTGATGGAGATCATCGACACCGGGAGCCGTACCAACATCGTAAGGAGCGATTATCTGGAAAAGTACCATGACGTGCACCGCTTCCATCTCTTTGCAGACTCCGGCGGCGAGGTATGGGTGTATATGAATCCGGAGAACTGCGACGGGCTGTTCCGCTTTAATCCCTACTCCGGCAGATGGACGCATTACACCCAGGGCTTTTCCCGGCTGTCGTCGTCACTGATACGCGCAGTGGAGGAAAATGCCGACGGCACGATATGGATAGCTACCGACCACGGCGGCATCAACCTGCTGGACAAGAAGACGGAGCGTTTCACCTACCTCCGCAACCACCCGTTCGACTCAAGGAGCGTGAGCCAGAACAGCGTCATCTGCCTCTACCGCGACGACAATGATATCCTCTGGTGCGGGACGCACAAGAACGGCATCAGTTACTGCCATGAAAGCATCTTCAAGTTCAACTCCCTGGAGTACCCCGTCAGCGACGAGACAAAGGCCGGCATCAATGACTTCAACTGCATATACCATGAGGCTTCGGGCAATCTGTGGATAGGGACCAACGGGCACGGACTGCTTTACTACGACCGCTCTGACGGGAGCTTCCGCCAGTACCTGAACGATCCTTCGGACCCACGCAGCCTCAGCAGCAATATCATCGTATGCCTTGCAGGCGACCGTGAGGGGCGTTTGTGGATCGGCACGTATATGGGAGGGCTTAATTACTTTGACGGCCGGCAGTTCGTACGCTATACCGCAGACGATGCCGGCGGCTTATCCAACAACAGCGTCTACGCCTTACACCTCGACAGTAGCGGAGACGGCGACTGCCTGTGGATCGGGACGCTCGGCGGGGGGCTCTGCCGGCTTAACCTGACCGACAGGAGCTGGGGCCGGTTTACGGCCTCCGACGACCGCCATCCGCTCTTGTCAGATAATATCTACTCCATTTCCAGGGGATGGGGCGATGATCTGCTCGTCGGGACGGCCGTGGGAGTGAACACGGTCAATACAAAGAACGGCAACGTCGGCGCCTTCGGGGGAACGGCCGACGGCAGTACCGTCTTCCGCGACAAAGCCATAAACGTAGCCTTTATAGACAGCCGCGACCTGCTATGGATAGGCAGTAACAACGGGCTGGCCGTCTACGACAGGGCTAACGACCGGCTTTACCGGATCGACAAAACATCGGGCCTGCCCGATAACGCCATCATGTCGGTGATAGAAGATAACCGGCAGGCCCTTTGGATGGGAACGAAGAACGGACTGCTCAGGATCACGCCGCAATACAACGGGGCCGATCGTACATTCACCTTCCCCTGTACTCCTTACTACGAAGACGAAGGGGTGCAGGGACGTATCTTCAACCGTAACAGCGTTTGCCATACCTCTGCCGGCGAACTGATACTGGGGGGGACAACGGGCCTGACCATCTTCCGCCCTGCGCAGATCAGGTATAACACCTATCCGCCAAGGGTTGTCATCAGCAGCTTTCTGGTGAATAACAACCGCATGCTGCCACAGGTGGAAGCCGCCTCCATGCGGGACATAAGCTACGAAGACCGGCTGGACCTCAGGTACGAGGAGCGTAGCTTTACCCTCACGGTTTCGGCCCTCAACTATTTCCTGCCGTCAAAGAACCGCTTTTCATACAAGATGGAAGGTTTTGACAAGGACTGGACAACCGTGGGCGCTTCGGGCCGTAAGATAACGTATACAAACCTGCCTGCCGGGAAGTTTACATTCATGGCAAGGGCCGAGAATAACGATGGTACGGGCAGCATCAGTCCGGCTATGCTGCGTATTACCGTCAGGCCTCCTTTCTGGGCGACGCCCTGGGCTATCCTGATCTACCTCGTGCTTGTGCTACTCGTTGTTTACCTCGCAGCCAGGATGATAATGAACATCCAGAAGCGTAAGTTCCTGAAACGGCAGGAACAGTTGGCCGCCAACCAGCTTCATGAGATGGATGAGATGAAGCTCAGGTTCTTCACTAACGTCAGCCACGAGTTCCGCACCCCGCTTACCCTTATCATGGCCCCGCTGGAGAAGCTGATGAAAAACGAGATGAACCCCACCAACCAGATGATGCTCGGACTGATACACAAGAACGCCAACCAGTTGCTGTCTCTGGTGAGTCAGTTGCTCGACTTTCGCAAGATAGACGTTATGGGTACCAAACTGCTGCTTTCCTCCGGCGACATTGTGCTGTTCATACGCAGCATCATTTACTCCTTCAAAGACATGTCGGAGCAGAAAAGCATCCGCTTCTCGTTCAGCAGCGCCTTCTCGTCGCTGATAATGAGTTTTGACGCCGACAAGGTGTTCAAGATCGTCTCCAACCTTATAAGTAACGCCTTCAAGTTTACCGCAGGGGGAGGCGAGATCATCGTTGCCCTCAGGCTTGAAAAGTGTGATAACGGCATGATGAACCTGCTGGTCGAAGTCTCCGACACAGGCATAGGCATAGCCGCCGACCAGCTCGAACTGATCTTCAACCGCTTCTACCAGGTCCCACTGGCCTATAAGAGTGTCGATGCCGTAGGTACGGGCATCGGGCTGCACATATGCCGCGAGTACGCACGGGTGCATAATGGCGGCATAACGGTGAAAAGCGAACCGGGTAAGGGGAGTGTGTTCTGCCTCTCGCTGCCCTTCAGCCAGGAAAACGTCCACGAGGTTGTCTCTTCCTCCTGCAACGGCGGCAAATCCGGATCCGTAGAATACGCGGACGGGCGGAAGGCGGAAGAGGGCCGGCCTTCGGTGCTCGTGGCGGATGATCATACCGACTTCCGCCTATTTATGCAGCACAGTCTGGAGGAGACTTACAACGTCTTCACGGCGTCGGACGGCAGGGAGGCCTGGGAGATCGTTACCGGAGAGCTTCCCGATATGGTCGTTACCGACTGGATGATGCCTGTCATGGACGGGATAGAGCTTTGCCGGCTGATCAAGAATGACATCCGCACCTCGCACATCCCCGTCATCCTGCTGACTGCCAAATCGGCCGACACAAACAGGCTCGACGGACTGGAAAACGGGGCCGACGATTACATAGAGAAGCCTTTCAACATGGAAATACTCCGGCTCCGGATGCTTCGCATCATCGAATACAAAGAGCGGATGAGGAAGCAGTTCTTCCTCAGCGTACAGCACAGCATACCGCTCACCAGGCATATCCCGGTGTCGCTGGATGAGCAGCTTATCAGGAAGACCGTCTCGTTCATCGAAGAACAAATCGCCAGTCCCGACCTGTCGGTAGAGCGCCTTAGCCGCGAGATGGCCATGAGCCGCGCCAATTTCTACAAGAAGATACTCTCCCTGACAGGTAAGACCCCGCTCGAACTTATCCGCTCCGTCCGTATGAAGTATGCAGCGCAATTGCTCGAGTCGAGCGGTATGCGCGTCAGCGAAGTGGCTCTCCGGGTGGGTATGAACGATCATAAGCTTTTCAGGAAGTACTTCAGGGAAGAGTTTGGCGTACTGCCTTCGGAGCTATACGGCAAGAAAACATCTATTATCAATAATATTAACGTTTAAAGTTATCCGCTATGTCCAGATTATTATGTCTCATTATCGTATGCGCCGGGTTTGTATGCCCCTTCGGCGCAGAAGCCCAGCAGGCTGCTTATCCCTTCAGGGATGTACGGCTGTCTGCTGACGAACGTCTTGACAATCTCATCAGTCTGATGACCCTCGAAGAAAAGATTAACGCCCTCTCCACTCAGTTCGGAGTTCCACGTCTTGGTATCCGCAACTGCGGCCATGCCGAGGGATTGCACGGTCTGGCCTACGGAGGCCCGTCCAACTGGGGATCGCGCAATCCGGCGCCGTCAACGATCTTCCCCCAGGCCTATGGATTAGGCGAGACGTGGGACGAAGAACTGGTGCGTAAGGTCGCTGCTATGGAAGGTTACGAGGATCGCTACTACTTCCAGAGCCCCAAATACCTGCGCGGCTCCCTCGTTATGCGTGCGCCTAATGCAGACCTGGCCCGCGACCCGCGCTGGGGGCGCACCGAGGAGTCTTTCGGCGAAGACGCCTTTCTTGTATCCCGCCTGACCGTAGCCTTTGTCAAAGGATTGCAGGGCGAGAACCCCGGCTACTGGCAGACGGCTTCACTGATGAAGCACTTCCTGGCCAACAGCAACGAAGACGGCAGGGACTCCTCCTCCTCAGACATCAGCGAACGCCTCTTCCGTGAGTACTATGGCTATACGTTCTACAAAGGTATTGTCGAAGGCGGGTCCAGGGCCTACATGGCTTCCTACAATGCAGTGAACGGTCAGCCTATGACCTCCAACTACGACCTTCTGACCGGCGTCACGGTGAACGAGTGGGGGAATAACGGCATCATCTGTACTGACGGGGGCGCCCTGGGTATGCTCGTGGCCGATCATAAAGCCTACCCGACTATGGCGGAGGGAGCGGCAGCCAGTATCAAAGCCGGTATCACACAGTTCCTCGACGTCAGTAAGCCTCACGTACAGGAAGCCCTCCGGCTTGGACTGCTTACCGAAAAGGACATCGACAAGGCTGTCAGGGGCAACTTCTTCGTCGCCCTGAAGCTGGGGTTCCTTGACGACAACGATCCTTACGCCATGATAGGCGTCAAAGATACCATCGACCCCTGGACGCTTAAGGTGACTAAAGACTTCGTGCGCGAAGTGACGGCCAAATCTGTCGTCCTGCTCAGGAACAACCGCAATCTGTTGCCGTTGCAGGCGGATAAGATCAGGAAGATAGCCGTCGTAGGCCCTTATGCCAACGAGGTGATACCCGACTGGTATAGCGGTTCGTCTCCCTACTCCGTCTCTATCGTTGAAGGCATCCGCAATGCCGTCGGGGCTAATGTGGAGGTCGTTTACTCTCCGGCCAACCGGGCCGACGCAGCCGTTACGGCCGCGCGTGATGCCGACGTAGCCATTGTAGTCGTAGGAAACCATCCCAACGGAGGGCCTAACGCCGGCTGGGCCGAGGCGCGTGTGATGAGCGACGGGCGCGAAGCTGTTGACCGCCGTGCGCTATCCATCGAACAGGAAGAGCTGGCAAGGGTGGTCTTTGCCGTCAATCCCAATACAGTTCTGGTGGTGAACAGCAGTTTTCCCTTTGCCGTCAACTGGTCTGAAGAGCACCTGCCGGCCATACTGCACGTCACGCACTCCAGTCAGGAACTGGGCAACGGACTGGCCGACGTGATCTTCGGCCTCTACAATCCGGCCGGACGCACCAACCAGACATGGCCTGCTTCCATCGAGCAACTGCCTCCAATGATGGACTACGACCTCAGCCACGGACGCACCTACATGTATTCACAGGAAAAACCGCTTTACCCCTTTGGTTACGGACTGAGCTACACTTCCTTCGCCTATTCCAACCTGCGGTTCAGTCAGACTGCACTGGAGCGTGACGGTGAAATCTCCGTCTCGGTAGATATAAAGAATACCGGGCGAACGGGCGGAGACGAGGTAGTCCAACTGTACGTAAAATACCTTAATTCAAAGATAGAACGCCCCCTTAAGCAACTCAAAGGCTTCAAACGCATCAATATCCCGCAGGGTTCCCAGGCAACGGTACAGATACCCCTTAAGGCGGAAGACATAGCCTGGTGGGACGAAGCGCAGCATCGTTTCGTTGTAGAACCCGGCAACATCCGCATACAGATAGGAGCCTCGTCAGCCGACATCCGTCTGGAGAAAAACCTCACGGTGAAGTAAGTCATGAAGGTGCAGATATATATCCTTGCATGTATATTGACAGCCCTGTTTACGGGCGGATGCGCGGAGCAGGCCTCCGGTCAGCTTCCCGTCCGTTCAGAGCCCCATGTATGGAAAAGCGTCCGTATAACAGGAGGCGGGTTTGTCGACGGTATCGTCTTTCACCCCAATGCGCCTGATGTGCGTTATTGCCGTACGGATATGGGAGGCGCTTACCGCTGGGACAAAGAACAGCGCCAGTGGGTGTCGATGCTCGACTGGATAACCTACGAAGACAGTAACCTGGTGGGTGTTGAAAGCATAGCCGTAGACCCCGCCGACCCTCTTGGCGTATACCTGTCCTGCGGAACGTATACACGCTCTTCCAACGGTGCCGTCATGATCTCGCGCGACGGAGGACGTACGTTCAGGCGCGTAGACATGCCCTTTACAATGGGGGGTAACGAGAACGGACGCGGCAACGGAGAGCGTATGATGGTGGACCCTGCGAATACTGACATTATTTATATGGGTACGCGGCTGGACGGACTGTGGCGCAGCGCCGACAGGGGCATGAGCTGGCAGCGTGTCGCCTCTTTCCCCGATGTAAGCGAACCTTCGCCCGCCGGTTCTTTCCCCCGTAACCAGGGTAGCGGGATCGTTTTTGTGGTTTTTGATCCGGCCACAGCCCTGGCCGGTGAAGGTTGCCGTACCATCTATGCAGGCGTCTCGCTGATGAACCGGAGCAACCTCTTTGTGAGCCGCGACGCGGGGCTAAGCTGGGAAGCGCTGCCCGATCAGCCCGAAGCTTACCGCCCCACCCAGGCCTGCCTGGCAAAAGACGGGGCATTGTACATAACCTACGGCACAAATCCCGGCCCGATGCGTATGGAAAACGGGGCGGTCTGGAAATATCATACGCTTACCGGCGGGTGGGAAGATATCTCGCCCGTTAAACCTGACCCTGCCGGAGGCCTTACCTTCGGCTACGCCTCTGTTTCGGTTGACGCCGCAAATCCCGGCCATCTTATCGTCAGCACCTTTGGACGCCCGCTGCCGGGCAGGTATACCGAAGATGATATTTTCCGCTCGACAGATGGCGGAATGACCTGGAGTTCCGTCTTCGGCGGAGAGGTTAAGATGGATTACTCCCTCGCCCCGTATACAGAGTTCACACCGTTGCACTGGATGTTTGACATCGAAATAGACCCCTTCGACCCCAACCACGCCATGTTCACTACCGGCTACGGAGGATGGGAAACCTTTAATCTTGCCGATGCAGGCAAAGGCAACGCTCCCGTCCGCTGGCAGATAATGAGCACAGGCATAGAAGAGACCGTACCTCTGGAGTTGTACAGTCCCGCAGGGGAAGGGGCCCGGCTTATTTCAGCCATCGGCGATTACGGAGGCTTTACTCACTTTGACCTGGATAAACCCGCCCCTTCGGGAAGCCATGCCAATCCGTACTTCGGTAATACCAACGGTGTGGCGGGGGCTGAAGATAACCCACAAATGGTAGTGCGTGTAGGAACCGTATCGGGGCATCATCCCGGAGGCAAACCGATAGCCTATTCGGAAGACGGCGGCCAGACCTGGCTGATGCCACTGACGCTGCCGCCCGGCGAACGGGTATCCAACGGACACATAGCCGTCTCCTCCGACGGGCGTACATGGATATGGACTCCCAACCGCATGCCTGCTTTCTTTACCCATGACAAAGGCGCCGGCTGGCAACCCAGTGAAGGCATAGCGCCAAATATCCGCGTTGTAGCCGACCGCGTCGATCCACTGCGTTTTTATGGACTGGACAGGCAGTCGGGCGTATTATATGAGAGCCGCGACGGGGGAGAGCATTTCTCGGCCGATACTGTTTTACCCCCGCTACCGCAGCGATACGGAGGCAGGGGTGACAGCCGGGGCGGGCAGGACCGCGTCTATTCCGTACCGGGCCGCGAGGGCGAACTCTGGATCGCAGACTACGACGGTCTCTACCGCCGCCTGCCGGGGGAGCCTCTCATCAGGCTCGACCAGGTGCGCCGGATGTTGGCCTTTGGTTTCGGGAAAGGCAGTACCGGTGATTATCCGGCTTTATATATGATAGGGATTGTCAACGGCGTATACGGGTTTTTCCGCTCCGACGATGTTGCACGGTCGTGGACAAGGATCAACGATGAGGCGCACCAGTACGGTCTGGTACTGCATATCACGGGTGATCCCAAACTATACGGCCGTGTTTACGTAGGCACTCATGGCCGTGGCATCCTGTATGCAGACCCTGTAAAGTGATCCCCGGCCGCTCAGTCGGCGCACCCCCGGCTGAGCGGTCGTATAAGGAGTGAAAACAGTCTTTTTGCCGCAGGATACAACGAATAAAAAAGTAGACAGGATGAGTATGTTGCCGGCATACCTCAAAGAAGAAAAAGGATCAGGGCGAAAGGGTGGTATAACTCCTTACCCGGTTATTAATCTGCTATTGGTCCCGGTAGTCTTAAGATTATGGAAAAGTGTATATGTGAATGGATTACTGGAAGAAAAGTATCCTGTGGTAAGAATGTGGAAGGTGACCTGCAAATCCGTACAGTATTTTCATTGAAAAGGATATACGTTTCATTGAAAAGGAAGTGCGTTTCGACGAAAAGGAAGTACGTTTCATTGAAAAGGATGTACGTTTCGACGAAAAGGAAGTACGTTTCATTGAAAAGGATGTACGTTTCGACGAAAAGGAAGTACGTTTCACTGAAAAGGAAGTACGTTTCGACGAAAAGGATATACGTTTCATTGAAAAGGAAGTGCGTTTCGACGAAAAGGATATACGTTTCATTGAAAAGGAAGTATGTTTCGGCGGGAATTATCCTGTGCATTCTGCTTTTATCATCCTCACGGCCGGAATTGGAAAACAATCCCGGATGGTGATACCCCAACCGGTTATAAAAAACAATGTTGTACCTAAAATTATAGAATCGTATGTCGAAATTTATCATTCTTTTATCCCTTGTCCTCGGCTTCACCCTTGCAGCAGAAGCCCAGTCATCTTTACCGGCGCTTCGCAAACAGGGAGCGGCCACTCAACTGATCGTCGGTGGAAAACCCTACCTGATGCTGGCCGGCGAACTTCATAACTCGTCCTGTTCAAACGTTGAATACATGGAAGACATCTGGCCCCGTATGAAGCAGTTGAACATGAATACCATCCTCGCCCCGGTCTCATGGGAATTGATCGAACCCGAAGAAGGCAGGTTTGACTTCACCCTCGTAGACGCTATGATAAAAGGAGCGGAGAAGTCAGACCTGAAGCTCGTCATCCTCTGGTTTGCCAGTTGGAAGAACGGCGGCTCCATCTACATCCCCTCCTGGGTGAAAAAAGACTACAAACGTTTCCCACGGGCCGTAGACCATAATGGGAACAGCATTGAGATACTTTCCACCTTTGCCGACGAATCCATGAAAGCCGACGCAAAAGCCTTTGCCGCCTTTATGAAATACATACACGAGGCCGACAGGAACAGTACGATCATTATGGTGCAGGTCGAGAATGAAATGGGCATCCTCAACACCATCCGCGACTTTTCACCCGCAGCCAACAGGGCATTCAACAGCCCCATCCCACAGGAACTGTCCGTCTGGCTGGGCAGGAATAAAAACAGGCTGACCCCCGAACTGCAAAAAGTCTGGACTCAGAACGGATCAAAAACCACCGGCACCTGGGAAGAGGTTTTCGGGCGAAGCACGCTTGATGTAAAAGACTGGAGGTCGCTCTCTTTTTACACCGAAGAGCTGTTCATGGCATACCACTACGCCCGCTACGTCGGACACATTGCCCAGGCAGGGAAAAAGGAGCACGACATCCCCCTCTTTGTGAACGCCTGGCTCAAAGGCCCCGACTATCCCTGGACGGGCCGCTTCCCCGGCGGAGGGCCGCTCCCGCAGGTAATGGACATGTGGAGGTGCGCCGCCCCTGCAATCGACTTCCTTTCGCCCGACATCTACATCCCGTATTTCAGGGAAGTGGTCGGGCAATACGATCGCCTGGATAATCCGGTATTCATACCCGAAACAATGGGCGGCGATGTAGGGGCTTCCCGCGTACTCTGGGCAATCGGAGAGCACAACATCATGGGGTTCTCGCCCTTCGGAGTAGACCGTGTGAGGCGTATGCCGGCTACGGCCTCAAATCAGGCGCCGGCCGCCGACCCACTGGCGGAAACTTACGCACTTCTGGGCGGAATGAGCGAACTTATCATGCAGCATCAGGGCAAAGGAACCATGAGGGGCATATTAGTTGAAAAGGAATCGCCTGTCCAGACCTTCGAACTTGGAAATTACATTGTCACAGCCGACGCTTCAATGTCACAGTTGCTCGAAACAACCTCCGCCGGTGGCCTGATCATTCAACTTGGCAGCGACGAGTATATTGTTCTGGGCAGGAACCTGAACGTACGCTTCGCACCCCGTACACCGGGCGACCTGCCTCTGGTGGGTATCGACAAAGTTTACGAAGGCGCATTCAGGAACGGTGTCTGGACGCCGGGCAGACTTCTAAATGGGGACGAAACACATTGCAGCACATTCTCAGGCACAGGACTGAAAATGCCCGGAGCAGGCATACAACGAATCACACTGTACAGGTATAAGTAACGCCTGTTAGTCGGGGCGCCGCCGTCACCGGGTTGCTTCGCTTAGCCGGCAAAGGCAGCCATAGCCGGCGACTGCGGCGACAAAGGTTAGGGGCCGTTCTTACGTCTTACGTAAGGGCGGCTCTTTTTGAGATATATCCCGGCCGCCCGCACTGCGGTGACAGGTAACGCAGAATGCCTCCGTGAGGTTTTAAAACATAGAACGGTCTGCCGGTGTGGCAAATTCTTCATATCTTTGGCCGCACAAAAAGAAACGTAAACCCCATAATAACTATATGAATATATCTTATAACTGGTTAAAGACTTATCTGGATTTTGACCTTCAGCCCGACGAAGTGGCTGCGGCGCTGACTTCTATCGGCCTTGAAACGGGTGGCGTGGAAGAAGTCCAACCGATAAAAGGAGGGCTCGAAGGCCTGGTGACAGGCGAGGTCCTCACCTGTTCGAAGCATCCTGACTCCGACCACCTGCATATTACTACCGTAGACACGAGAAGCGGAGAACCGCTGCAAATAGTATGCGGAGCACCTAACGTAGCGGCCGGACAAAAGGTGGTGGTGGCTGTTATCGGCGCAAAGCTGTATAAGGGCGACGAATGTTTTACCATCAGGAAATCAAAGATACGCGGAGTGGAGTCTCACGGCATGATATGCGCCGAGGATGAGATAGGACTGGGAACCGGTCACGAAGGTATCATAGTTCTGCCGGCTGACGCCGCCGTCGGACTGCCGGCGAAGTATTATTATAATGTAAAGAGCGACTACGTTCTGGAAGTAGACATCACACCCAACCGCGTGGATGCTACCTCACACTTCGGCGTAGCCCGTGACCTGACTGCTTATCTGAGGCAAAACGGACGTCCGGCGACATTGAAACGCCCCTCCGTGGATGCTTTCCGCATAGATGACAATACGCCCGGCGTAACCGTGACGGTGGAAAACGCAGAGGCCTGCCCGCGCTATTCCGGTGTGACCATACGCGGAGTAACGGTGAAGGAAAGCCCGGCGTGGCTTAAGGACAGACTTAAAACAATAGGCCTGCGCCCTATCAACAACGTGGTTGATATAACAAACTTTGTGCTTCATGAGCTGGGACAGCCCCTGCACGCTTTTGACGCTGATAAGATAAAAGACGGCAGGGTGGTGGTAAAGACTTTGCCGGCAGGCACAAAGTTTGTGACTCTGGATGAAGTTGAACGTACTCTGACCGACAAAGACCTGATAATATGCGATGCTGAGAAGGGCATGTGCATCGGCGGCGTGTTCGGCGGCCTGGATTCCGGCGTGACGGAACAGACAACGAATGTGTTCCTTGAATCGGCCAACTTCAATCCGGCATGGATACGCAGGACCGCCCGGCGTTTCGGTTTGAATACAGACGCTTCCTTCCGCTTTGAACGGGGACTGGACCCTAACCAGACTATGTATGTGCTAAAGCGTGCAGCGCTGCTGATAAAAGAAATAGCCGGCGGACTGATTACAGGAGAGGTGCAGGATGTCTATCCTTCTCCCGTAGCCCCCTGGACGGTGGAAGTGGCTTATAGTAAGATAGACAGCCTGACGGGCAAAGTGATTCCACGCGAAACGATAAAAAGCATACTCGACAGTCTGGAGATTGAAGTCGTATCGGAGACGCAGGAAGCGTTAACGCTGCACGTCCCCGTTTACCGCATCGACGTTAAGCGCGACGTGGATGTGATAGAAGACATCCTGCGTATATACGGATACAACAACGTGGAGGTAAGCGAAAACGTAAGGTCAAACCTGAGTTACCGGACTCCTACAGACCAAAGCTACAGATTACAGCATCTGATCTCGGAGCAGTTATGCGGAGCGGGATTCAACGAAATACTTAACAACTCGCAGACGCGATCGGCATATTACGAAGGTTTTGCCGCCTATCCCCTATCCCGGTGCGTGACGCTGAAGAACGCCATAAGCGCAGAACTGAACGTTATGCGCCAGAGTTTGCTGTTCGGAGGTCTCGAAAGCATCGCGCATAATGAGAAACGCAAGAACGGGAACATCCGCTTCTTTGAGTTCGGCAACTGCTATGAGTATGACGCTGCGAAGAAGAAAGACAATGACGCCCTTGCCGAATTTGCCGAAGATTACCGCCTGGGCTTGTGGATATGCGGCAACAGGGTGGAAAATAACTGGGCGCACCCCAATGAGAAATCCTCTGTTTACGAACTCAGGAGCTACGTCGAACACGTCCTTGCCCGTCTGGGAGTCAATATGCATACCCTTACGTGGGCGTATACGGATACGGACCTTTATTCAACAGGTATGAGCCTGACGGGCGGAAGCTCCCGGCGCACGCTGGGAACGCTGGGCATAGTAAGCCGCCGGTTGCTGACAATGACCGACGCAGACTCCGACGTCTACTACGCCGAACTGTCATGGACGGCCCTGATGAAGGAGATAAAGAAGAGCAAAGTGACCTTCTCCGAAATACCAAGGTTCCAGACCGTGAAGCGAGACCTGGCCCTGCTTCTGGATAAACACGTCCCCTTCGCCGAAATAGAGAGGATAGCCGCCGACAGCGAACGTAAGCTTCTGAAAAAAGTAACCCTCTTCGACGTCTACGAAGGCCGTAACCTGCCGGCAGGCAAAAAGTCGTACGCCGTGAGCTTCTACCTTCAGGACACCGGGAAGACGCTTAACGACAAACAGATTGAAAGCATTATGAGCAAGATACAGGCCGGTCTGGAACAGCAGCTTGGCGCCCGCCTGAGATAATACCGATCATCACCAATCATACTTAAAAGAACAATAACATGGGAAGAGCCTTTGAATATCGCAAAGCAAAGAAGTTTAAACGTTGGGGCAATATGGCGCGCGTATTCACCAAACTGGGTAAGGAGATCACCATCGCCGCCAAAGCAGGCGGTCCCGATCCCGACAGCAACCCCCGTCTGCGCGTACTGATACAGCAGGCCAAGAAAGAAAACATGCCCAAAGAGAATGTGGAGCGTGCTATTAAGAAAGCCACATCAAAAGATTATACAGACTACAAGGAGATGAACTACGAAGGCTATGGCCCCTTTGGCATCGCCATCTTTGTGGAAACGGCTACCGACAACACCACACGTACGGTGGCCAACGTGCGCAGTTATTTCAACAAGAACGGCGGTTCGCTGGGCACATCGGGCAGCCTGGAGTTCCTGTTTGACCACAAATGCGTATTCCATATAGTAAGGAAAGACGGTGTCTCACTGGAAGACCTTGAACTGGAACTGATAGACTACGGCGTCGATGAGGTGGAAGAAGACGAAGATGAGATCATACTCTACGGCGAATTTGCACAGAACGCCGCCATACAGAAATATCTTGAAGAAAACGGTTACGAGATCAACAGCGCAGAGTTCATGCGTATCCCTAATGACCTTAAAGACGTAACGCCGGAACAGCGCGAATCGTTGGAAAAGCTGATCGAAAGGCTGGAAGAAGACGAGGACGTGCAAAACGTCTTCCATAACATGCGTGAGAGCGATCAGGAAGAATAACATCCATCGCCCCCCGTACCGATGAATTACAAAGAAACCCTGGAATATTTATACGCAAGCGCCCCGGTATATCAACATAGTGGGGCGCAGGCATATAAACCGGGCCTCGGCACAAGCCGGGCGCTGGATGATTATCTGGGTAATCCTCACCGCTGTTATCGCACGGTTCATGTGGCGGGAACAAACGGCAAAGGTTCGGTATGCCATACACTGGCCGCCATACTTCAGGCGGCCGGGCTCCGTACAGGGTTGTACACCTCGCCCCACCTGACGGACTTCGGCGAACGTATCCGTGTGAACGGCGAAATGATTGACGGGGACTATGTGACGGACTTCGTCCGTCGGAGCCGGAGCTTCTTCGAACCGTTGCACCCTTCTTTCTTCGAGCTTACCTCCGCGATGGCTTTTGACTACTTTCGCCACTGCAACGTGGACTGCGCCGTGATTGAAGTCGGACTGGGAGGACGGCTTGACAGCACCAACATCATCTCCACCGCGCTAAGCATAATAACAAACATCAGCATTGACCATACGGAACTTCTGGGGAACACATTGAAGGATATAGCCATCGAAAAGGCCGGGATCATAAAGCAGGGAACACCCGTTGTGATAGGCCGGGCTGACGACGAAACGGTCGTTAACGTCTTCCGCCGGAAAGCTGCCGAAATGAACGCCCCCCTGCTATTGGCGCAGGAGGAAAAGCCGGCGCATATAGAACAATCCATCTATGAGACGAAAGACTTCGGACGCATCCGTTACGGACTGACCGGGGAGGTGCAGCACGAGAACCTGGCGACCGTCTTATGCGCCCTGCGCGAGCTTGGCAGACTGCTGCCGCTCAGGCTGGATCAGGAAACCGTGAACAGGGGCGCCTCAGATGTCGCAGGCCTTACCGGATTGCGCGGACGCTGGGAAAAGCTGCGGGACAGGCCCCACACGATAGCCGACACGGGGCATAACCCCGGAGCCTGGCGGTACATCACGGCGCGCATTGAAGCCTACTGTAAGGAGCGCGGTTGCAGGGCGTATATGGTCACAGGCTTTTCAAACGACAAGGACGTAGACGCCATACTCAGACTGGCGCCACGTGAAGCTTTTTACATCTTTACGCAGGCCGGCTCGCAACGCGCTATGCCAGCCGTAACGCTGCTGGAGAAAGCACGGGCTGCGGGACTGGACGGCATGGCTTTTGCATCCGCGCCGGAGGCCGTAGCCTTCGCCATGTCTGAGGCGTCGGAGGATGACATGGTGTTCATCGGAGGGAGCAATTTCATCGTAGCCGGCATACTGCCGCTATTCGGGTAAAAACAAAAACAATAATAACAATGACAGAAATTATCAGACAAAAACTAAGTAGTTCGCGTGTAGCGCGCTGGACTACCCTGTGCATCGTATCTTTCACCATGATGTGCGGCTACTTCATTACCGACGTTATGTCACCGCTTGAAGATATGCTGATGCAATCGCACGGCTGGAGCTCTACGGAATACGGCATCTTCTCAGGCGCCTACGGATGGTTCAACGTATTCTTCCTTATGCTTATCGTAGGAGGTATAATACTCGACAAGATGGGAGTGCGTTTCACCGGCCTCATGTCATGCTTCCTGATGATAGCGGGAGCCGTGATAAAAGCATGCGCCGTATCTGACGTTTTTCCCCTTGAAAGCATGATACTTGGTTATAAGTTGCAGGTGCTGGTAGCAGGACTGGGCTTCGCCACCTTTGGCATGGGGGCCGAGATTGCAGGCATCACCGTGAGCAAGATCATCGTGAAATGGTTTACCGGCCATGAGCTGGCCCTGGCTATGGGGTTCCAGGTAGCCCTGGCCCGTATCGGCACGTTCTTCGCCCTCAGCTACAGCCTGCCCGTGGCCAAACACTTCGAGGCGGTATCGGCCCCGGTATGGCTCGGCGTCCTGTTCCTGTGCATCGGCACTATCACGTTCCTTGTTTACCGTGTGATGGACAAGAGGCTCGACGCCTCGGAAGCCGCCCTGCCGGAAGCCGGAAGCAACAAAGAAGAAGGCTTCCGCCTGAGCGACATAAAACTGATCGTCTACAACAGGGGGTTCTGGCTGATAGCCCTTCTTTGCGTACTCTTCTACTCAGGGGTCTTCCCCTTCCTTAAATTCGCCACCAAACTGATGATCTACAAGTATGGCGTGGCCGACGACCTGGCCGGCGCCATACCGGGCATCCTCCCGGCCGGGACCATACTGCTGACGCCGCTCTTCGGCACCCTGTACGACCGTATTGGCAAGGGAGATACCCTGATGCTGATAGGCGCAGTAATGCTCACTGTCGTGCACGTGCTATTCGCCCTGCCCGTACTTAACGAATGGTGGTTTGCCGCCATAGTGATGATAGTGCTGGGGGTAGCCTTCTCGCTTGTTCCCTCGGCCATGTGGCCGGCGGTAGCCAAGATCATTCCGCAAAAGCAACTGGGCACAGCCTTCTCGCTGGTATTCTATGTACAGAACTGGGGATTGATGGGCGTGCCAATGCTCATCGGGTGGCTGATAGACCGGTACGCCCGTATCCCGGGTGAGACGCTGGCGTATGATTACACTGTCCCGATGTCTGTATTCGCGTTATTCGGCGTCCTTGCCATAATCGTCGCCATACTGCTGAAGGCCGAAAACAGGAAAAAGGGTTACGGACTGGAGTTGCCTAATATCAGGAGATGATCTGCTTCCCCAACGCAAAGATCAACCTTGGCCTCCGCGTAGTGAGCCGGCGGCCGGACGGTTATCACGACATTGAGACCGTCTTCTTCCCCATACCCCTGCGCGACGCCCTTGAAGTGGTGGAGGCGGACGCTTTCTCTTTCAGCCGGACCGGCATACCCCTGCCTGACACCGGGGTGGAAGATAACCTGGCGGTAAAAGCCATGCGCCGGCTGCTTCCGCCGGGCCGCGCCATTGAGGTGCACCTTCATAAGGCCATCCCCCCCGGTTCAGGACTGGGGGGAGGTTCGTCCGACGCCGCCTCGATGCTGAAACTGCTCAATGAACTGTACCGGCTTGGCCTCGGTGACGACCGTCTGGAGGAGATGGCCTCCGGACTGGGCGCCGACTGTCCCTTCTTTATTCGCAACACCCCTGTTTTCGCCTCCGGTACGGGCAATGTATTCGAACCGGTACGCCTGTCGCTCGCATCCTACCGGCTCTACCTCGTCATTCCCCCGGACATCGCCGTATCGACAGCGGAAGCCTACTCCTCTGTCCGTCCGCAACGTCCATCCGCATCGCTTAAAGAAATCATCCGCCGACCCGTAGAAGAATGGAGAGGGATGATAATCAACGATTTTGAGCAAAGCATATTTGCCATCCACCCCTCGCTGGCCGGCATCAGGCAACGCCTCTACGACGCCGGCGCTGCGTACGCATCCATGTCAGGCTCCGGCTCCGCCATCTTCGGCCTCTTCGACTCCTCTATAACCCCCGCCGCCGACCTGCCACCCGGCCGGTGGCTACCCCTGAGCTGACGGCACATCCCACACATGTGCGCCAATGCACCTCATGCGTATAAGCCTGAGTTTTTGGATAAGAAGGCTCCACTATAAAACACGCTCGCGGCGCCCTCGTGAGAGAGTGCAGGTACGCGAACTGATTTTGAGGAAAGTGCAGATTTCATAACTGTCCACCCAGCCGTCTTCTTCGGGCTGTTCCTCAATCTTTGCCTGAATGGCGATTACAAGTTTGGCAATCGTGTTGATTTTTGCCATTAATTCCTTGAATGCCTGCGAATCTATTGTTAT
>JAISBL010000074.1 GCA_031266215.1 Tannerellaceae bacterium | reverse complement strand
CCGTTGGCAGCGCGCGAACCGTAAAGGGCGGCGGCAGCGGCGTCTTTCAGCACGTCGATCGATAGGATATCGGCGGGATTAATATCTGATAAAGCATTGGTATTTCCTATATAGGCCGCATTACCCGATTGAACCGGAATACCGTCTACCACATAAAGCGGCTCGGTGCCTGACGTAATAGAGGATACACCCCTGACGCGGACAACCGGCGCTTGCCCCACGGCTCCCGAAGGCGTGATGATGCTGACGCCCGAAGCACGTCCCTGCAAGGCCGATTCGGCATTGGGACTCGGGATATCCTTGATACTTTCTCCACTGACCGAGGCAACGGAAGCCGTCACGGTACGCCGGGACTGAGTACCGTATCCGATGACCACCACTTCATCTACGGCGATGGTGCTGCTGCTCAGTTCTACATGAATCGTAGTACGTCTTCCGATAGGCACTACTTGGGTTTCCAATCCGATATAACGAAATTCCAACGTTCCGTTTCCCGGCGCCGTAATAGAATAAGACCCGTCCGTTCCGGTAATCGTTCCGGTAGATGTGCCCTGTAAAATAATCGTACCTCCGATGATGGGTTCTCCACCCGCTTCAGTCACGACACCGGTTATGTTTATTGTTTGAGCCAACGATAAAATTGTGCTCAACGGCAACATAACCCAAAACATAAGTAGTGTTCTTTTTGTCATTTTTTTCTTTTTTAAAAAGTTTAACCTGCGATTCTAAACAAAGTATATATTCGACTATAAACGTTTATTTTACCTCGCAAAGGTAAAATAGCTTAATTTTTGTCAAAATACTACACATATGGTATTTTTGCGCATAAATCAAGAACTCAGCTGTTATGAATGGATAGATGGGATGTATTAATCTTCCATCAAAACGATGCAAATGTGATCAAAATAATTGCAAATAGCAAAAAAGATATTATTTTGTCACAAAATATTTAATATAGCTATCATTTATGAATATCATCTCCTCCCGTTCGTAAGTGGGAGGCAGTCATGGAATCGGCGTTGATGTCTGAATCTGATGATGAGGCTTACGGTGCAGGTAAAGGAGGAATCGTAGCCATGACCCCTAAAAGGGCTTTTGGTGTGTGCCGACGCCCTAGGCGTCCACACCGAAAGCTGTCACTCGAACGTATTATGTGATCTCATGCCTGCGTGTGAGAATACCTGATATAAGAGAGCCATGCGACACAGACAGTGGCGTTTTGTTGTGAGCGGAATGCTTTTTTAAGGAGCGGCTAATTAAAAGATTAGTACGCTATTACATTCGTGCAGGCAGGATAAAAAAGCGCAAGGGATTCTTTTATTTGCCCGGAAATTTGTTTCTATCACACATGAGATAGTTTTTATCCCATATGGGATAGATTTCATTTTGCATGGAATGAATTTTATCTCAAGCGGGATAGTTTTCATTTCAAGTCTGATAGGTTTCATCCCACGTGGGATAAGTTCCATCTCTCGTGGGATAGGTTTCATCCCACGTGGGATAGGTTCCATCTCACGTGGGATAGGTTTTATCTCACGCGGGATAGTTTTCATCCCACGTGGGATAGGTTTCATCCCACGCGGGATAGTTTTTATCCCACGTGGGATAGGTTTCATCTCACGTGGGATAGTTTTCATCTCACGTGGGATAGTTTTTATCCCTCGTGGGATAGATTTTATCCCTCGTGAGATAGATTTGTTTTCTCGTAAAATATGAAATATCTCATGGGAGTGTATGGATAAAAGAAAAGGCTGATATTGCCTGTATGGATGCGCTTATTACGAACTCAGATACTGAGGCAGTGGAGGCCAATTACACAGACCGTCATGGTTTTGAATGAAAATAATTAAATTTGCGCTTTCATTGAACACAGTAAAAGATATTATTGACAACTAAATTACTACCATAGTGGCAGATACAAAGTACATATTTGTTTCAGGCGGCGTTGTTTCATCCCTTGGGAAGGGCATCGTGTCGGCCTCGCTGGGGAAGTTGTTGCAGGCAAGGGGTTATAACGTGACTATCCAGAAGTTTGACCCCTACATCAACATTGACCCCGGAACTCTTAACCCGTATGAGCACGGCGAGTGCTATGTAACCGTAGACGGTCACGAGGCCGATCTTGACCTGGGGCATTACGAGCGCTTCCTGAATATACCTACAACACGGGCCAATAACGTCACTACCGGGCGTATCTATCAAACGGTGATAGACAAGGAACGTAAAGGCGATTACCTCGGCAAAACCGTACAGGTGATACCGCATATCACCGACGAAATAAAACGTAACGTGAAGCTGCTGGCCAAAAACAAGTTCGACTTCGTCATCACCGAAATAGGCGGAACCGTAGGCGATATAGAATCCCTGCCATTCATCGAAAGCGTGCGCCAGCTCAAATGGGAGCTTGGGAAGAACTGCCTCTGCGTACACCTGACTTACGTCCCTTACATAGCGGCGGCTAAAGAGTACAAAACCAAACCTACGCAACATTCCGTCAAACAATTGCAGGAACTTGGCATCCAGCCCGACATCCTGGTCCTGCGTACCGAAAGGTTGCTGAACCAGGATTTGATACGTAAAGTGGCCCTGTTCTGCAACGTATCGGCAGACTCCGTCATACAGTCGGTAGACGTACCCACCATATATGAAGTTCCCATAGTACTGCAACGTCAGGACATGGACGCCATAGTGCTGAAAAAGACCGGACTTGACGCCGGTTCTACGCCCGAAATGGAGAAATGGAAAAACTTCCTGCAAAGGAAAGCCGATGCAACGGAGACAGTCAAAATAGGTCTTGTAGGCAAGTATGTGGAGCTTCAGGACGCATATAAATCCATAGACGAATCGCTGCTTCAGGCCGCTATCTACAACGACCGCAAACTTGATCTGCACCTTATACATTCTGAAAAGATAAACGACTCAAACGTGGACGAACTGCTTCGCGACATGGACGGCATACTCGTCGCCCCCGGCTTCGGACAACGAGGCATAGACGGCAAACTTTCCGCCATACGCTATGCGCGCGAGAACGATAAGCCCTGCTTCGGCGTCTGTCTGGGCATGCAATGCATGGTCATAGAGTTTGCCCGTAACGTCCTGGGCATGAAAGGGGCGAACTCTACCGAGATGGAACAGACGGCGCCTTACAAAGTGATAGATCTTATGGAGGATCAGAAGAATATCATCAACATGGGCGGCTCCATGCGTCTGGGCGCCTATGACTGTGCGATACGCAAAGGCTCCAGGGTTTATGGCATATACGGGAAAGAACTTATACAGGAGCGCCACCGCCACCGCTTTGAGTTCAACAATGAATACAGGCGGCAGTTTGAGGAGGCCGGGATGATGTGCGTAGGCGAAAACCCTGACTCCGGACTGGTTGAAATAGTGGAAATACCCTCGCTCAAATGGTTTATCGGAACGCAGTACCATCCTGAATACAACAGTACGGTGGTCAATCCCAACCCTCTTTTCGTCAGCTTCGTAAAAGCTGCCATTGAAAACAAATAATATCATCGACATACATTATGGATAAAAATACAATAACAGGATTTGTACTTATTGGACTTGTTTTGCTCCTGTTTACATGGTTGAACAAACCCACACCCGCACAGATAGAAGCGCGCCGCGCACAAGACTCCATCGCAAAAGTAGAACAGGCCAAACGCCTGGAAGAAATACGCATTCAGGAAGAAACAACCGCTGCCGTTGAGGCGGAAGCAAATGTTGAAACACCGTCTGACTCGGCAATGATTGCAGAAAGGGAACGCACCTTTGGCGTATTCGCCTCCTCAATGGATGGGACGGAAGAATACACGGTGCTGGAAAATGACCGTCTCGAAATACGTATCTCCAACAAAGGAGGGCAGGTATCTTACGTGAGGCTGAAGGAGTATACAGCGTACGACTCCAGTCCGCTCATACTCTTCGAGGGCGACGAGTCAAGTCTTGATTTCACGCTCGTGACGGCAACCAACCGCGTGGTAAATACCGCCGGGCTGTATTTTACCCCCATAAAAGGCAACGACCCCGGTACGGTAACAATGCGCCTGAATGCAGGAGATGGCGGATACCTTGATTTCATATACACCTTGGGTGCGGCAGACGACTATATGCTTAATTATACCATCCACGGGCAGGGGCTTAACGGGGTACTGTCTCCGGGAACGAATGCCATAGACCTGAAATGGGAGCAGTTGGTAAGGCAGCAGGAGAAGGGCCGCAAATATGAAGACCAGTACACCGGGCTTTATTATAAGTTCATGGCCGACGATGTGGAAAGCCTTAGCCAGAGCGGAAACCGTACCGAGAGGGTCTCTAACCGCCTGCGCTGGATAGCCTACAAGAATAAATTCTTCTCTGCTATACTGATCTCAGACGGTGGATTCGAGTCTACAACGCTTGACTCCAGACAGATCGCAAGCGGGGCGTACCTTAAACGGCTGAGCGCCGTAACGTCCATACCTTTCGACCTGCAGGGCAGGGAGGCTACATCATTGCGGTATTACTTCGGACCAAATATGTATTCGCAACTCAAGTCGTACGACAAAGGCGCTGCCGAGGGAGAGCAGTTGGATATGGAGAAACTGGTCCCGCTGGGCGCAAGCGTGTTCCGCTGGATCAACCAATACTTCATCCTCCCGATATTCGATTTACTTGGCAGGCATATAAGCAGTATGGGGCTGGTCATCTTCCTGCTCACGCTGATAGTGAAAATCATCATATTCCCGCTTACCTACAAAGGATATATGTCGTCTGCCAAGATGCGCGTGCTTCGCCCGCAGGTAGAGGAGATCAACGCCAAATATCCGGGCCAGGACAAGGCTATGGACCGCCAGAGGGCTACAATGGACTTATACAACCGCGCCGGTGCAAGCCCTATGAGCGGCTGCCTGCCGATGTTACTGCAAATGCCCATCCTCATATCTCTTTACATGCTCTTCCCCGCCTCTATCGAGCTGAGGCAGCAGAGTTTCCTGTGGGCGCAGGATTTGTCTACTTATGACGCCATCGTAAGCTGGGACGCGAACATACCTTTTGTGTCTTCGTATTTCGGCAATCACGTCAGTTTATTCTGCCTGCTTATGGTGATAATTAACGTTTTTTACGCCAAGTTCAATATGGAAATGACTAATACCGGCCAGCAGCAGATGCCCGGTATGAAGTTTATGATGATATACATGATGCCGCTTATGCTGATGGTGTTTTTAAACCAAAGCGCATCCGGCCTTAGCTATTATTACTCTATCTCTACACTTATGGCTATGCTTCAAACGTTAGGGTTCCGCTTCTTTATAAATGAAGAAAAGCTGCTGGCCAAGCTGGAAGCCAATAAAAAGAAGCCGGTAAAGAAATCAGGCTTTATGAAACGCCTTGAAGATATGCAGAAACAGCAACAGGAAGTATTACGTAAACAGCAGAATCAGAAGAAAAAATAGAGGGGGCTACGTGGCAAACAATAAAGAAGCATTGGAAGACGGGCTTATCTCTGTATCCGGGGCGCGCGTTCATAATCTGAAAAATATTGACATCGATATACCGCGCAACACGCTGACGGTGATTACCGGCATGAGCGGGAGCGGTAAGTCTTCGCTGGCTTTCGACACTATATTTGCCGAAGGACAGCGGCGGTACATAGAAACCTTCTCAGCCTATGCCCGCAACTTCCTGGGCAATATGGAACGCCCGGATGTGGATAAGATTACCGGACTAAGCCCTGTTATCTCTATTGAGCAAAAGACAACAAACCGCAGTCCGCGCTCTACCGTGGGCACAACTACCGAGATATACGACTTCCTGCGTCTGCTCTATGCAAGGGCAGGCGAAGCATATTCATACCTGAGCGGAGAGAAGATGGTGAAATACACCGAAGAACAAATACTCGGTCTCCTGCTCGACACTTACCGGGGCAGGCGGATATTAATGCTCGCCCCGCTGGTGCGTAACAGGAAAGGGCATTACAAGGACCTGTTTGAACAGGTCAGGAAAAAGGGTTACCTCCATGTAAGGGTTGACGGCGAACTGAAGGAAATACATCATGGCATGAAGCTCGACCGTTACAAGATGCATAACATAGAGGTAGTGATAGATAAGCTGAATGTGCCGGGCAATGATGAGCGCCGCCTGAAAAACAGCCTAAATCTGGCCATGAAGCAGGGCGACGGGTTAATGCTTGTGCTTGATGACGAGACGCAGAAAATAAGCCATTACAGCCGCCGGCTGATGGACCCGGTGACAGGCCTTTCGTATAGCGAACCGGCCCCGCACAACTTCTCCTTCAACTCTCCGCAGGGCGCCTGCCCCAAATGTAAGGGACTGGGTTTTGTGAACCTGCTGGATATGCGTAAGATTGTGCCCGATCCCTCGATGAGCATCTACAACGGAGGTATCACTGCTTTGGGGAAATACAAAAACTCGCTTATATTCTGGCAAATAGAAGCTATATGCGAGAAATACGGTGTAACCCTCAAAACGCCCGTAAAGGATATACCCGAAGAGGCTATAGAGGAAATAATGAACGGAACAGAAGAACGCCTTCAGGTAAAAAACCCCTCACTGGGCATCAGCTCCAAATATTTCCTGTCTTATGAAGGTGTGGCCAAATACATCATGATGCAACAGGACAGCGAGGTATCGGCCTCAGCTCAGAAGTGGGCTGAACAGTTTATCAGGATGTCGGACTGCCCCGAATGTAATGGACTGCGACTGAACCAGGAGGCCCTGCATTACATGATAGCGGGTAAAAATATCGCAGAAGTCTCGCTGATGGATATTTCGGAACTTTATGAATGGCTTGACAACATAGAAGACCGTATGGGCGCAAAGCAGCGGCTGATTGCCGTGGAGATACTTAAAGAAATACGCTCCCGGCTGCGGTTCCTTCTTGATGTAGGTCTGGAATACCTCTCGCTTAACCGGGCGTCATCCTCGCTGTCGGGAGGAGAGAGCCAGCGTATCCGCCTGGCTACGCAGATAGGCAGCCAGTTGGTCAATGTACTTTATATCCTCGACGAACCAAGCATCGGACTGCACCAGCGGGATAATATCCGTCTCATACATTCGCTCAGGCAACTGCGCGATACGGGCAATTCTGTAGTCGTGGTAGAACACGATAAGGAAATGATGCTGAGCGCAGATTATGTTATAGACCTTGGCCCAAAGGCAGGACGCCTGGGAGGCGAGGTTGTCTTCGCCGGAACGCCGGCAGAGATGCTGAAGTCCAATACCCTCACTTCGTCTTACCTGAACGGGGAAATGGAGATTGCCGTGCCCAAAGAGCGAAGGAAAGGAAACGGCCGGTCTATCCGTATAACAGGCGCCGCGGGTAATAACCTCCGTAAGATTGATGTCACCTTCCCTCTTGGCATCTTTATCTGTGTTACCGGCGTATCGGGCAGCGGCAAGTCTACACTGGTAAATCGTACGTTGCAGCCCATACTGAGCCGGCATTTTTACCGTTCGCTCGAAGATCCCCTCGCATACGAAGCTATCGAGGGAATAGATAATATAGACAAAGTGGTCAATGTAGACCAGTCGCCCATCGGCCGTTCGCCACGCAGTAATCCGGCTACATACACAGGAGTATTCTCAGATATACGCAACTTGTTTGTAGAATTGCCCGAAGCAAAGATACGCGGATATAAGCCGGGGCGTTTCTCGTTCAATGTAGCCGGCGGACGTTGCGAGGCATGCAAGGGGAACGGCTATAAGACCATAGAGATGAACTTCCTGCCCGACGTGCTGGTTCCCTGCGAGGAATGTCATGGCAGGCGTTATAACCGTGAAACACTGGAAGTGCGCTTCCGTGGCAAATCTGTTGCCGATGTGCTGGATATGACCATAAATATGGCGGTTGAGTTCTTTGAAAACGTTCCTTCAATCCTGTCTGACATGAAGGTGCTGCAAGACGTCGGGCTCGGATATATCAAACTCGGACAGCCATCCACTACGTTGTCGGGAGGGGAAAGCCAACGTGTTAAGCTGGCTACCGAACTGTCTAAACGTGATACCGGCAAAACCTTGTATATATTAGACGAACCGACTACCGGACTTCATTTTGAAGACATCCGCGTCTTGTTGGGCGTACTAAATAAACTGGTAGATAAGGGGAATACTGTCATTGTAATCGAGCACAACATGGACGTCATTAAATGCGCCGATTACCTGATTGACATGGGACCTGAAGGCGGACGCAAAGGCGGGGAGATACTCTACACCGGAACGCCCGAACAGATGGCGGCCGATGCTACAACCAGCTTCACGGCCCCTTTCCTTAGAAACGAACTGAAAATCAGATAGACGATGAAAAATCCGATTACGATGATTAAGCAATGCATCGAAAAAGAAGAACCTTATTTCCTGCTCCGGGGGCAGGATATATGCGCCCTTCCGGCTATCAAAGCTTATTACGAAGCTATAAAGGAAAAGGTGGAAGATCCTTATTTCATTGAAGAAATAGAGGAGATCATGAAGGATTTTCATGCCTATGTGGAAGAACAGCAAACCCATATACCCGACTAAACAATGGCATCCGACAGCTACAAAACCATCCAGGCGCCGTCCGAAGGATATTATACGGAGAAAAGAAGCCGCTTTCTCTCGTATGCTTTCCCTGTATGTACGATTGACGAGGTCAGGGAACTGCACGACAAATACCGCAAACAATATTATGACGCCCGGCATATATGCTGGGCATATATGCTGGGGAGCGACCGGCTGAACTTCCGCGCCGGTGATGACGGCGAACCCTCATCGACAGCCGGCAAACCCATTCTCGGGCAAATCAACTCCAACGAGCTGACCGATATACTGATACTCGTTGTCCGCTATTTCGGAGGCATAGAGCTGGGAACAAGCGGGTTGATCATAGCCTACCGCTCGGCCGCCGCCGACGCCATCTCCAATGCCATAATAGTAGAACGCACCGTAGACCGCGACATCACCGTATGCTTTGAATATCCTCACCTGAACAGCATCATGCGTATTGTAAAAGAAGACAATCCGTCTATCATATCTCAATCATTGGATATGGACTGCCGTATGACCCTCCGCATCCGCGAAAGCGAAGCCGAACGTCTGAAAACAAGGCTCATGAAAGTGGAAAGCGTTTACATATCCGATGCAGAACAGGAGGGATAGTTGTTTTTACAATGTAATCTGTGCTAAATAAACCGGCTTAAAATGATGATACGGACACTTTACGTTTTATATCTCTGGCTGTTTTTTACGCCTGCGTTTTTGATACTTACGCTTATTACGGCTTTAACTACCATGACAGGGTGCCTGTTGGGTGGCGAACGGGTATTTTCTTATTACCCCGGAATGTTATGGTCACGGATAACCTGTTACCTGGCGTTTTGCCCGGTGAAGGTACAGGGCCGGGAGAATATCAAAGCCGGGCAATCATACGTCTTTGTATCGAACCACCAGGGATCTTTCGATATATTCCTGATTTACGGTTTCCTTGGAACACCCGTCAAATGGGTGATGAAAGCAGGGTTGCAGAAGATTCCATTTGTTGGGACAGCCTGCCGGGCTGCCGGATTTATATTTGTAGACCGCTCTACGTTACAGGCGGCCGCCCGCAGTGTGAGTGATGCGGAAAGAGCATTGAAAAAAGGAGCCTCTGTCGCGGTCTTCCCGGAAGGTTCGCGTACGCATACCGGAAAGATGTCGGGGTTTAAGAAAGGGGCCTTCCATATGGCGACCGACCTGCGCCTGCCGGTTGTACCCATCACCCTGAACGGCCCTTACAAAGTGTTACCCATAGACTCTTTTAAGATGAGGCCCCACCGGATGGAGATGGTTATCCATCCCCCCGTCACGACAGAAGATATTGAGCCGGGGCATAAAGGGTTGCAACAGCTTGCCGGGCAGACGCACCTGATCATTTCTTCGGCTTTATGGGAAGAATTCCGCACTTAGAAATATGCAGTCCGAATCCGATTCCTTCTTTACCGAAAGTATTTCCCGTATCAGAGGCGACAGAGGCTGTGAACAGCCATCCCTCCAGCCGCGGGTGCCGGTATGTGACCTCCAGCAGGCCTGATGCGCCCGTTTTCCTGTTAAGGAAGGGGCGGTAATGCCTTCCCCATGATTCCATAACTGTAAACAGCAGGCGGTAAGACAGATGTGGCGATACATTACCCGCCATACCGAAATGCCAGTCGAGCACACGTGTGTTTTTAAAGCCGACGGTCCCATCTGTATTATACTCCGGAGAAGGCAGGAGCGGAGACCCTGCGCTGCGGTTGAAATAAGAAAGCCCGGTAGTATATTCTCCGTTATTATAATAATCGTCGGCCCCGCCTCCTACGCCGGGATGTTGCTGGTGGTCAAAGCTGATGAAGTGGAAAGGCCCTGTCTGGTCGCGCGTATCAAGGCGTTCCACAAGTATTTTTTGCAGCCACGGCACTTCAGGCAAATACAACTGAACGCCCCATAAACCATCCCATCCGTTGCCGAATATCGTTCCCGACTTGTCTTCGAAATATCGTTGATGGTAGGCCTGCACAGCCCAGTTGGCTCCTTTATACATTAGTTTTATATCATACGATCCGTAATGATTACCCAATACATTAATGGAGTCGGACAGGGTCGCATCGTCTCCGCCTCCCATGCCCATGACAACCCTGGCAAAATCGGACAGGGAGTAAGGTTGTCGTCCGATTTTGGGATTTGTAGATACGCCTCCCCATTGTGCGCCATGCTGCAATCCGAGTTCCAGAGAAAGGGGGAAACGGTTTTCAGGAGCTTCTACACGGAAAAAGACTGATTTATAGTGCCAATACATATCCTTCACATAAAAAGCCTTACTAACCTCTGTGAAGCGGTCCAGATAATCAGTATCGAAAGAATGTCCTACGGAAAAACTGCCTTTTATATACAGCCATTTCCCGGTACCCGGAACGGGGTTAAAGTCCGGCATGCTTATTTTTATTTCCGGTATGGGGCGTGCGTTGGTGGATAATACCATATCTCCCGAACTCAGGTCTTTATCCCACAAAGAGTTGTATTGTTCCTTACTGCCGATGCTTAACATAAGAGAACGGTAAGCGATTTCGGCATATAGCTGGCGGATAATTACGTTACGGTACCGTGGCGTGACTGCCGCAATATCGGCCCCGGCAGCCCACCGTATCCTGTCGTTTAAGTGTTGGCTGTAAAACATCCCGGCGCTCAGGTACCCGTTCCCGGCTTCCAGCGGCACTATACCATTGCGGTTGCTGACCAGCCAGAATGGAGTATAATCACCCGAAGCGCCTGAAGCGAATATCTCTGTTTTATAAGCGAGCCCGTCGTTCGGATCATCTCCCGTCCGGGCCGGAATATCCGTTGCCACAATAAGGAATGCGAATGTGAAAAAGAAAAAGAACAGACGTTTATTATTCATACGAATAAAATATTTAATTCAATGCAGGTATGTAACTCGCAGTACGTTTTATTTATCGTCTTTGGCGTAAATGGTTTTCACGTGCTCGTTTCATACGGGGGTTTTTAATTTTGCCGGTAAAAGTATTCATTATTTTGTGTTGCGATAAAAAACAAGAGCAATTGAATTAATCATCAATTGCTCTTGTTTTTTCAGAATAGTATTCGTTTGCTAGAATGTGTAGCCTTCGCTGATTGGTACGCTGCTTACACTGGGAGCAGGTGTGATTGTCGGCAGCGCAAGTTCTATATCCTGCAGGTCATCTGCGTCAGGGTCGCTCAATTGCATATTACAAGTACCGGAGAATTTGGCGCTTGGTTCAACTACTAATGCCTTCGTCGTGATAATACCTTTTATAACAGCGGTAGGTTTAAGTACTAATACTTCGCTTGTAGTAATACTTCCGACTACGGATCCCAAAATCTCAGCATTTACGGAGATAATATCTCCTTCTACCTGGGCTGTAGGACCGATTACGATTTTACCGCCGCAACTAATTGTTCCCTCTATCCTGCCGTCTAAGCGGAAATCGCCGTCAGTCGTAACATCACCTTTTACGGTGGTACCAAAAGCTAAAGCGTTATGTAATACGCCACCCATAGAGATTTCATCTGTAACATTTCTTGTATCCATGAAAAAAAAGATTTATTGTTATTTATTTACTCTGTTTTTAGAGCACCAAATATAAGAATATTTTTACATAACGTGGTTCTTTCATTTTTTTTCATCTAAAAATAACGGGAGATGCAGGCAAAAGTATTTTGTCTGTTGACAAAACCGGCGGGAGGGAGATAAGAGTACCGCCTTCTTAAATTCTGCCGCTTACGCTGTCTTAACCTGATCCCCTCATAATGGCAACGTAGCGCTGATGAACCTGAGAAAGAATCTTTCAATCCTGAAAAATAGCCACTTAAACCTGAAAAAGAATCGCTCGGACCTGATAAAGAGTAGCTAAAACCTGCGCAAGAATCCACGAAACTTGCGCAAGAATCCATGAAACTTGCGCAAGAATCCTCGAAACTTGCGCAAGAATCCACAAAACTTGCGCAAGAATCCATGAAACTTGCGCAAGAATCCATGAAACTTGCGCAAGAATGCACGAAACTTGCGCAAGAATCCATGAAACTTGCGCAAGAATCCACGAAACTTGCGCAAGAATCCACGAAATTTGCGCAAGAATCGGACTAACTTTGGCAGACCTGAAAAATTCATTTGCCGTATTACCGGCAAAAGGTTGTTTTAATATTAATTGTTTTTGGTATTATTCACGTACCTTTGTACAGTAAAACAATAAAACTAATATATTAAGTTTATGTCAGGATCGTTTCCAACTAACCTGCCCTATAAAGTGGCAGATATGAGTCTTGCTGATTTCGGACGGAAAGAAATCGAAATAGCCGAACACGAAATGCCGGGATTAATGGCGCTTCGCAAAAAATACTCCGCACAACAGCCGCTAAAAGGCGCACGCATCACCGGCTCGCTGCATATGACCATTCAGACAGCGGTGCTGATAGAAACCCTGGTCGCCCTGGGGGCCGACGTACGCTGGGCAAGCTGCAACATCTTCTCCACCCAGGACCATGCCGCCGCCGCAATAGCAGCCGCCGGAATACCGGTGTTTGCATGGAAAGGCGAGTCGTTGGAAGAATACTGGTGGTGCACCGATATGGCGCTTCGCTTCCCCGGCGGTAAAGGTCCGCATACAATAGTAGACGACGGCGGAGACGCCTCACTGCTTGTACACTGGGGATATAAGGCCGAAACGGACGCCGCAACTATCCGCAGGAAAGGCTCCAGCCATGAAGAACAGGTAATACTTGGCACGCTGTGCCGCATACTGGAAGAAGACGGCAGTCGATGGCACAATATGGTGAAAGAAATGAAAGGTGTGTCGGAAGAAACGACAACGGGCGTGCACCGCCTGTATCAAATGATGGAGAAGGGCGAACTGCTTACCCCGGCAATTAACGTAAACGACTCGGTGACAAAATCAAAGTTCGACAACCTCTACGGTTGCCGCGAATCGCTGGCCGACGGCATCAAACGCGCTACCGACGTCATGATAGCCGGCAAGGTGGTAGTGGTAGCCGGATATGGCGATGTAGGCAAAGGCTGTTCGCACTCGATGCGCTCGTATGGCGCACGCGTTATTGTGACGGAGATAGACCCCATCTGCGCGTTACAGGCCGCTATGGAGGGCTTTGAAGTCACAACGATGGAAGAGGCCGTGAAGGAAGGCAATATCTTTGTCACCACCACCGGCAACCGCGACATCATCACGCTGGAACATATGACCGGGATGAGAGACCAGTCGATCATCTGCAACATCGGGCACTTTGACAATGAAATACAGGTAGATAAACTGGTTAACTACCCCGGCATAAGGCATACCAACATCAAACCGCAGGTAGACAAATACACCTTCCCCGGCGACGGGCACAGCGTATTCCTGCTGGCCGAAGGGCGCCTTGTGAACCTCGGATGCGCCACCGGACACCCATCCTTTGTAATGAGCAACTCATTCACCAACCAGGTGCTGGCGCAGATAGACCTATGGCAAAAGCCATACGGGACAGGCGTCTACCGGTTACCAAAATACTTAGACGAAGAAGTGGCCCGTTTACACCTTGACCGCATAGGCGTTAAACTGACAAAGCTCACCCAGGCGCAGGCCGATTATATAGGAGTTCCCCAGGAAGGCCCTTATAAAGCAGAACATTACCGGTATTAAAGCCAGGAAAGGATGAACCCCTTTATACATATTCACGTTCATTCGCAATATTCGCTGCTTGACGGCCAGGCCTCCATAGAGGCGCTGATAGAGAAAGCCCAGGATGACGGGATGCGTGCAATGGCTGTTACCGATCATGGTAATATGTTCGGCATTAAAGAGTTTTACAATAAAATACAAAAGAAAAACAGCAAGTATTCGGCCGTAATAAAAGATTGCGAGAGAGAACTGAATGACCTGAACGACAAGAACACCCATACGGAAGAAGATATGGTCCGGATGAGAAAACTCTCGGATAAGATAGAAGAATGTAAGTCGGCCCTGTTCAAACCCATTTTAGGATGCGAATGTTACTGCGCCCGTAACGGACGTTTCAGCAAAGAAGGAAAAGAAGACCTGAGCGGGTGGCACCTGATAGTGCTCGCCAAATCGCTACGGGGCTACAAGAACCTCATCAAGATAGTTTCGCTCGGATGGACGGAAGGCTTCTACGGACGCCCTCGCATCGACAAAGAGTTGCTGGAAAAATATCATGAAGGCCTGATCGTGTGCTCCGCCTGCCTTGGAGGCGAGATACCGCAAATGATACTTAACAGGCAGTTGAAAAGCGCCGAAGAGTCGGTCCTCTGGTTTAAGAACCTCTTCGGCGAAGACTATTACCTGGAGCTTCAGCGGCATCAGACAAACAACCCGATGGCCGACCAGTCGATCTACCCCAAACAGGAGGAGGTAAATAAGGAACTGATAGCCCTGGCGCGCAGGCACAGCATCAAACTTATAGCCACCAACGACGTACATTTCGTCAACGAAGAAGACGCCGAGGCGCACGACCGCCTTATATGCCTCAGCACCGGCAAAGACATAGACGACCCCAAACGGATGCGTTACAGCAAGCAGGAATGGATGAAGACAACTAAAGAGATGAACCGCATCTTTGAAGACATCCCCGAAGCATTGAGCAATACGCTGGAGATAGCCGGCAAGGTGGACTATTATTCGATAGATAATAAGCCGCTGATGCCGAACTTCCCTATCCCTTCCGAATACGGGAATGCCGACGAATACCTTCGCTACCTGACATACAGGGGAGCAAAGGAAAAATATGGCGAGCCTTTCTCCGAGGAAGTCGCCGAACGCATAGACTTTGAACTGAATACCATCAAACGGATGGGCTTCCCCGGCTACTTCCTGATTGTGCAGGACTTCATCGCCGAGGCGCGGAAAATGAATGTAGCCGTCGGGCCGGGCCGCGGATCGGCCGCCGGTTCGGTCGCCGCCTATTGTCTGGGTATTACAGACATAGACCCGATAAAGTATGACCTGCTGTTTGAGCGCTTCCTCAACCCCGACCGTATTTCCATGCCCGATATTGACGTGGACTTCGACGACGACGGGAGGAACCGTGTGCTGGATTACGTGACCGAAAAATACGGCAGGGAAAAAGTAGCGCATATCATTACATATGGTACGATGGCGACCAAATCGGCTATAAAAGACGTAGCCCGGGTGCAAAAACTCCCCCTTGCAGAGTCTAACCGCCTTGCCAAACTGGTTCCCGATAAGGTCCCCGACGGTAAAAAGCTAACCCTTAAAACAGCTATCGACTTCGTGCCCGAACTTAAAGAAGCGGCATCTTCACAGGACGCCGGAGTTCGCGAAACACTGAAATATGCACAGATGCTCGAAGGCAACGTCCGTAACACCGGAGTGCATGCCTGCGGGATCATCATCGGGAAAGATGATATTTCGGATATTGTGCCGGTCAGCACGGCCAAAGACAAGGACACCAGTGAAGAAATGCTGGTCACGCAGTATGAAGGCTCAGTGATAGAAGAAACCGGACTGATAAAGATGGACTTCCTCGGCCTGAAAACACTCTCCATCATCAAGGAAGCCATAGACAACGTCATGCTGACAACGGGAAGGAAGATAGATATCGACCGCCTGAACATGGAAGACCCAAAGACGTTTGAACTCTACTGCCAGGGAAAAACAACCGGCACCTTCCAGTTTGAATCCGCCGGTATGCAGAGGTACCTGAAAGAACTTCAACCCGGCAAGTTCGAAGACCTGATAGCGATGAACGCCCTCTATCGTCCCGGCCCGATGGATTATATTCCTTCATTCATCGCCCGCAAACAGGGAAGGGAAGAAATAGCATATGACATCCCTGAGATGGAGCGTTATCTGAAAGATACCTACGGCATAACCGTATACCAGGAACAGGTGATGCTGCTCTCGCGCCAGCTTGCAGGCTTTACACGCGGCGAAAGCGACGCCCTGCGCAAAGCGATGGGAAAGAAACTCATCGAAAAGATGAAGGAAATGAAGGAAAAGTTCCTTACAGGCGGCAAAGCCAACGGGCACGAAGAAAAAACGCTGAATAAGATATGGGCCGACTGGGAGAAGTTTGCATCCTACGCCTTCAACAAGAGCCATGCTACGTGTTACTCGTGGGTCGCTTACCAGACAGCATACCTTAAAGCCAATTATCCCTCCGAATATATGGCGGCGGTACTCAGCCGAAGCCTTTCCAATATTACGGAAATCACCAAGTTCATGGACGAATGTAAGGCTATGGGCATACAGGTGCTCGGCCCGGATGTGAATGAGTCGATACTGAAATTCAGCGTAAACAAGGCCGGCGACGTACGCTTCGGACTGGGCGCGGTAAAGGGGGTCGGCGAGTCGGCTGTTATAAATATTATCGAAGAACGCCAAAAGAACGGGACATTCAGGGATATATTTGATTTTGTGGAACGCATCAGTCTGACTGCCTGCAACAAAAAGAGCTTCGAAGCTATGGCGCTGGCCGGCGCTTTTGATAACCTGGACATTCGCAGGGAGCAATTCTTTGCGGATGGAGGCAGGGGCGAAGTCTTCCTGGAAACATTGATGCGGTACGGCAATAAATATCAGACAGACAAAGCCTCTTCGGCAAACTCCCTGTTTGGCGACGAAGATTCTGCTGTTATCGCCAAACCCGAAATCCCTCCATATGAACGCTGGAACGACCTGGAAAGGCTCAATAAGGAAAAAGAACTGATCGGCATCTATCTGTCTGCCCACCCGTTAGACGAATACCGCATCATACTGACCCATGTATGCAATACCGGGGTTGCCGGGTTAAACGAACTCGACAGCCTGCAGGGGCGCGAGCTGCTGCTGGGAGGTATCGTTACCGATGTGCGCGAAGGAATGACCAGGAAAGGGAGCCCTTATGGCGTGATGAAAATAGAAGACTTTACGGGAAACGCCGAGATAGCGCTCTTCGGGAACGATTATGTAGATTACAGCAAGTATTTTAAAGTCGGCATGTACCTGCTTGTCAGGGCGCGGGTGGAATCGCACCGCTGGAAGGAAGGGGAGGTAGACCTGCGCATCAGTTCCGTCAGACTGCTACAGGAAGAAAAAGACAATATGATTGAAAAAATAAATATCACTATCCCCGTAAGCGCGCTTGACGAGCCGACTATCAGCGAACTCTCCGCTCTTATAAAAAACAATCCCGGCCAGAGCCTGCTGTATTTCAAAGTGACGGACGGGGAGCGCAATCTGGCCCTCAATCTTTTCTCCCAGAATATCAGACTGAATATAACGCAGAAGCTGATAGACTTCCTGGATGGGCATGAATGTATGGAATTTAAAATCAATTAATTTATAACAGAGTAATTATGGCACTAGAAGTAACAGACGGTAATTTTGAAGAATTACTGAAATCAGGAAAACCTTTCGTTTTGGATTTTTGGGCTGAATGGTGTGGCCCGTGTCGTATGATAGGCCCTATCATCGACGAACTTGCCGGAGTGTATGACGGTCGCGTTACCATAGGGAAACTTGACGTCGACAAAAACAACGATGTAGTAACCCGGTTCAGCGTACGCAATATACCTACAATACTTTTCTTTAAGAACGGGGAGGTGGCGGACAAAGTCGTAGGAGCGGCCCACCGCTCAGCCTTTATAGAAAAAATAGACGCCCTGCTCGTTCAGTAATTTGCACGAAGCATCTCGCGTTTTCCATGAGGGCCGGGTATTCTTTCAACGGAATATCCGGCCTTCTGCATCATTCTCCTCACCGCCCCTTTGGCGCAATACGTGGTCATAACACCGCCATGGGCCATGAGCCGGTACAGGGCGTCAAATATCTCCTGGTTCCACATCTCCGGCTGTTTATCCGGGGCAAAAGCGTCAAAATAGACTAAGTCGAGGGCGCCGGGCAGTTCGCACCGGTTACAGTCTCCCTCTATCTTGTGAAGCATGAAATGGGGCGTAATCCTGACATATTCATCCCACGGCGCCGTATGCAGGGCGTCAAACAATTCTTTACGTCCGGGGCAAAGCAGTTCTCCGTAATTCAGCGTAGCGGCAAGTTCGACCGGCAACGGATACAACTCTGCCGCGTGGTATTCGATCCATAGTTTTTCTGTTCTGTCCGCCTCCAATAATGAAAGCAATGCATTCAGGCCGGTTCCGAAGCCAATCTCCAGTATACGCACCCTTTCCCTTGCAAGATGGCGTAGTCCGGCATTGATAAAGACATGAAGGGATTCCTGTATCGCTCCGTTAACCGAGTGGTATCGCTCGTTTATTCCGGGGACGAACAAGGTATGACTGCCGTCGGCCGTTTGTTGTATTTCCACATTTAAACGCCTGAATGCCCCGCGCTTTCCAGGCTCATTGCCCGGCTTCATTTGACAGGTGGTTATTCAGGGGATTGGCATACATCTCCAGTATTTTAGAGCGAAGGTAGTCTTCATCTTTGCCGGGGAATATAATTTTGTCAAGCTGGCCCTGCAGGTAAGATTCAAACTGCTTCCTGTCCCTCAGTCCGTAATTGCTGCTGAAGCGCCCGGTACGCGTCAGCATGTCATACGCCACATAGTTGCAGGGATAGAAGCGGTAATGTTTGTATATTTCCTTATCTATGATAGCGGCGACCTGTGAATAGAGTTCATTCTTGTCTATCGTCGCGTCCAGGCGGGAAAGTTGCGGATTGACAGGCGAACCGATAGTGAAGTGTACACGCCCTTTGTTGTTCAGTATCCCCGTTTCCATATTCAGGAGGTCGTCGCGTTTGCTCTTTACGAAGTCGGGGTTATCACGCCTTTGCTGAAACTCTTTAGCTTTGAGGTAGTCGCATGGATCAAATTCGTAGGAGATGGCAACCGGCACAATGTCCAGTTCCATAAGATTGGATATAATATCCTTATCCCCTCCCATATTCAGCATCTTCAGTATACTGCTTTGTGTTTTATCGTCAGAATCCTTAGCCCGCCCTTCACGTTGGGCTATCCATACCGATTCTTTGGTCTCCTTTATAGTATGGTGGATATAGGCCGACAGCAGGGCGCTGGCCTCCAGCTGCTGGCGCCCGGACAGGCCCCGTTTGACGATGAAGCTGTTGTTGAGCCTCACGAGCGTTTCTATCCACGGACTGATAAGCAGGTTGTCGCCAATGGCCACCTGTGTCATTCCATATCCTACGTCGTAGAGCATGACGTTAAGGAATGCAGCGTCGAGAACGATGTCCCTGTGGTTGGAGATGAATGTGCAGGGAACGTGTCCCTGCGGCAGACGGCTTCTTCCGGAAACAGTCAGCGAAAAGGTGGTATTTTTTGCTACCATCATAACGACATCGTAGGCCAGGACGGCCTTAAACTCTTCCTTGGTTTCGAACGTCCGCATAAGCTGCGAAAATTCACCCCATTTCAAGTCCGGCTTAATATAACGAAAGGCCCGCTCAAAATCCTCGTTTGCTATGAGTTCTTCGATAGCTCCTTTTACCTCGTCATTCGTTAGCGGACGTATATCGTCGAATTTAGTAACACTTACTTCTTTCATAACTTTATTAGTTCGTTATCAATAATATCAGTCATAACATCCTTTATGTCAAGCCCGGCGGCGCGTACCTGCTGTGGTATAAAGCTGGCGTTTGTCATGCCGGGCACTGTGTTTATTTCAAGCAGCACCGGTTCGCCCCGGTCGGGAAGGATATAATCTATCCTTATTATTCCTTTAGCGCCAAGTATATCATATATTTTCGATGTCGTCTGTTGCAGCTTTTCGGCGTATTCAGCCGGTATGCGGGCAGGGGTTATCTCATCTGACTGTCCGTTGTACTTGGCGTCAAAATCAAAAAACTCATTATCCGTCACAACCTCCGTAAGGGGGAATACTACCGCTTTTTCTCTCGTCTTATAACACCCGCACGTCAGCTCCACACCCGTGATACAACGCTCTACAATAACCTCTTTCCCTTCGGCGAACGCCTTTGCGATAGCAGGCTGCAAACCTTCCTGCGTTTTCACCTTCGTAACGCCGAAGCTGCTGCCGCCGTCGTTGGGCTTCACAAACACCGGAAGCCCCAGGCGAGCTGCTATCTCTTCATCCGTCCTGCTCTCCCCTTTCCTCAAACGAATGGATTCAGCCACGCATATACCGAAGCCGCGAAGATACGTATTACATGCAAATTTATTAAATGTGAGGGCGCTTACCAGTGGATTGCACGAAGAATAAGGCATCCCTATCAGCTCAAAATACCCTTGTAAGAGTCCGTCCTCGCCCGGCGTCCCATGAATGGTGATATACGCGAAATCAAAGCGTTTAACAATTCCCTCTTCGCGAAAACCGAAGTCATTCCTGTCAATATCCGCCTCTCCCCCGCCGGGAAGGATTACACGCCATTCATTTCGTTTGACTATGACGATATAAAAAACATACTTCTCTCTGTCAAGGAATGAGCAAATACCCTGAGCGCTTTTCATGGAAACTACTATCTCAGACGAGTCGCCTCCGGCCACAACGGCTATGTTTCTTTTCATTTTTATTATTCCTGTGTATTTGAATAAGTCCGCCATTTCTCTATCAGTTGCTCCATATCAGAAGGATATTCGGAGTCGAAAAACATATCACGCCCTGTTGAAGGATGAACAAAGCCGAGTGTTCTGGCATGCAACGCCTGCCGGGGACAGATGGCAAAACAGTTTTGCACAAACTGCTTATATTTCGTAAACGTACTCCCTCTCAGTATATCATGCCCTCCGTAACGTTCGTCATTAAACAGTGGGTGCCCAATGTGTTTCATATGCGCCCGTATCTGGTGAGTACGCCCTGTCTCCAGCCTGCATTCTGTCAGGGTTACGTATCCAAGTCGTTCAAGCGTACGGTAATGTGTTACGGCAGGTTTGCCCTGGTCGGCTTCGGGGAAGATTTTCATCGTTGTCCTGTCGTTCGGGTCACGTCCTATATTTCCTTCTATACGGCCTTCATCTTCCCGGATGATACCCCATACCAGCGCCCTGTATTCCCGCTTGCATGTCTTATTGAAAAATTGCATGCTGAGATGAGCTTTTGCTTCAGGCTTTTTGGCTACGACGAGCAGTCCCGAAGTTTCTTTGTCTATCCGGTGCACAAGTCCCAGCCGTGGGTCCGTAGGGTCGTAGGATGGGTCTTCCCTCATGTAATAGGCAAGGGCGTTGACGAGCGTTCCCGTATAATTCCCGTGTCCCGGATGCACTACCAGGCCTGCCTGTTTGTTCACAACCAGCAGGTCGTCATCTTCGTACACAATATTCAAAGGGATATCTTCGGGTATGATCTCTGTTTCCCGCCGGGGGCGCGTCATGACGACTGAAACGGCGTCCAGCGGTTTTACACGGTAATTGCTTTTCACCGGCAGGTTGTTAACAAGGATGCAGCCTGCGTCGGCTGCCAGTTGAACGCGGTTACGGGTGGATCCTCCCGGCAGGCGGTCTACGAGGAATTTGTCTACACGCAGCAGTGATTGTCCTTTATCTGCCGTAAAACGAAAGTGCTCATAAAGCTCGTCTCCCGTCTGTTCATTGTCTTCCCAATCATCCGGATAGTTGTCGTCCATAAGTCAGAACCAGGTTTCAGCGTCACCGTTTAAACCGGGATGCGATGATTCGACGTCCATCTCTTCCATTTGTCCGTTGCTCACTTTCAGGACAAGCGGCGCTGTCAGTTGCACCATTTCTCCTTCTTCCAAAAAGCGCCCCCGCAATTCGACGCCAACGGCCAGATCTTTGTATTCACCTGATATGTATTCTATTTCAACAGACTCGAAGCCGCGGGCTTTCAGCAGGGCGTATGCCTGGCGGAAAGACAGGTCCATCACGCCGGGGATAGCCGCCATCTGTGAAGAAATCGCGTTTACCGTAATAAATATAATGCGCCCTTCCTTAACCTTTGATCCTACGGCGGGAAGAAGTTCTACGATAGCTCCCGGTCTGACGTTCCTGGAGAACACAGAGTCGATTACGTTATATCGCAACCCATTAGCGCTCAGGTGACGCGAAGCCTCTTCTATCTGAAGCCCTCTGACGTCGGGCACTATCACTGCTTCATTATGAAGGGTGTAAACATCGAGCCATTTCAGCGTCACGTATATAATCAAACACGAAACAAGCGCCACCAGTAATAAATGGCCGGCGAACATGTGTCTGGTTAGTTTGTTCCGAATATTTTTCATACGAATAAAATGTTTAATTCAATGCAGGCATGTAACTTGCAGTATGTTCTATTTACCGCATTTGGCGTAAATAGTTTTTACATGCCCGTTTCATACACCAAAGTTTTTAAGCGGTTCAAAAGTAGAGAAAAAACACCATATAGCAGCATGTTATGCGCAGCAAAGCCCTAAAAACGCAGAGAAGGTAAAGATCCTTTAAATGAATCTTTACCTTCTCCGGCAATGCTATGGCAGGATTATGCTATCCGTTATACTCGTCAGAAACCGTCAGTTTGGTTCTTCCTTTGGCGCGGCGGGCAGCCAGTACCCTGCGGCCGTTGGCCGTAGCCATTCTTGAGCGAAAGCCGTGTTTGTTCTTTCTTTTCCTGTTGGAAGGTTGAAATGTTCTTTTCATCTTTATTATATTGTTTTTATTCTGTTATACTTTACGTTATTGGGCTGCAAATATAAATCCTTTTTTTAAATACGCAAACGGGCGGTGCATTATTACCAGGGCAAACGCATGAACCAAAGGTCAGCAGGTTTCCATTCCCGGCATAGCGATTAAGTGCAGGTCCGACCATCCTCCCATTTTACGTTTGGTTTTAATCGAAGGCCCTTTCTTTATATCAGCCCCCAGGTTGTAGTTTTTGAGCATGGTCAAGGCTGTTTTGAATACTACCGGGAAGTTCTGAGGAGAGTTTTTAGTTCTTTTCCGGGAAGCATCCTCTCCCATGACAACATCCGGCATCCGGTGC
>JAISBL010000070.1 GCA_031266215.1 Tannerellaceae bacterium | reverse complement strand
AAAAACTGGGCTATGATAATGAATCAATTTATGGCTATATTTGAAGACAGGATCATAATTTAGATGAAAACAAAACTCTGACACAATTCAACGTTTACACAAAATTTTGGACACTCCCCCGGTTGGATAATAAAAACAATGCTTTTGTAATGAAACGGGCATGTAAAAACAGGGCAAACGCATTTAAAACCCGGGTAAATTCTGTCGATATACCGGATTGAGTGCGGCCATAAATCTTTTCCGCTTGTTACTGTAGGAACAGCTCTGATCCTTTGTCAATAATGCGGGCACATATTTAAGAATGATATTGAAGTTTTTTGCAGTATTGCCTTTTCTTCTTTTGGAATCGTCTTCTTTGAAAGTCACATCCAAAGATTGAAAAGACCTTCAAATGCCTGTTCAGCAATAAACAGAGAGGGAGTTATTCCGGGGAGATATGGGAGCATGACTTCGCCCGGATGTCGGAAACTGTAACTGACAGCGCCGGCGTAACATGGGGCGGCGCGAACTGGAGCGTTATTCAGAACCTTCGTTATAACACGGCTGTTTTTGATGCTTTTAGCCCGTCTGCGCCGCCAGATATATACAGGATAGTTTTTTATGCCGGGCAATCACGGCTTGAGTGACCTGTCTTGTTTTTCGTATCTTTGCATGAACTCAACATAAATATCCATATGTATTTTAGAGATATTATAGGACAGGAAGATGTCAAACGGCAACTGATAGCATCGGCCCAAAAACGTATTGTGCCGCACGCCCGGATTTTTTATGAACAACACGGAGCCGGCGCCTTCCCCCTGGCTCTTGCCTATGCGCGCTATCTGAACTGCAGGGAACCCTCGGATGATGATGCCTGCGGACATTGCCCCTCATGTCTGAAGTATGATGAACTGGCACACCCTGATCTGCACTTTATGTTTCCCATAGTGAAAAACGACAGGAATAAGAAAGAAACCTGTGACGACTACCTTCCACAGTGGCGTGAGATGGTGAAAGGGCAGGTGTACTTTGACCTTCGCCACTGGCTTGACGCCATGGACGCAGGCAACACCCAGGTGCTGATATATTCCAGGGAAAGCGACGTGCTGATCCGCAAATTCAGCCTTCGTATTTACGAAGCCAACTACCGCATCCTCCTGGTATGGTTGCCCGAAAAGCTACATCCCACCTGCGCCAATAAACTGCTCAAGATCATCGAAGAGCCGCCGCCAAACACTGTCATACTGATGGTCACAGAAGAGCCTGGAATGATTCTTGGAACTATACAATCGCGCGCCCAGCACCTCAACATACGGGCCATACAGACCGGCGATATGCAGTCCGCGCTTATCAGAAGGGAAGGCCTTGAGCCTGAAGCCGCTTTGCAGATAGCCCGGTTGTCGGGAGGCAGCTACCTCAGGGCGATGGAAGCTATCAGCGTAAGTGAGGAGAATGCTTTCTTCCTGGAGCGATTTAAAGAGGTGATGCGCCATTCGTGGGCGCGTAACGTAAAGGGGATGAGGCAGCTCTCAGACCTTTTGGCGGGCATCGGGCGCGAGCGTCAGAAGGCGTTCCTTGCCTACTGCCAGTTTCTTGTCAGAGAAAACTTTGTGTATCGTTTCCAATCGCCGGAAATTAATTACATGAACAGCTCCGAAGCCGGGTTCGCCCTCAACTTCGCTTCGTACATAAACGAACGCAATGTGTCTGACCTGGTGGATGAATTGTCTAAAGCCGAGTTGCATATCAGTCAGAACGTGAACGCAAAGATGGTCTTTTTCGACCTATCCTTGCACATCACCGTTCTAATAAGGCGTTAAGTCGCGGGAGGGCAGGTGGCCGCTCATGCTTAGAGCGACAGGTCATTCAGGGTCTTTTGGAGTTCGCGCCGTGCGAAGAAGATACGGCTTTTTACCGTACCGAGTGGTATTTCAAGGCTTTTGGCTATTTCAGCGTATTTGTAGCCGCTCAGATGCATGGACAGCGGAATTTTCAGGTCGTCATTCAGTTTATTGATGGCATCCGACAGTTCATTAAGCTGGAAGAAGTATTCACTCCTCTCAAGCCCGAACTCATCAACAATATCCAATCCTTCAAAATCAGGTATCTGGTCAATCATTACCTGCGTTCTTATGATCCTGTGATAGTTGTTAATGAAAATGTTTCTCATCACCGTTAGGACCCAACCCTTAAAGTTCGCATTATCAATGAACTTATCCTTGTTGTCCAGTACTTTCAACGACGTATCCTGCATTAGATCTTCGGCGTCAGTTTGATTAGAAGTGAGCAATAGTGCAAAATTCATCATGTTTTCTTGTATGCTCAGTAATTTTTTCTGAAATTGCAGTGCGTTCATGATCGTTATTATCACATTTGTTAATATTAGAGTTTTTTTCCTTTTTCAATTGAATCGTGAGCGAAATGTACAGATAGAAATGTAAACCGGATAATCTTTTAGTGCAATTAATACAAGAAATAGAAAACTTTAAGTATTAGCTTAGTTTTTGAACCGCAGGGATTAACATTTACAAGCCCTGCATATGGAACGATTTTATTTTTACAATGGCAGAACTGGCATATACAATCAATATAGAAATGAATAAAAGAAAAATGAATAAAAAGTGCAGATACTGGCTCTGGGGATTATTGCTGCTCCTGCTCCCCGCCTTTTCGCAGGCCACAGAACAGCGCCCTTTGATTTATAAGATTGATATAAAAAGGGATATTGACAACACCACGCAGCTTTATTTGAGAAACGGACTCTCTGATGCCCTTCGCCTGAATGCAGACGGAGTGCTGATACATCTTAACACCTACGGTGGACAGGTAGATATGGCCGACTCCATGCGTACGGCTATCCTGTATAACCCTATACCGGTATATGTATTTATAGACAATAACGCCGCTTCTGCCGGTGCTCTTATCTCTATCGCTGCCAAGAAGATATACATGCGAAAAGGCGCTAATATAGGAGCCGCCACGGTAGTAAACCAAACCGGCGAAGCCATGCCTGACAAATACCAGTCTTACATGAGGGCTATGATCCGTTCAACGGCCGAAGCCCACGGTAAAGATACTATAGTGCAGGGCCACGACACGGTTGTCCGGTGGGTGCGCGACCCGGCCATTGCCGAAGCAATGGTAGACGATCGCGTGGTCATTCCAGGTCTGATAGACTCCGGCAAGGTGTTAACATTTACAGCCGAGGAAGCCATCCGCTGGAACTATTGCGACGGTATTGCCGAGTCGGTTGACGAGGTTATCACGCAATGCCTTGGCTATCCTGAATATGAGCTGAAAAGCTATTCGCCGTCCTGGATAGATAACCTGAAAGGTTTTCTTATGAACCCGGCCATGCAGTCTATACTTATCCTGATCATAATAGGGGGAATTTATTTTGAATTGCAAACGCCGGGAATAGGCTTCCCTTCAGCGGCGTCAATCCTTGCAGCCATCATGTATTTTGCACCTCTGTATATAGACGGACTGGCACAAAACTGGGAGATACTCGTCTTTATCGCCGGTATACTGCTTGTAGCCGTGGAGATGTTCGTTACACCGGGGTTCGGCGTGATGGGTATCGGAGGAATCCTTTTTATAATAACCGGATTGACGCTGAGTTTGCTGAACAATTTCAATTTCGACTTTGAAAACGTATCTCCTCCTGATTTCGGACGCGCCACGCTTACTGTCCTTCTTGGCCTTGGGGCAGGCTTTATCCTCATGCTATGGTTATCCGAAAGGATAGGTCATAAAGGGCTTTTCAGGAAAGTAGCTCTGAATACAGACCTTGAATCGTCCGTTTCCGTTTTCGTTCCAACCGGCCTCATCGGGAAGGTGGGCGTGGCGGAAACCGTATTACGCCCCTCGGGTAAAGTTCGTATAGAAAACGAATGGTACGATGGGGTTTCCGAATCAGGATTTATAGAAAAAGGAACGAACGTGCTGGTTGTTCGTTTTGAAAACGCACAGGTGTATGTTCAGGCAGTTAAGCCCAGACAGAGTTAGTTTACCACCCACCGGGCATCATGTACATACGTATTGGGATGCCGGTAATAGAGATTGTCTTCTTCAGGTATCTGAATAGTGAAGGTTTTGCCGGCCGTGATCAGCTTGCGGTCTCTCAGCCACGGGTTAAAGCGTTTCATATCTGCGTATGTGAAGCCGTACTTCCCGGCGAATACCGCCAGGTTTGCTATGTCGGTGGAAACAGATATGCTGTTGGTTTTTATGGGTTTGTATAAGCTGCGGGCAGTTAATATGAATCCATAGCGATATGGATTCTCAAATATCTGCTTGATAGCCATTATGCGGTAAGGATAACGGGAGGTCTCTTCCACAAGCCATAAATCCAGGGCGCTGTCTGTTCCTTGTTGCGTCAGTTCGCTGCTGATACGCCCCATTCCGGCATTATAAGCGGCGGCGACGCTTACCCAGTCGCCATATTTACCGTAGGCTTCTTTCAGGTATTTGCAGGCGGCGACGGTTGATTTTTCCACATGGCAGCGTTCATCTACTGTAGCAGTGATCGTCAGTCCGTATTGCCTGCCGGTGCTTTCGAGGAACTGCCACATACCTACTGCGTGCGCCGGAGAGGATACGCGTGGGTCAAGGTGGCTTTCGATGACTGCAAGATATTTAAAATCGTCGGGGATTCCTTGTTTTTTCAATATCGGTTCTATAATAGGAAAATAACGGTTTGCCCGTTTGATAAGCAACAATGTAGTGGAGTGGAAATAAGTAAAACTGCTCAATTCCCTGTCGAAAGCTTCATGCAGATTATACCGCGTTATATCAATAATCTTCCCGCAAAACGAAATGGAAGAAGGTATTTCGGGCGACACAGTCATGGAAGATACCAACGGCCGTTGATCCTTCACCCTCTCCGAATCATTAAAGCCTGTAAGCAATAAGTATGCGGTCAGTACGGCGACTCCGCATATAAGAATACCATATGCTATCTGTTTATTCGATGCGATTGTCTTGTGCATTTTTTGGTCTGATAATGTTTATATGTCCTTTTAAAGAATGATTTTTACCGTCGGAGCCTTTCGCCTCGATAACATAGAAATAGACGCCTGGCGACACGTATTTCCCGCCCTTTTTCCCATCCCATCCTTTTGCCGGATCTGTCCAGTGAAACACCTCCGCACCCCAACGGTTGAATATCCAGCCTTTGAAGCTGACAAGCGATTTGTAAGCAACTCTGAATTCGTCGTTGACACCTGGGGATGCGCCGGGCGAGAACGTGTTTGGGGCGCTTAGGTATGGCTCTCCAATCTCGATCGTTACCGAGTCTGTCAGGCTGCATTTACCCATCCGGTCACCCACCTCTAAAGTAGCCACAAAGGAGCCTTCGTCATTAAACGTATAGTCCATGCTGCTGCCTGTGAAGCTCAGGACAGTCTCCGATCTTCCATCTTTGCGGTATGCGATAGTCCATTTATAGAAAGCGGCTACAGGCTCGTTGGCTATGGCTTCAAAATGGATATTCATTGGAGCAGATACGCCTCCGCTGTTGCCGAACATATTTGGGCCGGCAAAAGTCATGGTTGTTGTGTCAAGGCGAGCCTTCAACCCAACAGCCTGGTATGTATCTGTGCTGATGGTCTTCTCCATATTGAAATGACGAGCAAAAAGGTCACCTTTCAGAGTGATCTCAGTATCGCACAAAGGTGGCGTCAGGGGTGTATCAAATGGATTCCCGGCAATGGTTTGAGTAATGGTTTCCGGTGAGAAAAGCTTGCTCTCTTCCCGGTATTCCAGCGTATTGTAAACTACCTCAAACGATCTGCGCAGTTCTCTTGACAAGCCGTTAGGGGTATAGTAAGTAATCAGAGGTATTTCTGCCGTTCCTTCAAGCCATAATTCTTCACATTGATTATCATTATTGGCAAATCTCAGGTCTTGAATAGTAAAATCATGTTTTGCGTAGTCAATGATCCAGATATAACGAGGCAGTACGCCTGGTTCTTCCACAAAATATCCATAGCCGTCTTCAATCTCATAAAGGGCTGAGGAAGAGCCTTCCTGTACAGCGTTAACGGCTTCCGCTTCAAGAGCTTTTGTTCTATAGCGATACCATCGGTGGTTGGAGGAGCCGGAAGTGGAAGTATATCGAATGACAACGTCATCTGCGCCATGCACCACATACACCTGCAAACGGTTGGGAGTATCGTCGAGAGCCGGAATGGGGGTGCTTTTCCCTCCTGTTACAGTATATTGCGCCTGGAGGGTAAATATGAAAAACAACATACCAAATACCCACAAAACCCTTTTGTAATCTTTTCTCCACATAAATATCATACCTGATAAAGTTTCAAAATTAGTATTTTATGTCTACATACATTATCTTTGCTGCAAATATTCCTAAAAATGAGTAAAACAATTATTTACACCTTGTTATCTGCTATCAGTATAGCTGTTTCGCCTCTTTATTCCCAGGATAACAGCAGGCAGCAGATTCCTGTTAATAACGCTCAGGACAGCAATATATTTTACCATTTAGTTGAGCGCGGACAAACTATATATTCCATTGCCGTGATGTATGGAGTGGATGAAAACGATCTTTATCGCCTTAATCCGGAAAGCCGCGAGGTGATAAAAGTTGGCGAGCGACTGAAGATTCCTCAAGGAACAGCAACAGTCAAGGGATATCCGGCCTATCTTTACCATACCATTCAACCAAAGGAAACCCTCTATTCTTTATCAGTAAAATACAACGTGCCGGCTACCGGTATAATAGACGCGAATCCTGGTTTGTCGGTAGGAACTTTCCTTATTGGGAAAAACATTCGGATACCTTCATCAAAAGATACGGAAGCCTTACCACAGGAAGAACAGATTGTCATAAAAGATATAGAATATAAGGTAGAAAGACGGGAGACTCTATATCGGATTGCCCGTAAATTTAACATCTCATCGGACGAACTCCTCGCCAGGAATCCCGAATTGAAAAATGGGGTGAAAGCGGGAATGGTATTAATCATACCAGTGAAAGGAGAAAACCCGGTAGCGCAACAGACTGCCGTCGCTTCCAGTGAGAAAGACGCTAATGCTTTGCTGTCCGCCCCTTTGGAAATGAATAAGCCGGATACAATAAAGCTGGTTTTACTCCTGCCTTTCATGCTGGAAGAACATGTCCCTACATACGCAACACTACGTTTCATAGAATATTATGAAGGCTTGTTACTGGCCATAGACAGTTTGCGAAGCAGAGGTATTTCAGTAAAACTGACGGTTCGTGATTGCGGGAGCGGTTCCGGGAAGATAGATGGGATATTGAAAGAACGCGCTTTGCACGAGGCTCACCTGATTATTGGCGCCGTGGAGAATGATCAGATAGCCCCAATTGCAGCCTTTGCTAAAAAGAATGGTATCAGGTATGTAATCCCTTTCTCATCTAAAAATGATGATGTATTGTCTAACAGCTATGTATTTCAGGTCAATACTCCTCACTCTTATCTGTATGCCAAAGCAACGCAGGCGGCTTACGAAATGTTTTACGACTACAATATCATATTTGTCGAGACTAACGACAGGGACGACAAGACAGAGTTTATCCGTGTGTTCAGGCAGGAATTGTCACAGCGTAGTATAAACTATAAAAACCTTTTATATAGAGAAGAATCTTTTTACGATGATATCGGGTCCAGTTTAAGAAAGGATAAGAGGAACGTAATTATTCCCACTTCCGGAACCCTGGAAACGTTGAATAAAATCAGAACGCCGCTCTGCAGCCTTGTAGAGACAAATCCTGATTTTATTGTAAACCTCTTCGGCTATCCTGAATGGCAAACTTATGTGCGTGATTGTCTGGAAGACTTCTTTATCTTAAACACGTATATATACACTTATTTCTATGCTGATAATCTATCGTCCGACTTCACACGTTTTTATTTCAAATACAAAATGTGGTACAGCAAAAACTTAGCGAATACTTTCCCTAAATACGCATTGTTAGGCTTTGATACAGGAATGTTCTTCTTAGATGCTATTCATAATTATGGAGTGAATTTTGAATCCAGCCTGGGCAAGGTTAGCCATAAAAGCCTTCAGACCGGCTTCAAATTCTACAGAGTAAACAATTGGGGGGGATTTATTAATATGAATTTATTCATCGTCCACTATAACAGAGAAAATTACAGGACAATACGCCACGAACTGAAATAATGACAGCGAAACGTTTTTTGGCAGCAGTATCCGGACTGATGGTAGCGATCAATGCCAGTGGGCAGAATAAATTCAAACAGGAATTTTCGATTGGCACCTCTTTCGGCATGGGTGTTTCTTCGGTCTCATTTGTCCCGTCGGTGCAGGAGGATCAATTGTTGGGCGCTCATGCCGGACTGACGGTCCGCTGGCTGACGGAATCATTTGCCGGCCTTGTCTTCGAAGTCAATTACTCCCAGGAAGGCTGGGAAGAGCATTTTGACGATCCCGCATATAATTATACACGCAGGCTTAATTACATAGATATCCCGCTGCTTTCGCACCTTTATGCAGGAAATAAGCGCGTAAAGTTTTTCTTTAATATAGGGCCGAAAATCGGGTTTCTCATCAGCGAAAGTACATCAGGGAAATTCGATGCATCTTCGCCTCCCATAGACGAGATTACCGGTAAGCCGCACACATCAGAACAATGGGACATGCCTGTTGAAAGCAGGTTCGCCTGGGGAATATGCGGAGGGCCTGGATTCGAATTACGTACGGGAATAGGCATCTTCCAATTAGAAGGGCGATATTATTACTCGCTGGGTGATATTTTCGGCAACCGGAAGGCGGATTATTTCCCAAAATCTTCCGGTCAGGTTATTTTCGGTAAACTGACCTATCTGATACCTCTTAAGAAATAAATGTAGGAGAAAAAGCGGCGCTGTTATTTCCTCAGCCGCTCAACGGAGCGTACCAACACCTCGTCTGCGCCAATATTACGTATAGCTAAATAATCCAGGATCAGGCTTATCAGAGGAAATGAAAGGGCTATCTGAACACTTACAGACAGGTCGTCTATTTCGCGTTTCATCACTCCATAGATCAAAAAGGCGAAAAAACCGTAGAAACCTATCATTACGATAGCATTAAACACGCAGATACGAATCTGCCGTATCCTGTTTTTATAAAGGAAAGCCGTTACAACGGCCAGCAGGGCGATAATAGCCGTCAGCACGAACAGTCCCCATACAGGATAAATAAGTTCGGGTTGTGACGGAGCGGCTTCAGTTACTCCAAATACACCCAGAATGTAGTGTTCACTGCCGCGTTGTAATACGGCAAGCGGCAGAAACATCATGGCAACCGCCAATCCGGCGATGATGAGCAAATAAACAGTCTGTATCCTTTGCAACATAGATTAAAAGTTTCCTTTGTCTTTCGCCGGGTTTTTGAAATATAGTTTGTTGTCTTCGTACTCCTGGGCTGCGACGAGCGTTGATTTGGGTAGTTTTTCGTAATACCGGGATATTTCAATCTGCTCCCTGTTTTCGAATACTTCTTCAAGGCTGTCGTTATACGAAGCAAATTCCTGTAGTTTCTTTTCCAGATCATGCTTCATTTCTACGGAGATCTGATTAGCCCGTTTGGCTATAATCATGGTTGTTTCGTATACGTTACCTGTATTTGCAGACAATTTCATCATGTCGCGTGTTACCGTATTCAACGGAGCATTCGTTCTTTTGTAATCCATATTGTGTTAGTTGATATATTTTAATAGGTATCTGTAATCTGTTTGCTGGCGTAGTCAAAAAAGCGTTGGGCCTGCTTTTGATATTTACCTTCCGGAAATTCGTTGGTATAATTATAATATTCATCAACCACATCCCTGTAACGTCCCTGCAATTTCTCACTTACGCTGACCAGAGCAAGTTCGTATTTGGATTGTAGCATTAAATAAATAAAGTCTTCCCGGTATTTTGAGAATGGATAGTTCTTCAGTGCGTTCTGCGCCGTTATTATGCTTGACAGATAGTTGTTGCCCAGGTAAGCCTGATAAGAGCCCAGATTGTAATACAATCTGGTTGCCATCAATTCTTTTAATGCAAGTTTCTCCTGTAAATCGAACATGATGTTCTGGGCGTTTTCTGCGTGTTCCGACTGTGGGTAATACTCCAGGTATAACTGTAACTCTTCGATAGCTTTATACGTCTGGGTCTGATCCAGCCGGACATCCGGCGAGTCCAGACACAGGCCATATCCGGAATAGTAACGCGCCAGTTCCACATATTCACCTTTCGGATAGGTGGTATAGTAGGTGTTGAAATATTGCGAAGCCGTCTGATAATCCTTTTGTCCGTAGTAGCTCTGAGCAAGCAGGTACAGCGACTCTTCAGCATTGGAAGTGCCTTTAAAGATTACTATCAAATCTTCCAGTAGTGTAGCGGATCTTGTATATTGTTTTGCATTAAAATACTTCTTTGCGTACGAATATTTCAGTTCGTAATCGGTACTTTTTAATACCTTATTGTACTCTCCGCAGGAAGTGAGCAACACCATCATCACGCATATGTAATACACAAGCTTTTTCATCTGCATATATTTAGCGTGCAAATGTAGTTCAACTTTGATAATAAACTATAAGGCAAACGTTAATAATTATAACTTATACAGATCACTAGCTGCAATCAGGGTTAGTTTATTAGCCTGTAAAACCTCTACACATCGCTCTGTTTCGTCGGGGCGGATAATAACATGCGCCGAATCGCCCTGCGAAAAAGCATACATGTATTCTATGAAGATGCCTGCATTGGTGATAATGTCCATAGCTTTAGCCAGAGCGCCGGGCTGATTGGGGCAGTGCAGGCAAACTACGTCTGTGATACTTACGGCATAAAGTTTCTCGCGGAGCACCTCGATGGCTTTATCCGTGTTGGAGACGATCAGACGGAGAATACCGAAGTCAGAGCTTTCCGAAACGGTGAAAGCCGACATGTTTATGCCTGCTTCACCTAATATCTTTGCTACTTCTGTGAAGCGGCCTTTCTTGTTTTCAAGGAATATGGATAGCTGTTTGATTAACATAACGCTGTTATTTTTTTGAATGATTATACTAATTTGCGATTGTCTATTACATGTTTCGCTTTCCCCTGGCTACGTTCCAGGCTGCGAGGTTCCACGATTTTTATGTCGGGCTGGATGCCGGTGACACTTTGCATGCGAGCCGTAATTTTCTTCCTGAGGGATAATATTTTATTTATCTCGTCTGAGTAATATTCCGGACGTACTTCCACTTGTACCTGGAACGTGTCGGTATTATTCACACGATCAACCACGATGAGGTAGTGAGGTTCAAACTCAGGCATCTCCAGAAGAACGGATTCTACCTGCGAGGGGAATACATTCACGCCGCGGATGATCAGCATATCGTCGCTACGACCCAGGATACGTTCCATTCGGACTGCTGTACGTCCGCAGGGACATTTATCGTAATGTAGCGCCGTCAGGTCACGGGTGCGGTAGCGGATCATCGGCATGCCTTCCTTTGTAAGCGTGGTAAAGACCAGCTCGCCGGTAACGCCCGGAGCTACCGGTTGCAGGGTCTGCGGGTCGAGTATTTCGGGATAAAAGTGGTCTTCCCACAGATGCGTACCGTGCTGGCAGGCGCATTCGCTGCCTACTCCCGGCCCGATAATTTCGGTCAGTCCATAGATGTCATACGCTTTGATGCCAAGCGATTCTTCTATTTCCCTGCGCATATTTTCCGTCCACGGCTCGGCGCCGAACATGCCTGTTTTGAGTTTGAATTCACTGCGGGGGATACCTGACTCCCTTATGGTTTCTCCTAAATACAGGGCGTAGGAAGGCGTGCAGGCCAGGGCGGCCGCTCCGAAGTCGTGCATCAATTGTATTTGTTTTTGCGTATTACCGCTACTCATGGGGATAACGGTGCCTCCGATAGTTTCAACACCGCAGTGCAATCCCAGTCCTCCGGTGAACAGTCCGTATCCGTAGGATACCTGTACGGAGTCATTACGGGTAACGCCGGCGGCATAAAGGCTGCGGGCTACGACCTCGCTCCATACACCAAGGTCTTTACGCGTATAGCCTACGACGATGGGCTTACCCGTAGTGCCGGATGAGGCATGAAGGCGAACGATCTCGGACATTGGCACGGCCATCAGGCCGAAAGGATAGTTGTCACGCAGGTCTTGTTTCACGGTGAATGGCAGTCTGACGATGTCATCCAGCGAGACGATATCGTCGGGAGTTAACCCAACCTCCTGCATTTTCCGGCGGTAAAAGGGTGTGTTGTGATAGGTGTATTCAATAATCCGTTTCAAACGGATGGTTTGCAGTTTACGCATTTCGTCGCGTTCCATGCATTCGATGGTTTCATTCCAAATCATGGTTTTTCAAGGGTATTTGAGGTTTGTTATTTTATGATTGATTCTCATTAATACTGCCGATATATTCAAGTATACGGTCGCCTCCTTCTTTCTTCCCGGCCGAAGTTAAGAAGATGGGGGGAAGCTCTTCCCATGTTTCCAACAGTCTGGAGTGGTAGACCTTCAGGTTCTCCTGCATCCGTCCGTGGCTTATTTTATCTGTTTTGGTGAATACGATGGAGAAAGGAACTCCGCTTTCACCCAGCCATTCCATAAACTCAAGATCGATAGCCTGTGGTTCATGCCGGCAGTCCAGCAATACGAAAAGGTTTGTGAGCTGTTCGCGCTCCAGAATGTAGTCTTCTATGATGCTTCGTATCCGTTCGCGTCCTTCTTTCCCGCGCCGTGCAAAGCCGTAGCCGGGCAGGTCTACCAGATACCATGTGCTGTTGATAATAAAATGGTTGATCAGTTGCGTCTTTCCGGGCTTCTGCGATGTCAGGGCCAGCCCTTTTTTATTGGTCAGCATATTGATCAGCGATGATTTGCCGACGTTGCTGCGCCCGATAAATGCATACTCTGGCAGGTTTCCTTCGGGGCATTTCCTTACGTCGGTGTTACTGACTACAAACTCAGCATTCTTTATTTCCATATGTTATTTTTTTGATGAGAGCCAAAGCCCCGTAAAAGTAAGTCCTCCATTTATCATCAGCATTTCGTAGCTGAAGATATAGCCTGTATATTGCTTTACAACGTGACTTACGGCCAGGCATACCAGCGGCGATGCGATGCATATGTGCGGGACGTACCGGTCTCTGGGTTTCTTTTTGGTGAACAGTCCGAACAGGAACAGTCCCAGCAGCGGGCCATACGTATATGAGGCTATCATGTAAATGGCATCAATCACGCTTCTGTTGTTTACCGCCTTAAACACCAGTATTATGATGGCGAAGACCACCGAGATCATCAAATGCACCCTCAGGCGGGTGCGCCGGGCTTTTACGGCTTCTTCCTTTTCTATTCCCAGCATATCGACGCAAAACGAAGTGGTAAGCGCCGTCAGGGCGGAGTCGGCGCTGCTAAAGGCTGCGGCAATGATTCCTATAGTAAAGAATATAAGTATGGATTGCCCCAGCGTACCCGATGCACATAACATGGGCAGGATGTCATCGTTCAGGGCAGGCAGGGCGATGTGTTCGCGCGCCGCCATTATAAGCAGCAGGGCGCCCAGCGAGAGGAAGAGGAAGTTGACCGGCGCAAAGGCGAAACCATAGGTGTACATGTTCTTCTGGGCGTCTTTCAGGTTCCTGCACGACAGGTTCTTCTGCATCATATCCTGGTCGAGGCCGGTCATGACGATGGTGATGAAGATGCCGCTGAAGAATTGTTTGGCGAAGTGCTGCGTGCTGTGCCAGTCGCTAAACTCGAAGATGCGGAAATAAGAACTGTCCGTCAGCGTCTGCACCATACTGCCGGCGTCCATTCCCATTTTGTTTTTCACCTCCCATATTATGATGGCCAGCATAGAGATGAAGCAGATGCATTGCAGCGTATCTGTCCATACAATTGTTCTGACGCCGCTACGGAATGTATACAGCCAGACAAGCGCAATGCTTATTACCACCGTCACCTCAAAAGGGATATGCCAGGCGTTGAATACATAGGTTTGCAGTATAAGCACCACCAGATAAAGCCTTGCCGCCGCTCCCACTATCTTGGACAGGAGGAAGAAAGACGCCCCTGTCTTATATCCCCTCCCGCCGATGCGATCCCCAAGGTAGGCATAGATGGAGGTCAGTTGCAACCTGTAATACAGTGGCAGCAGCACTCTGGCAATCACTATATATCCGAAGAAGAAACCAAGCACCGTCTGCATATATGTCATATCTATACTGCGCACCATGCCCGGCACCGAGACGAATGTGACGCCCGACAGCGACGTGCCTATCATGGCTATCGACACGATGTACCAGGGCGATTTGCGGTTGCCCAGGAAAAACGCCTCGTTGCCGCTGTTCTTGCGCCCAGTGAGGTATGAGACCAGCAGCAGGGCCCCGAAATAAGCTACTATGATGAAAAGGATGAGGTAGCTGCTCATAACCGGTAAGCAATTCCTCCCATCAGGTAAATGTTATACATCTTGTAAGGAATACCGTTGAAGTCGCCGGGGAAGAGCGATACCAGCCCCCAGGACAATTGCCCCGTCACGGCCAGTTTTTTGGTAAAGAACCAGTCGGCCAGCGCCATGACGCCGGCGTCGGTCTTTCTGACATTGTCTGAGAAGTCAAACGTACTCTCCTCTATATTGATGCGGTCGCCCGCCGGCCCTCCCTGGCGGATATAGCCGTCTGAGGCATTACCTTCGAACCGGGCGTCCTGCAGGAAGGCCACATACCCTCCGGCATGAAAGCGCCATACCCTCGACGGGGCGTACGTGCCAAGGAGCGGCAGTACGAGGTATCCGTTACGAATCCTCAGTTTATTCCTTCCTGTGAACATACCCTGGAAAACACCCTGGTGATCACCCTCGCCCACAACCAGGCTGGTGTTCATATACTTCACATCCGCCTCTGTCTTCATGCCCTTCACGTCTATGGCCAGTCCAGATGTTACGCCCCATTTGGGGCTGATGAAGCGCGTGACATGAAAAGCCAGAGAGCCGGTAAATGGCTCAGGGCTCCAGTAACGTATCTTGCGTATCTCGGCCGGAAGGGGCAGAGGCATGCTGCCTCCGGCATTGTGGCCGGCAAACATCCTGTATTCCCATTTTCTTCCCGATTCCTGCTGCGATACCGCCGGCAGACAGAAAGCTATTGCCGTGATGGCGATCAAAAGGCTCTTCTTCATCACTTTTCCTCCCCCTCTGTTACTATCTCGACCTCATCTACCACCAGCCGGCTTCCCGGCGTACCCTCGTAATAGTCTCCCATGAAACTGGAAGAAAAGATAATGGCCAGCTTGTAGGCATTACGCCCTAAGTCTGTCACATGAGCATCGTCATATACAAACGGGAGGTCAAAGTCCACAAAGCCGCCACCCCCTGATCCTGCCCGCCCTTCCGGCGGCATCATAGCCACGGCCACGATATTCGGATGGGTCAGTATGTTGGTCCCGTTCAGGCGTTCCAATGTCTGGTCTGAGCGGAAAAAGACGGCATACACAGCGCACGAATCCCTCTTTTCAGGCCTGGCTGCACCGTGCGAGTCGATATAGTTGCCTGTTCCGGGCTCATATATATACTTTCCTTTCATGCGGAGGGGTTTTTCGTTAAAAGGCTGCCCGAACTCCGTCACCAGCAGAGGGTTCTTCAGGGCGTTAAGCGGCGAGAGCACTCCTGTAAACAGCGAGCCTGCCACTACCGGTATATTTACTATCCCCATTGAGCCCGGCCCGGCTAATGTCAGCATCTCCGCCGCATATTGCCCGCCGGCGCTGTGAGTAGTCCTGTGTATGGGGTAAAGCGACGGAGCGGCGTACTGTTGGTAGATGGAGATGCCTTTGTTGCTCGAATCCCAGGGTGTCGAAAGCTTTCCCTCGCGGTCGTATTCCACAGGCGTCTCGTAGGCTTTGGTCCTGTCCAGCATCTCCCATTGCTCAAACCTGTATGCATGAAGCGGTACGGAGGTTAGTTGAACAGTGTATACGCGGCTATGCTTCCCGTCTGCTGCTGTAACCGTATATGTCACCTGGCGCGAGAAGTCCTGCGCGACACCGGCCTCCGGCTGCACGGCAGCTCCTTCCGACAGTGTGATATGCGGGGCTATAGACGTCAGGTCGGCGCCCTTACGAACAAATACTGCAATCTGCTCTCGGTTGATTGTAGCCCTGGCCATCATGATGTCTCCGGGAAGTTGAAAGTCTTCAATATCGGCATACGGACTGGCCGGCTCCTCTTTTATACAACTCACTGACACAACGCACCATAGGGCCGCAGAAAGCGCAATTATCCATGCCATACGATAATTCATATTCATACTAATGTATTCTCCTTTCTATCTATTATACAATGGGTTTGCAAATAAAGCCATTATTGGTGTAATTAATAACCTTTTCAATTTACTTTAACTAACCTGCGGGGTTTCTGCCGGGAGTTGTTCGTTTGATGGTCTTTGTGTAAAAAGATTTCGTCAGCAACAGGGTCTGTATTACGTCATTCTCCACACGCTTACATTTCCTGACTTCGTCACTTTTAACATTTCCTCTAGGACTGGATTTTCCTTTTCTTTAATTATCAGGCAGATACAAAATATTTTCAACAAAACCAATGACAGGACAGCCATTTGTTGGAGTTCAACAAACCGGTTGTAAGTAAACCAAATTGGGGAATTCATTACTCATGTGCTTGCAAACATAGAACAGATAGAAGGCTATCAGAATTGTCATAACCTCGCTGTCGCTTAGTCTGTTTGGCTTATTTCTGTGCTTTCTGGCATTATCTTTTCGTAAAACATGTTTTTGAAGGTAATACCAAATTCTTTCGAAAATTCATCGCTTAGATAGAAAATCTCTGTAACTTCGTTTACTGTTAGAATGAGAGAATATTTTAGTTAATCATTTATTAATTAGCACTATAAAGATAACTGTTTATTCTCTCTTTTGCTAACTCTTTTACAGATTTCTTATATCGAGCTCACGTTATTTTAGTTTTATCTTTAAAATCATTATAATGAAAAAGAAACTTATAAGCATAGCTTTTGCCGCAGCCATAGCAGTCGTTGCGGCATGGAATTTCAGTCAGAGTAAAGCTGAAGTCGAATTGTCTGATTTGGCGTTGGCTAATGTGGATGCTTTGGCGAGTGGAGAAACCTTCGGTGGATACGTATGTGAATTTGCATATGTTGTGGTATGCCTGTCGAATACGACTATTCCTGGGTGGCTTGTTGGCAGTTGGATTGCTTATTGATTAACTAGAGATAGTGCTGATTTTGAATATAAAATTCAATCAGTACTATATTTCTAAATAAATTAGACTTTTAGATGATGGAAAAAATGGTTCTCTTTTTACTTACTCTGTGTTGCCTTAGTTGTCATTCAGACAAAAGCAATACCGACAATCAAATCCTTCTACATTCAATCTTACATTTAAATAATGAATATATTGGTAACGGAGGTGCTATCATTGCTTATAATGAAGGAATCGTTGGCATAGAAGAAGCAGGATCTTTAGCTCCTTTTTTTAATATAGATATTCAAGAAGGGAATCATATACTTATTCATTTTGGTAATCGCGGGCAAGGCCCGGAAGATTTTATCCGTCCTTATCCTATTCAATATATAAATGAGGATGTTTTCGGTGCTTATGATATCATTTCAAAAACGTATAAGGAAATAACTATTCCGAAAGGTACTGTGGAAGAGGCTGCACATATAGCCAATCATATAACCTTTGAATCACAGCCATTTCAGGTGATAAAAACTGCTTATAACCAATATGCAGGTCTTTCTGCCAGAGAAGGTTTGATTACTCTGATGGATTCCGTCGGGAAAGGACATGCGACCTTTTTTGAATATCCCTATCGGGATAAAAACGAACAGGCCATAGAAAACCATCTCCGGGCAATGGCATATCAAGGTATATTTGCCGCTAACCCAGAAAAAACAAAATGTGTATATGCTTCACTAAACGGAGAAATTATTCACTTTTATGATATACAAAAAGACAATATATCCCTTATCCGTAAAATAGAAAACATATATCCATCATACAAATCAGAAAATAATATTGTTGTTACAAACGTAAAAAACATAGAAGGGTATATTTCTCTTTCGGCAACCGATCAATTTATTTATACACTGTATTGTGGTAAAACGCTGGAAGAAATGAGAGGTGTAAATGGGTTCTCGCCGGAATCTACTCAAATGAGAGTGTTTGACTGGACAGGTGAGATGGTTGGAACCTACACATTGGATGTACCCTGCCGCTATATTAGTGTTTCCAATGACGGGAAAAAACTTTGGGCTATTGCATTAACTCCTGATATTACTCCTGTCTGTTTTGATTTAAGCAATCATGTTAAGAATGACATTCAAATGCCGATACCGGGTACGTTTAATCATACGAATATTATAGAGGAAGAAGAATCGGAAAAGGCTGAGAAGCCTGAAAATAAAATTAATGTTGGAGAAATAAAGGTTGGCGAAAGAAAAGAATACATCCTCCCATTGCAGTCGCCCCCCATATCTCTCACCACAACAAGCCATGATGTTTTTGTAAAGGATTCAACACTCCTGAATGGCCAAAGATTTATATACGTTCGTATTTCCAAACAACATCCCGGAGTTTTTAATGATACGGTCATGATAACGACCGAATCCAATAGGGGAGTTGTAATTTTTTCCGGCGAAGCGATATGAAATACTATGCTGCAGGACTATATCTGTAATTAAACCCAAATCGGTCATTAGAAAACAAACAAATTTCTCTAATGACCGATTTGGGTTTAAGACTGCACGCCGGGAGGCAATGGCGGCAGTGTGGAGCACGCCGGGTGATCTCACGTGAGCGTGTGAAGGGACTTTGTTTCCTGCTTTGCCGCCCGGTAAGGGACAGATAAAGAAAAACTGTGAAACCTGCCGGCCGGCAGATTCCACAGTTTCACTCCCCTGCGGTGCAGGCGGGAGCCGTGCGGGGTCAGTCGTCTTCCTGACTCTCGGCGTAAGCCTTAAGCAGTTTTTCCTGTACGTCGGCGGGCACTAATTCGTAGGAGGCGAATTTCATGGTGAAAGAAGCCCGTCCGCCTGTCACCGAACTCAGGGATGTTGAATAAGAGGAAAGCTCTTTCAGGGGGACTTTGGCCGAAAGTTTTTCGTACCCCTTTTCGCTGTTCATACCCATTATTATGGCGCGACGGCCCTGAAGGTCGCTCATTACATCGCCCAGATAGTCTGCCGGAACGGAAACTTCCACGTCGTAGATGGGTTCGAGTATCTTTGGCCCCGCTTCCCTGAAGGCTGTACTGAAGGCGTTGCGCCCGGCGAGCATGAAAGATATTTCGTTACTGTCTACCGGGTGCATCTTGCCGTCGTACACCATAAGACGTACGTCGCGGGCGTAAGAGCCGGTAAGCGGGCCCTGCTCCATGCGGGCCATAACCCCTTTGAGGATGGCGGGGAGGAAGCGGGCGTCTATGGCGCCTCCCACGATGCAGTTGACAAAGACCAGTCTGCCCCCCCAGTCGAGGTCGATTGTCTGCGTGTCGCGCACACTCATTTTATACTCCTGGTTGCCGAAGCGGTAAACGTCCGGCGCGGGCATGCCTTCGTAATAAGGCTCGATGATGAGGTGTACTTCGCCGAACTGTCCGGCGCCCCCGGATTGTTTTTTGTGGCGGTAATCGGCGCGGGCCGACCTGGTGATGGTTTCACGGTAAGGGATTTTGGGCTCGATAAATTCGATGTTTATCTTTTCGTTGTTCTCCATCCTCCATTTGAGGGTACGCAGGTGGAACTCACCCTGCCCGGATACGATGGTTTGCTTAAGTTCCTTGGACTGTTCCACTATCCAGGTAGGGTCTTCTTCGCGCATACGGGTGAGGAGCTCACTCATTTTTTCAGCTTCCGCCTCGTTCACAGCCCTTATGGCGCGGCGGTATTTGGGGTTTGGATATTTGATGAAGTCAAAGCGATAGTCGCAGCCTTTGCCGTTCAGGGTATTACCCCGGCGTATGTCTTTGAGTTTGACGGTTGCGCCTATGTCGCCGGCCATCATCTCAGACACCTGGTTACGCGTCTGCCCTGCTACGGAGAACAACTGCGCTATGCGTTCCTTTGAGCCTCTGTCGGCATTCTGGAGGTCGTCACCCTCTTTGACTTTTCCTGATATTACTTTGAAGTAAGATACCTGTCCGATATGCGGTTCTACGGTTGTTTTGAAAAAGAAGATGCTGGCCGGGCCGTTTGAGTCGGGGGCGATTTCTTTTCCTTCCGTGTTTTTAACGTATTGCATGCGGTCAACGGTAGGCACTACGTTGCCTAAAAATTCGAGTGTGCGGCGTACGCACATGTCTTTCCCTGCGCATACGCAGAAGACGGGGAACATGCCGCGGGTGATCAGCCCGGCGCTGATGCCTGAGCGCATTTCGTCTTCGCTAAGGCTGCCTTCGTCAAAGAACTTTTCCATCAGCCGGTCATCATGCTCGGCGGCGGCTTCTACCAGGGCTGCATGCAGTTCGGCGGCTTTGTCGGCTTCGTCGGCGGGGATGTCAAGCACTTCAGGCACGCCCCCTTCGGGTTTCCAGCGGTACATCTTCATCTTCAGCACGTCTACGACGGCGTTGAACAGCGGCCCCTGGTTTACGGGGTATTGTATCTGCACTATCCTGCTCCCGAAGCGGTCTTTCAACTGGGCCACCGTCCCGTCGTAATCAGACGAGGCGTTGTCAAGATGGTTGACTATGAATATGACCGGCTTCTGGAACTGTTCGGTATACCTCAGTTGGTTGATGGTGCCTACTTCTATCCCGTACTGGGCGTTAAGCAGCATCAGGGCCGTATCGGTTACGTTCAGGGCCGATACCGCTCCGCCGATAAAGTCGTCGGCCCCGGGGCAATCGATAAAGTTAAGTTTACGATCCTGCCATTCAACACTAAAAACGGTTGAGAAAACTGAGTATCCATACTCTTTCTCAACCGGAAAATAGTCGCTCACTGTATTACCAGCTTCCACGGTCCCGCGACGTTTTATAACTCCACCCTCGTAAAGCATAGCTTCAGCGAGGGTGGTTTTCCCGGAGCCGGAACATCCCAGTATAGCAATGTTCTTGATTTCATTTGTTTGATAAACTTTCATACGAATAAAATATTTAATGGGGTTTATAAAATATGTGCCTGTTTTTCAAAGGGGCGCAAATTATGTATTGTATGTTAGAAAAGCAAGCCGGCAGCGCTGTTTGAAAACAATGCCGTACGGCATGTGCAGGGCGTACGGACTGCTGTTTTTCTCCGGTTTCTTCTACACCCGGGGTCACACAGAAAAGTCGCTCATATACTCCCTTACGCTTTCGGGCAGAAAGAAGCGGACGTCTTTACCCTCCCTGCATGCCTGGCGGATGAAGGCGGAGGATATTCCAATGACGGGGGCGTCTACCCTGCGGATATTCGGGTAACCGGCGGGGATGTCGGCCTCGTATCCCAGGCGCGGATAGATCAGTATGGGATAGTCGCGGATGATAGTCCGGTAATCTTTCCATTTGTGTATAAGTGTCCAGTTATCGGCTCCGATAATGAAGTGGAAATGGTGGTCCGGATGCTTTTTCTGTATCTCCCTGAGCATGTCTGACGAATAGGAAGGTTTGGGCATGGAGAACTCGAAATCGCTGGCCCTGAACTTCGGGTACCCGCTAATGGCGCGTTCCACCATACGGTAGCGCAGGCGGTCGTCCATCAGTCTGATATGGCTCTTGAGCGGGCTTTGCGGCGTAACCATAAACCATACCTCATCCAGGTTTTCATACTCGCAAAGCCAGTTGGCTAAAGCGAGATGTCCGATATGCGGCGGGTTAAAAGAGCCGGAGAAGATGCCTGTCTTTTTCATTTACGGAGGAATGTTCTGATCATGTCCAGAGCTTCACGCTTTGCTTTATGCAGTTCGTCGTTCACTATTATTGCGTCAAAGCGCGGGGCGAAGCTCATCTCATATTCTGCTTTGGCTATGCGGCTTTCGATGGCGCCCGCCGATTCTGTGGCGCGCCTTTCCAGCCGCGCCCGCAGTTCGCCGACGTCCGGCGGTCTGATGAAGATGGTGAGCGCCCGGCTTCCATATTGCGCTTTGATGCGGCATCCCCCGGCCACGTCTACGTCGAGGATAACGTGGCGCCCTTTCTCCCATATGCGCTCTAATTCGCTTTTCAGTGTTCCGTAGAACCTGCCCGGGTAGACCTCTTCGTATTCAAGGAACTCACCTGCGTCTATCCTGCTTCGGAATTCTCCGGGCGTGAGGAAATAATACTCCGTCCCGTGCCGTTCCGCCCCCCGCGGAGGGCGGCTGGTGGCCGAGATGGAAAAACAAAGTCCTAAATCCTGTTTCAACAGATAATTGATAATAGTCGATTTGCCGGCGCCTGACGGTGCGGAGCAAATGATCAGCTTCCCGTCCATATACCTATAAGACGTTTAATACCTGTTCTTTTATCTGCTCCAGTTCGTCTTTCATCCCGACGACTATCTGCTGCATGGCGGCATGGTTGCTTTTGGAGCCGAGCGTATTTATTTCGCGTCCTATTTCCTGGGCTATGAAGCCGAGCTTTTTACCCTGCCCCTTTCCGCTTTCCATCGTGCTGATGAAGTATTCAAGGTGGTTGCCGAGGCGGCTTTTTTCTTCGTTTACATCCAGCTTCTCGATGTAGTAGATCATCTCCTGCTCGAAACGGTTCTTGTCGTAATCGGTGGCATGTATTTTTTCCAGATTGTCTATGATACGCGCCTTGATCTTTTCTACCCGTTCGTTTTCATACGTTTCAAGCCTGGCCAGACCGGCTGCTATATTTCCAATCTTCCTGGCAAACAGCTTTTGCAGCATCTCCCCTTCCTGAATACGGAAGCTGTTCAACTGGCTGATCGCCTGGTCGATGGACTGCTGCACGACGCCCCATTCGCTTTCGTCCACTTCCGTTATATCCGACTTAACAACATCGGGCATCCTCAGCAGCACCTGAAACCAGTCGACCGGGAGAGTAATGTTCAGTTTTTCGGCGATTTCAGTTATCTGGAGGTAATAATTTTCTATCGCCGCCTGATTGAATTGAGTAGGAGTATATTTCCCAATATATTCCACCTGCATGGAAAAGTCCACTTTCCCCCGTTCCAGAGACGCCAGCAACCGGCTGCGTATCTGCATTTCCATCTCCTTATATGCCGGAGGGATGCGTGTAGATAGATCAAGCTGCTTACTGTTTAACGCCTTTATCTCAACAGTTACTTTTTTCGTGGGTAGCTCGGCCGTAACTTTGCCGAAACCTGTCATGGATTGTATCATTGTGTTATAGATTTATGCAAATGTACTTTATTTATTTCCCATTGTGAATAATGCCTGTCAAAAATGTACTTTTGCAGCTCAACTGAAAGGGATACATTTATGTCGTGCCTGTTACATATAGAAACTTCCACCACGGTCTGTTCGGTCGCCCTGTCCCTGGACGGGGAATCCTTTTTTGAGAGAGCGTCATTCGACGGCCCGTCCCATGCCGCCTTATCGGGCGTATATGTCGAAGAGGCGCTCGCCCTGCTGAGATGCCGGGATATGAAGCCCGACGCCATAGCCGTCAGCAGCGGGCCGGGCTCATACACCGGGTTGCGCATAGGCGTATCGCTGGCAAAAGGATTATGCTTCGGATATGACATCCCGCTGATCAGCGTTCCCACATTAGAGATCATAGCATACAGGACGATAGGGCAAACGTCTCCGGCGTCTCCCGGCGCGCTTTACTGCGCTATGCTGGACGCCCGCAGGATGGAGGTCTACGCCGCTATCTTCGACGCCCGGCGGCGATCGGTGCGCGGAACGGCGGCCGAGATTATCGATGCCGGCGCTTACGCCTCTTTCCTCGCCGGGCACACGGTATACTTCTCCGGTAGCGGGGCCGCCAAGTGCAGGGACGTGATCGCCTCTGCGAACGCCGTCTTTGTGGACGGCATACATCCCCTGGCCGCCGACATGGCGCCGCTGGCGGAAAAGCTCTTTAATGACGGCAGCTTTGAAGACACCGCTTACTTCGAACCCTTCTACCTGAAAGAATTTATAGCCACCACTCCCGGAAACAAGGTTTTTACCCATACAAAAAATCACTGCTAATGAAACGAATACTATTTTTTGCACTGCTTGGCTGCATATCGTCGGGCAGTTGCCGCGACGTCGCTTTCGAGGCGTCGGTACGCACGGCCGTCGACCGTCAGATGCAAACCTACCCGCTATCCACCCTGAAGGATTTGTATAAGAACTTTTTCCAGGATAAGTTCGGCCCCGGACATATCATCGCCGACACCGCCGGCGCCGGGCAGTACCTGAGGGCCGAACTGGATTCGTATACCGTGATCGAAGGCGAAGCGGCCGAGCCGACCGGCCGGGAAGGTAACTTCTACCGCGTAAACCTGTCGGTAATAAAGACGGGGCAGGTGCCTTACGAGGTGTATTTCGACGCTTTTATACGGAGCGTACAGGGCATAAACCCTCCTCCGGTAGCCGAGTGGGCTGAGGAGTGGACGCGCATCGAGGCCGTCATCCGTTCGATGGGCCTCAGCCTGCCCGATTACGAAACCGACCGTGAGGAAATAGAAAAACGGCTGTCTGACGGCGAATATACAGGCCATCACAGCAGCCGTTTCGAAGCGGGCTACTCCCCCCATTACCGCATCATCAGCAAAGAGATATACGAGAGGGAGATAGCGCCGCTTATCTAACTAACCAACAATAAAACTCAGCGTGGTTTCATATCCAGGTTGTACATGATGAATGCGAATATATCCGCAGACTCATCCAACACTTTACTGATCGGCTTACCCGAACCGTGGCCGGCTTTCGTCTCTATGCGTATAAGCTTGGGCGCGTCGCCGGTGTCGGCCGCCTGAAGGGTGGCCGCATATTTGAAAGAATGGGCGGGCACTACGCGGTCGTCATGGTCGGCGGTAGTGACGAGGATGGCGGGGTACGGGGTACCGTTGTCCGAAATATTATGCAGTGGTGAATAACCGTGCAGGTAATCAAACATCTCTTTGCTGTCGGCGCTCGTGCCGTAATCGCTCGCCCAGTTCCAGCCTATCGTGAAGGTATGATAGCGCAGCATGTCCATCACGCCCACCTGCGGCACGGCGACCCTGAACAGGTCGGGGCGCTGGTTGACTGCGGCACCTACCAGCAGTCCGCCGTTCGAACCTCCGTTGATGGCAACCTTAGCCGGCGACGTGTACTGCTCTTTTATCAGGTACTCTGCGGCGGCGATAAAGTCGTCAAACACGTTCTGCTTGTTCAGTTTCGTCCCTGCCAGATGCCATTCTTCGCCGTATTCGGAGCCTCCGCGAAGGTTAGCCTGTGCGTATATGCCGCCGTTTTCTATGAAGGCCAGGCGGATGACAGAGAAGCTGGGCGGCAGGCTGATGTTGAATCCTCCATATCCGTACAGCAGGGTTGGATTGGCCCCGTTCTTCTGCAATCCTTTTTTATATGTCAGGAACATCGGGATACTCGTCCCGTCTTTGCTGGGATAAAATACCTGTTCGGTTGTATACTCTTCGGGGTTGAAGGCCACTTTCGGCGCCAGGTAAAGCTCCGACGTATTGGTGTCCATATCGTACGTGAAAATGGTAGCCGGATAGGTGAACGAGGTGAAGGTGTAAAACGTTTCCTTATCGTCCATGTTACCGCTGAAGCTTACCGAGCCCAGCGTGGGAAGGGCTATTTCGTGCACCTGCGCGCCCTCCGTAGTGTAGACGTAAGCGTGGTGCGAGGCGTCTTTTTCGTACGTCATGATGAGCTTCCCTCCTATAACCTGGGCATTGTATATGACAGATTCCGATTCGGGTATAAGCTCTTTCCAGTCCTTCAGTTGCGGACTGGAGATGTCGGCCGTCATAATACGGTATTTCGGCGCCCCGTAATTGGTCAGCAGGTATATTTTGTCGCCAATCACCTCTATGGGGCTGTATATGTATTCCATATCATCGGTGAGGGGCGTCACCTGCGAACCGGCCTTTTTAAGGTCTTTGATGAAAAGGTTGTTCCCGTTACCTGCCCCTGATTCCGATATGAACATCACGCGTTCGTCTTCGCTCACTCCGGCGGTATAGAAACGTTTCGGCTCTCTGGGGTTATTATAAGCCAGAACGTCTTCGGACTGTGGCGTCCCCAGTTTGTGATAATATATCTTGTGCCCCTCGTTCACGTTTGAAAACTCCTTGCCGGCTTCCGGCGCGTCGTATGCGCTGTAGTAGAAGCCCTCTCCCTGCCATGCGGCCCCGCTGAACTTGGCCCACAGTATATGGTCGTCGAGGTGCCGGCCCGTAGCCAGGTTTATCACATATATCTCGCGCCAGTCGGACCCGCTTCTTGATATGGTATAAGCCAGGTATTTACCGTCGTTGGAGAACGAGGTGCCGCTCAGCGCCACCGTACCGTCTTCCGAAAGCGTGTTGGGATCGAGCAGCACGCCGGCTTCGGCGTCTATGGCCTCTTTTACATATAGGACGCTCTGGTTCTGCAGCCCGTCGTTTTTGAAGAAGTAATACTTACCGTTCTTTTTACTGGGGGAGCTTATCCTCTCATAATCCGTCAACTCCGTCAGGCGCTGTTTAAGGCGTTCGCGGAAGGGGATTTTCGCAATATATCCGGCCGTCACTTTATTCTCGGCTTCCACCCAGGCGGCGGTGGCCTGCGAAGTGTCGTTCTCAAGCCAGCGGTATGGGTCGGCTACTTCCGTTCCAAAATAGGTGTCCGTCGTATTGTCTTTCTCCGTCACGGGATAGACCGTCTTCGCGCCGGGCTGGCACGCGCCTAAAACAATCATGGTATTCAATAAAATTACATGTTTTATTTCCATTTTCTTACGAGTATTGATTTGCTGCAAATATAGGTATAGTTGCTAAAAAAAGTGAGAACGTTTGCCTGCCGGATGAAATATATCTACTTTCGGCTCAAATTTATACACCCGCCATGAAAATAGTCCACCTTGGAGAATCCAACAGTATCCTAAACCGGTTCGTAGCCGGGTTGAGAGACGTAAACATACAGAAAGACCGCCAGCGCTTCCGCAGGAACGTCGAACGCATAGGCGAAATAATGGCTTACGAGATAAGCAAAACATTTTCCTACAGTGCGAAAAACATCGCATCGCCTCTGGGCGTGGCGCGTATGTATACTCCTGACGAAAGTGTTGTAATAAGTACCATCCTCCGGGCCGGACTTCCTTTCCACCACGGCTTCCTCAGCTATCTCGACGACGCCGGGAGCGCCTTTGTATCGGCCTACCGCAAGTATAAGGACCGTCTCAACTTTGATATTCACATCGAGTACATCGCCTCGCCCTCGCTGACCGGCAAACTGCTCATCATAACCGATCCCATGCTGGCTACGGGCAGTTCGATGGAGCTTGCCTACAAAGCGTTGCAGACCAAAGGCGAGCCTTCATGCATCCATCTCGCTTCTATCATAGCCAGCCGCCAGGCGGTAGACTACATTCGAGAGGTTATGCCCGAAAGCCGCACCACCCTCTGGCTTGCCGCCATCGACAACGATCTGGACGACCACTCATATATAGTCCCCGGCCTGGGCGACGCCGGCGACCTGGCATATGGCGAAAAAGAGGATTAAGCATCCTCGCATAAGCCCCCACCGCCACCGGCGCAATATCCATATTCTCCACCTATAATTTAAGAGCGTCTCTTAAGTACGCTTAAGAGATGTTCTTAAGTATGCTTAAGAGATGTTCTTAAGTATGCTTAAGAGATGTTCTTAAGTATGCTTAAGAGACGTTCTTAAGTACGCTTAAGAGATGTTCTTAAGTATGCTTAAGAGACGTTCTTAAGTACGCTTAAGAGACGTTCTTAAGTACGCTTAAGAGCCGCTCTTAAGTATATATGCTTAAGAACGGCTCTTATAAATACCTCCTGAGAGGTTATAGGCAATCGGTGCTTTAGTCCTGCGCTTCCGGCGTGTCAGCGCCATTGGGCTGCTTTTGGCTGGGGGGATACGTTGGGTTAAGCCAGCGGGGATAAACAGTATCCCTGGGCTCTTTCCATTCATTACTGCCGGAGTACTGGGTGACAATCTTCACCCGGTATGAGGTCATACCGAAAAGATCAAAGGGGGCTACTGCTATCAGCTTACCAGGATTGTTCTGAACGATGGAGGCAAACTTCGTCTCCTCCCCGCTGCTGTTCACCAGGTATAAGCCGCAGGAAGGATCCTTGCCCGCGATTTTGATGTTGATCCCCGATATTTCTACCGGGCCGCCGGAGGTCACCATTTCGTCTACCGTGCCCGACAGATTGTCCCTCACCTCCATTATCTGGGGCTGTGGAGAGATAGCGTTCACCTTCTGCAGCTTCACCTCGTTCCTTGCCTGCCGCAGCCGCAGGCCGTCGTGGATGGTGACGTTCAGATGGTGGCGGTTGGGGTCGAAGGCGTCGAGCGGACTGTTAAACACTCCCGTAATGGAGAAGCCTGTGTTAAAGAGCGGAAGGTTCACGGAGCCCCCGTTCCTTACGATATAAGCCACCGTCTCTTCGATGTTGTTCAGAACAGCCACGGCGTCGGTGCGGGTCATAAGCGTACCGCGCTCAAGCATAAGGTCGATAAACTGCTCCCTGTTGTAGGAAGTCTTCACGTGCGTCTGCGCTACATAATCGTCTGTACGTTCTGTCAGCGGGTTGTCA
>JAISBL010000040.1 GCA_031266215.1 Tannerellaceae bacterium | reverse complement strand
GGCGGAATGGTTTTTCTGAAGCAGATGTTGGACAAAACAGGCTTTAGAGAACAAATCAATAATTGTTCGTTTCTTCCGGTTCAAGGCTCCAACAGAGGCTATGATATTCATGTTGTTTTAGAAAGTTTTACTACCGGTATCTGGTGTGGCGCCAATCGCTTCCTTCATACGGAAGTTACGCGCTTAGACAGAGCCTTAGGAAAGGTTTTTGATTGGCAAAAACACCCGGTCAGGACGCCTGTAAGCGCTATTTCGGTAAGTTTACACAGAGTATCAGTCAAGAAGTAAGTCGTCACTTCTTCAGTTGGTTTTTCCGCAATTTACAAATCAACTATTTTACCCTGGATATTGACTCTACTATTATAACTCGTTATGGAGAACAGGAGGGTGCAAAAAAGGGTTACAATCCCAACAAGAAAGGTCGCAACTCGCATCATCCCCTTATTGCCTTTGTTAATGATGTGCGTATGGTAGCCAGCTTTTGGCTGAGAAGCGGCAATAGCAGTTCCTCGAATAATTTCATTAGTTTTTTAGATGATACCCTATCCCGGTTTGGAGATAAAAAGGTCGGCCTTGTTCGTTTAGACAGTGGATTTTGTCAAAATGATATTATGTGCCATCTGGAAAGCAAAAGGCTAAATTACATTGTAGCAGCGAGGTTTACGCACCCCATACAACACGTGATCGATGAGCAGGACTTTTGGTTGACTGTCGATGATGGTATTCAGATTTGCGGGAAGAGTTATCGGTCGGAATCATGGCAAGCCCCCAGACGAATCGTTATTGTCAGGCAAAAACTTGTAGACCGGCCTAAGGCTACGGGTAAGATGCTCAGCCTTTTCCCTGAAGACGAGATTCATCGCAATTATCGTTATTCAGCCTGTTTTACAAATGTAGAATATAGCGCTGTTGATGTTTGGCGAAACTACCGGGCCAGAGGTGACGCGGAGAACAGAATAAAAGAATTGAAGCAGGATTTTGGCGCTGAAAGTTTCAATCTTAAAGAGTTCTTCCCTACCGAAGCCGCTCTTATTTTTGCTATGATTGCCTATAATCTGATGTCGATTTTCAGAATCTTTGTCTTACAGGAAAAAACACAGAAAACCCTGTCTACTCTTCGCTACAGAACCTTTGCCATTGGAGCTTATTTTGAAAAAACCGGCGATACGCTCAAACTCAAAATCGCACTTACTAAAAAGCGTAGAAAATGGTTTGCCGGATTATGGGACTATCCCATTGATTTAACTGCCAAAATCCCTAATGCGTAATTTGGGATAATATGAAGATGCATCGCTTTTGTATGGCGCGAATGAGCGTTCGACGGTGAGACAGTGCAGAAGGTGCTGAGCGGTCAGGCCCTTGGAGGAGGTGAGTCTTTGCTGGCGTGCATGGTGGAGACGAAGGCCTGTGGGTCGATGCTTTTCACCTCGTTCTTGATGCGGGGCAGGTCTTTGCGCTCAGCAATGGTGAAGATGATATCTTTTTCTTTGCCCTCAAACATGCCGCGTCCGTGGATGAATGTACCGCGCATTCCCATTCTGTCTACTATAAGCTCTTTTATCTCACGGGTTTTCTCAGAGACGATAAAGACGGCCCGACTGGGGTTTTCGGTCTGGAACATATCCACCACCTTGCCGTACACAAAGATTGTAAACCATGAGTAGAGCGGAACCGCCCAGTCGCGGAAAACAAACAATCCGCCCAGTACCACCACCGAGTCGAGGAGGATAAGCATATTGCTGACCTTCAGGTTTGAGTCGGCCGCTATAACGCGCGCCAGTACGTCGCTTCCCGCGCTTGTACTCTGCGCCCTGAAGATACATGCGACACCCAGACCCAGTATGGCCCCGCCGTAGAAGCAGGCTATGAAGCGGTCATTCTCCACCAGCGGCTCTGAGCCGAAGAAGATCGAGAGGGTGTCGGTGAATGCAGATATGAGCAGGAAGGTGACGACGGTCTTGGGCCCCGATGCCAGTCCGATCTTTTTCATGGCCAGTATCATCAGCGGGATATTGAAGCATAAGGCCGTTGCACCCATCGGCAGGCCGTCGGGGAAGAATGGCAGCAGCCCCTGAGTTACGTGATGCAGTATGATGGAGACGCCATACACGCCTCCGGGTACGATCTTGTAGGGGGCCAGGAAGAGTACGTAGCTGAGAGCCTGCAGGAAAGCTCCTGCGATAATGAGCGAGTAGTCGGCTGCATGATGTTTCAATGCCGCCCTGTTGACAGGTAGTATCATATGTTGGTTCCTTTTTAAATTATGCCGCCAAAGGTAATTAAAAAGGTGGCGCCACTTACATGGGGTTGTTATCGGCCAGTTCGAACCAGCGCGCTGTTTTGGTCTCTATCTCTTCTATCAGTATGGCGATGCGGTGCGAAGCGTCTATGATCCGGGCGGTACTGAGAGAGCCGTTGCCGAGCGATGTCTCAAGGGTATCCTTTTCGGCTTCAAGGAGGGCGATACCGGCTTCGAGGTCTTCCACCTCACGCCGCTCTTTGAAGGTAAGCCTGCGGGTTTCGGACCGGGGCGTGGGAGAGGAAGGGGCTTTTTCACGGCGCGTAGCAGCACCTTCCTTTTCGCTGCGGTCTTGCTCCTCTTTCCATTCGCGGTACCGGGTGTAATTGCCTGGAAAGTCCTTTATGACGGCGTCGCCCCGGAAGACCAGCAGGTGGTCTATCACCTTGTCCATGAAATAGCGATCGTGTGAGATTACGATGACGCATCCCCTGAAGCTGCACAGATACTCTTCCAGAATGTTCAGTGTGACAATGTCAAGGTCGTTGGTCGGTTCGTCGAGAATGAGGAAGTTTGGGTTCCGCATCAGCACGGTGCAGAGGTAAAGGCGACGCTTCTCGCCTCCGCTGAGTTTCGATACGTAGTCGTGCTGCTTGTCGGGAGGGAAAAGGAAGTGGTTGAGGAACTGCGAGACGCCCAGTTTGCGACCGTCGCCCATGTCTACGTATTCGGCAATGTCCTGTACGACGTCTATCACCCTCATGGCGTCGTCAAATTGCAGTCCGTCCTGACTGTAATACCCGAAGCGCACGGTCTGGCCGATGTCAAAATGCCCGCTGTCGGGCGCAATTTCACCCATCAGCATTTTGACGAACGTAGACTTGCCGGTTCCGTTGTTACCGGCTATTCCCATTTTCTCATGCCGGGCGAAAGTGTAGCTGAACTTGTCTGTTATACGTATGTCGCCGAAGCATTTGCTCACTTCCACAGCTTCAAATATCTTGAAGCCTATGTAGGCCGACTTTACACCAAGGGTTACGCCTGCGGCATTTACCGCCGCCCCCTGCCGGGCTTTTTCCTCCAGGCGGTGGAAGGCGTCTACACGATACCGGGCCTTTGTTCCCCTGGCCTGTGGCTGTCGCCTGATCCATTCAAGCTCTTTGCGAAGGAGGTTGTTCACCCGCTCCAGATCGGCGTTCTGCGCCTCTGTGCGCTCCTGGCGTTTTTCTATATAGTAGCTGTAATTGCCTTTGTAGCGGTATATCTGCCGGCGGTTTATCTCTATGATCTCATTGCATACGCGGTCGAGAAAATAGCGGTCATGCGTCACCATCAGGATGCTGATGTTCTGCCTGCTGAGATAAGCTTCTATCCACTCGGTCATTTCAAGGTCGAGGTGGTTGGTAGGCTCGTCGAGCAGGATAAGCTCAGGCTCTGTGATGAGCACGCCGGCCAGCACCATACGTTTGAGCTGTCCGCCGGATAGCTCGCCTACCTTTTTCTCGAGGTCTGTTATATTCAGTTGGGTTAGTATCTGCTTCGCCTTCAGTTCGTTTTCGCCGGCGTTCATGGCCTGCATGACGGTCAGGCCGGGTGGATAGGCGGGAGACTGTTCCAGATACCCTGTCCTCAGTCCGCTTCTGAAGACCACGGAGCCGCTGTCATAGTCCTCCCTCCCGGCAATGATATTAAGAAGGGTCGTTTTACCCGAACCATTGGGAGCAATCAGTCCGATCTTCTCGCCCTGCGCCACTCCGAACGATATATCATCCAGGAGCAGTAAACTGCCGAAGCGCTTCGTAAGTCTCTCTATCTGTAAACAGCCTGCCATGATCTGCGCACGTCAGTTGAAAGTCCATTTAACGGCCACTGTCGGTATGGCGTAAAAACCATCATGCATGGCGAAGTCATTTGTCAGTTCCACCTCGCTGCCTATGCTCAGGTGAAAATCATCACTCACGCACCTTATCCTGTCGAGGTTAAGCCAGAACTGAGGTTCGGCCATGAAGATAAAATCACCCACGCCGCTCTTTTCGCGCCACCAGTCGGCAAAACCTGATAAGGTGAACAGGCGGTTTCTTCCGAAGTTAAGATACCACGTACCGGTGATCTGGAAATTATGCGGCTCGTCGTGCCCCTGTATATGCTTATACATCACACTCAGCGAGAATCCCCGGCTGAAATCGCTGTTGTCGCGGCTATAAGTAGCGCCGCCGAGGTAGGCGTTCTGCAACGGGAATAAAGAGGTAAGCCCTCCGTTATACTCCACATGTATGGAGAAAGGATTCTGCCAGAAGCGAAGTTCGCGCGCTATTTCCCAGTATCCGCCGGTTATTCCGTCATTGGTGTAATCCATATCAATAAAAAAGAAAGTACTCCCCCAGGCATCGGGTTTAAACATCTCGACGGTTGATGTGAGCACAGGGCGTGCGGCATAATCCTTGTTGTATATGGCGCTGCCGAAGTCGTAGTGCAATTGCACGTTTTGCCCCCGGACGCAGAGCGTGAACGGTGCAGACAGGATAATTACCAGGGTGGTTAAACGAAAGGGCCGATTCATTTGTTCTATATTTTATGTATCAGTATTTGAGGGAGCAAAAGTAATTAAAAATCATACGGATTTGGGCGGTAAATAAAAATGGCTATTTTTGCAGCCGGGTAAGTCCTACACGGCATGCTCCCTCGAAATCCCCCAGGGCTTGACGGCAGCAAGGGTACGCAGGTTGTAGCGGCGCGATGTAGTAAGCTTACCCACTTTTTTATGGATAATAAGGAACTGTTATTGAAGAGTGCAATGTTTTACGGCCTGTTGCTTGGCATTTTCTGGGTCGTGAAATACCTTTTTTTTATCTGGGGAGCTACTAATCCTTCCATATCTGTGGTTTATTGGGTACTGACTCCCATTACAATCGTTTTCGCCTACATATTCACCAAAGTTTACAAGATACAGATAGGAGGATGCATCCGTTTTTCACATGCCTGGCAGTTCGGTATCCTGCTTTACTTTTTTGCAGCGCTTATTGTTTCACTGCTGCATTATGTCTTTTACAGGTATCTGGCCCCTCCGGATTATTTAGCCAACGCAGTAGGGATGGCTATGGATATGATAAGGGATATTAACCCGGAGATGGCGGAGACAATGCCTGAAACGCCCGTTTTTACACCCATCCGTATGACTATACAGGGCATATTGAATAATGTCCTTTACGGCATTCTCTTCTCCCTGCCCATTGCCGCAATACTATGCAGGAATAGGGAAGATATGGTTTATAATCAGGAATAAAAACAATAAACGATGGATATATCAATTGTCATTCCGCTATACAACGAGGCCGAATCGCTCCCCGAACTGTATGCCTGGATAGAGAAGGTCATGAGCCTTCACCATTTCACCTATGAGATCATCTTTATAAGCGACGGAAGTACAGACCGATCATGGGATATTATCGAAGAACTGCAAAAGCAGTCTCCTAATGTGAAAGGCATAAAGTTCCGCCGCAACTATGGTAAATCTCCGGCCCTCCACTGCGGATTCCAGCGGGTGAAGGGCGAGGTTATCATAACAATTGACGCCGACCTTCAGGATAGCCCTGAAGAAATACCGGAGTTATACCGGATGATAAAGGAAGATGGATACGATCTGGTCTCAGGATGGAAGAAGAAACGCTACGACCCCCTGTCGAAAACTATCCCAACAAGGCTCTTCAATGCTACGGCGCGCAAGTTCTCAGGCGTGAAGCTGCACGATTTCAATTGCGGACTGAAGGCGTACAGGAATATCGTGGTAAAGAACATCGAAGTCTATAACGATATGCACCGTTACATACCTTACCTGGCAAAGATCGCAGGCTTCGGTAAGATAGGAGAAAAGGTGGTGCAGCATCAGGCCCGCAGGTACGGGCACACAAAGTTCGGGCTGAATCGCTTCGTGAACGGATACCTTGACCTGATCACCCTTTGGTTTACCTCCCGGTTCGGGAAGAAGCCGATGCACTTTTTCGGCCTTTGGGGCAGCGCAATGTTCCTCATCGGTTTTGTGGCGTTGATTTACGTGCTCAGCATGAAGATGATCTCCATATTCGCAGGCGATTTGCGGCCGCTGGTAACAAACTCGCCCTATTTCTACATATCCCTTCTGGGGATGATACTTGGAACTCAACTGTTCCTTGCCGGATTTCTGGGGGAACTTATCTCCCGGAACTCTGCCCGCCGCAATAATTATCAAATAGAAGCTGAAATATGAACACACTTGAACTTGCCCGCAAACGCTGCTCCATCCGCCAGTACAGCGATCTTCCGGTTGAAAAAGACAAGCTTGAATACATCCTTGAAGTAGCTCGCCTCGCGCCCTCGGCCTGCAACCGCCAACCCTGGCGTTTCCTTATTGTGACCTCGGAAGAAGGGCGTGAAAAACTGCACCGGACTTATGCGAGGGAATGGATAAAACCGGTTCCTCTCTTTATTGTAATCTGCGGCGATCACGAACAATCATGGAAGCGGCCGGCCGACGGGAAAGACCATCTGGACACAGACGCCGGCATTGTAATGGAACATATCTGCCTGGCTGCGGCGGAAAAAGATTTGGGAACATGTATTATCTGCCACTTTGATGCGGCTCTTTTGTCGGTTGAGCTTAACCTGCCCGGATCGGTAGAGCCTGTCGCCATTATTCCCGTAGGATACCCTGCCGACCCGGAGTTGTTTGTCAAAACCGCTAAGATGCGGAAACCAATGAACGAAATCCTCGTTACTTTCTGAAAGGGCCTTTGACGACGACAGCCTTCAGATCCTTGTTGCGTATACGGATGTAAAGCTCCGTTCCGGGCTTTGCATACCGGGGTTTAACGTATCCCATACCGATACCCTTTTTCAGAAGCGGAGACATAGTGCCCGATGTGACGGCGCCTATCACGCATCCCCCTTCCCCGTCGGCTATTTCGTACCCGTGGCGGGGAATGCCTTTGTCTATCATCTCGAAAGAGCATAGTTTGCGGCTCACGCCTTCTTTCTTCTGCCGTTCCAACTCGGCGCGGTTTACGAAGCGCTTCCCCTCCGGGAATTTGGTTATCCAGCCCAATCCGGCCTCTATGGGCGAAGTCGTATCGTCAAGATCGTTGCCATACAGACAGAAACACATCTCAAGGCGGAGCGTATCACGCGCTCCCAGTCCTACCGGCTTGATCCCTTCCGGCCTTCCGGCCTCAAATATGGCGTTCCATATCGTCATGGCATCGCCTGGGTAGAAGTATAGCTCAAAGCCCCCGGCGCCGGTATAGCCCGTGTTGGAGATGATGACATTACGACATCCGGCAAACTCTCCTGTTGTGAAGGCGTAGTACGGTATTGACGACAGGTCTACGGAGGTCAGGCGTTGCAGTACGGCAACCGCCTTTGGGCCCTGGACGGCCAACTGTGCGATGTTGTCCGAGGCGTTTTCCAACTCTGCCCCTGCGGTGTTATGGCTTACGCACCAGTCCCAGTCTTTGGCTATGTTACCGGCGTTTACTACCAGCATATACTTCTCGTCTTCGTAGCGATAGACCAGCAGGTCGTCCACGATGCCGCCCTTGTCGTTCGGCAGGCAGGTGTATTGCGCCTTCCCTACGCTTAAGACAGAAGCGTCGTTGGACGTTATCTCCTGTATGAAGTCCAGCGCTTTGGGGCCTTTTACCCAGAACTCGCCCATGTGTGAAACGTCAAACACACCCACGCCGTTACATACGGTAAGGTGTTCGTCTATAATGCCGGAATATTCTATGGGCATGTTGAAGCCGGCAAATTCGTGCATTTTGGCGCCTAAAGCAATGTGCACATCTGTGAATGGTGTTTTGTTCATACTAACTCTATTATTTTGATGATTGTCTGCATGCATTTTTCCAGCGACTGAACGGGGAGAAACTCATAACGCCCGTGGAAGTTATGCCCTCCGGCAAAGATGTTGGGGCAGGGCAGTCCCATGAAAGACAGGCGTGCGCCGTCTGTGCCGCCGCGTATGGGTTTGATGATGGGAGCGACGCCTACCTCGGTCATCGCCCTTGACGCCAGGTGGATGATGTGCTTGTTTTCTTCCACCATCTGGCGCATATTGTAATACTGGTCGTTTATTTGAAGGGTGGTGCTTCCGGGATACACCTGGTTCATCATGGCTACCCATATACGGAAGCAATCCTTTTCGCGTTCAAACTTTTCCCGGTCATGTTCGCGGATGAGGTACGTTAGCGTAGCCTCTTCTACTCCGGCGCGTATATCGGTCAGGTGCAGAAAGCCTTCGTATCCTTCGGTATTTTCGGGGCGCTTATTCCGGGGCGGAAGCGTGGCAAACTCAACGGCCATAAGGGCTGCATTGCGCATTTTGCCTTTGGCCGTTCCGGGGTGCACGTTCAGCCCTTTGATGCATACGCGGGCGATGGCGGCGTTGAAGTTTTCGTATTCCAGTTCGCCCGCCTGTCCTCCGTCGATGGTGTAAGCCCATTCGCAGCCAAACTTTTTAACGTCGAAATGGTCGGCCCCCCGTCCTATCTCTTCATCCGGTGTAAAGGCGATGCGTACGGCTCCATGCTTTATGCCGGGGTTTTCTTTCAGGTATTGCATGGCCGAGACTATGGCTGCTATGCCTGCCTTGTCATCTGCTCCCAGGAGGGTAGAGCCGTCTGTGACGATGATTTCCTGCCCTACATATTCGTTTAGCTCCGGGAACAGTGCGGGTGAAAGGACTATGGCGTCGTCTCCTTCTTCCGACAGCGTTATATCGCCTCCTTCGTATCTTACGATGCGTGGTGCTACGCCTTTACCCGACACATCCGGACTGGTGTCCAGGTGTGCGATGAAGCCAATTACCGGGACCTTCTTCGGCGAGTTTGCCGGCAGGGTAGCCATAACGTAACAGTTGTCGTCAAGCGTGATGTCTTCCATGCCGATTTCTTTAAGCTCATTCACTATTCGTTCGGCCAAAACGCGTTGTCCCGCGGTGCTTGGCGTTGTTTGCGATCTTTCGTTCGATTGCGTATCAAAAGATGCGTATGTCAGGAAACGTTCTGTCGGATTCATTTTAGTTACTCTATTTTTATAGAGTGCAAATATACAATTTTATATCAGTATGATAACTCGTCTGTATATCACCCGTTAGCCACTCATATGAGACATATGCCTGCCAAATTATCCCACACGTGTGAACGGCATTAGTTATGCCGCCATAAATGCATTGGCCATGTCGTGTGAACCGACATATGTTATCTCACCCGTCCTCCGGTTATCCATGAACGCAGATAGTAAGGTTCGCTCAGACTGCTGACTATGACGCCGCGGGAGGTGCTGGCGTGTACGAACTTATCGTTTTTGAGGTAAATACCAACGTGATTGGGCGTTTTTCTGTTTCCCCTGTCTGTGCGGAAGAAAACAAGATCGCCCTCGCGCAGGGCCGGGCGTTTTATCTTTTTGCAATTGTACTTCAGTATGTCGGCAGAAGAAGCCGCAAGGCGACTGCCGTAAACCTCCCTGTAAAGGATAATGGCAAAACCGGAGCAGTCTACTCCGCGTTTGGATATTCCGCCAAACCTGTAAGGCGTCCCTATCCATTGCGAGGCTAAGGTATAGAGGCGGAGATTATCCCTGGTCGTAATGCGCATACCAAGACGTCTGGACAATTCAGCCGGATGATCCGCCCCTGCCGGTGGAGATAACCGCCGGTGTGTTCCGCATGATGAACACAGCAGCACGGAAACAATCAGTGCAATATTAGAAATGTACTTATTCATAGTGCATATTTTATTAAGTTAGTAAGGAAGCGCCCCTGAAGCGATGACACGAATATAGGTATTTTTTTCCTCGGTAAAGAAGGTGGCAGTTTGGGCGACTGCCGGACGGTATCATCGTCAGCGTCTGATTTTCCTGAGCCTGAATTACACGGGGCAGACGCATTAGGGGAGGCAGTATCAGGATTGCCGGCGCGGAGCCTGGCGTCGGCGTCCGTTTCCTTTCACAGGGCGACCCGGCGGTTGTCTGCCCCGTAGATACCAGGGACATCGTGAACAATTACCCGGCCGGACTGATGATTGTAGTGCCTGAGCTTGCGCCCGGCGCCTACAAGCAGAAAATCACTGCGCAGTTTATGAACAAGCGGAACCGCTTCCTTAAAGAACCGCGTACTGTAGTGATTGACAGAGTTTTGCACACAGCAGATGCTCTCTAATTCACTATGGAACACCCATTCCACTCACTGTGGAACGCTCATTCCACTCACTATGGAACGCTCATTCCACTCACTATGGAACACTCGTTCCATTCGCTATGGAACACCCGTTCCACTCGCTAACGAATCAGCATTCGCATTACCCTCACCTGAGTTCGATGTAAGAAAGTCAGACGCACAGGAGGTCTGCCGGAGTATCTTACCTAATATTACTCACATTAAGGCCCTAAAGTCTCAAAGTCTTTAAGGACTTAATGTAAGTAATCCTGGCCACACCCTAAGCCATATACATTGGCCGCCTTCATAGCCGGCACACGCCGAAAGCTGTCACTCTAACATATTAATATGATCTCGCGCCGGTTTGTGATGATACCTTTTCTTTCACTTCCCTTATCATAAGGCTGGTTTAAAAACGCACAACGTTCATATAACTAATGTTGTGAAACATGAACCATAACGCGAGAAACAAAATCTATCTCGTAGGATATAAAATAATTGTGAAATACTCGTAAATCAGATGAGCGTCAGCCCCGGAGAAATACTCAGCATAGTTTGCTGTTGTTGCGATTTAGGCTACCTTTGTGAACTTCAAAACAGGTTAAACCTACATTTTCAATTCAATAAGTAAAACTTAAACTATTAATCTTATGTGGTTACTTAATTCTTCTATAGGAAGGAAACTGATAATGAGTTTATCAGGTATCTTCCTTATTTTGTTCTTGTTGTTCCATGCATCGATGAACGTTGCGGCAGTGTTCTCGGAAGAGGCTTACAACGCCATCTGCGGTTTCCTGGGCGCTAACTGGTACGCCGTGGCCGGGACGCTGGTGCTTGCGGCCGGGTTCATGATCCACATCGTTTACGCCATCTGGCTGACGTTGCAGAACCGCAGGGCCCGCGGACGCAAACGGTATGCCGTAAACGTACGCCCCAAAGGCGTGGAGTGGGCGTCGCAAAACATGTTTGTGCTGGGGCTTATAGTGCTTTGTTTCCTTGGATTGCACTTCACGCAATTCTGGTACAAGATGATGTTTGCCGAACTCACGGGACATCATGAGGTTGAACTGGGCGGTGCTATAGTCTCCGCACACGATGGAGCGGCTTTTATACGCTACTACTTCAGTAACATCATCGTCGTGGCCCTTTACCTCGTATGGTACGCGGCCCTGTGGTTCCACCTGACACATGGATTCTGGAGCGCCCTCCAGACCGTCGGCTGGAACAATACGGTGTGGCTGAAACGCTGGCAGGTTATCGCCAATATCTTTGCCACGCTCATATGCGCGGCTTTTGCTTTTGTGACGGTGTTCTTCTACCTTGAGAGCATCCTGTGATTATTCATCATTCACGTAAAATCATTAAAGAAATGACTCCTATCAACTCAAAAACTCCCAAAGGCCCACTGGCTGAAAAGTGGAAAAATTATAAGGATCATCAGAAGCTGGTGAATCCCGCAAATAAACGCCGTCTTGACATCATTGTAGTAGGTACGGGACTGGCCGGGGCGTCGGCTGCGGCCTCGCTTGCGGAAATGGGGTTCAACGTCTTGAACTTCTGCATCCAGGACTCGCCCCGCCGCGCGCACTCCATTGCGGCGCAGGGGGGTATAAACGCCGCCAAGAATTATCAGAACGACGGGGACTCGGTCTACCGCCTTTTTTACGACACGATAAAAGGGGGCGACTATCGCGCCCGCGAGGCCAATGTATACCGGCTGGCCGAAGTGTCCAACTCTATCATCGACCAGTGCGTGGCGCAGGGCGTCCCTTTCGCCCGCGAATATGGCGGACTGCTGGATAACCGCTCCTTCGGAGGGGCGCAGGTATCGCGCACCTTTTACGCCCGCGGCCAGACGGGGCAGCAGTTGTTGCTGGGCGCTTATTCGGCCCTGAGCCGCCAGATCGGCCTCGGTAAGGTGAAACTGTATAAACGCCACGAGATGGTAGACGTGGTGAAGGTGGACGGACGGGCGCGGGGAATCATAGCCCGCAACCTTACGTCGGGCAGGCTTGAACGCTTCGCCGCCCATGCCGTGGTGGTTGCTACGGGTGGATATGTAAACACTTTCTTCCTCTCGACCAACGCTATGGGGTCTAACGGCTCTGCAGCCTGGCAGTGCTACAAGAAGGGTGCGTACTTTGCCAACCCCTGTTACGTGCAGATACACCCGACGTGTATACCTGTGCATGGGGAATTTCAGTCGAAGCTGACGCTTATGTCTGAATCGCTCCGTAACGACGGGCGCATATGGGTCCCCGCAAGGAAAGAAGACGCCGAAGCGATACGGGCCGGCAAACTCAGGCCGACGCAAATAAAGGAAGAGAACCGAGATTATTATCTGGAACGCCGCTACCCGGCATTCGGTAATCTGGTGCCCCGCGACGTGGCTTCGCGCGCCGCCAAGGAACGTTGCGACGCCGGATTCGGCGTAGGTAATACCGGACTGGCTGTGTACCTGGACTTTTCAGACGCTATCAACCGCCTGGGCAGGAACGTTGTGGAACAGCGCTACGGGAACCTCTTCCAGATGTACGAAAAGATAGTTGACGAAAATCCCTACAAGACTCCAATGATGATATTCCCCGCGCTGCACTATGCAATGGGCGGGCTGTGGGTGGATTATGAACTGATGACGTCGGTGCCGGGCCTGTTTGCCATAGGCGAAGCCAACTTCTCAGACCACGGTGCCAACCGCCTGGGGGCGTCAGCCCTGATGCAGGGACTGGCCGACGGCTATTTTGTTCTTCCCTACACCATACAGAACTACCTGGCTGACCAGATACAGGTCCCGCGCTTCAGTTCCGACCTGCCTGAGTTCGTCGAGGCCGAAAAGCAGATACAGGACCGTATCGACCGGCTGATGAAAGTCAGGGGAAAACGCTCGGTGGACAGCATACACAAGGAGCTGGGCCATATCATGTGGGAGCATATCGGTATGGCGCGTAATGCCGACGGGCTGAAAGAAGCTGTCAGGCTGCTCGGAGAACTGAAGAAGGAGTTCTGGAGCAATGTGCGCATACCGGGCGATTCCGCCGACCTGAATATTGAGCTTGAAAAGGCCCTGCGCCTGGCCGATTTCATAGAGATAGGCGAACTTATGGCGCACGACTCGCTCAACCGCGAAGAGTCCTGCGGCGGGCATTTCCGCGAAGAGTACCAGACGCCCGAAGGCGAAGCACTTCGCCAGGACGACCGCTTCTCGTACGTCTCGTGCTGGGAGTACCAGGGCGACGACAAAGATCCCGTCATGCTAAAAGAAGAGTTGGATTATGAATTTGTAGTCCGCCAACAAAGAAATTACAAAAACTAAAGCGCAATGGATAAGAATATAAATATCACACTGAAAGTATGGAGACAGAAAGGGCCGAAGGAAAAAGGCGCTTTTGAAACCTACAAACTCAACGACGTCTCACAGGGAAGTTCCTTCCTTGAAATGCTCGACGTACTGAACGAGCAACTGATAAGGGAGGGTAAAGAGCCGGTAGCCTTCGACCACGATTGCCGCGAAGGTATATGCGGTATGTGCTCGCTATACATCAACGGACACCCTCACGGGCCTGACTCTGCCGTAACGACCTGCCAGTTGCACATGCGCAAGTTCAGCGACGGGGCCACCATCACGGTAGAGCCCTGGCGGTCGGCCGGCTTCCCCGTCATCCGCGACCTGATGGTAGACCGCTATGCCTATGACAAGATCATACAGGCAGGCGGTTTTGTATCGGTGAACACCGGCGGGGTGCCTGATGCGAACGCCATCCCGATTTCAAAGAAAGACGCCGACCTCGCTATGGATGCGGCCGCCTGCATCGGCTGCGGAGCGTGTGCGGCGGCATGCAAGAACGGTTCGGCCATGCTGTTCATATCGGCCAAGGTGAGCCAGTTGGCGCTCCTTCCGCAAGGCAGGACAGAGGCCTCCCGGCGTGTTAAGGCGATGATAGCAAAGATGGACGAGCTGGGCTTTGGCAATTGTACCAACACTCGCTCCTGCGAGGTCGAATGTCCCAAGGAGGTGTCCATCTCAAACATTGCCCGCCTCAACCGCGAGTTTATTGTTGCGAAGTTGCAGGATTAAGGTTTGAATAAAAACAATGACTATTCCCCACCCGGCGGCGCTATAAGTGTCGCCGGTTTTTTTGTGGTGAGAGTCCATCCGGGGTGTAGCTGCCGACGAACATCATTGCAGGCGCCTGCGACACACAAGAGTATCCTCGGCGCCGCCATTGACAGTCATCAGCATTGCGTCGTCTAATGATAGACGACTGCGATATGAACGTTGAGTGTTATAAGGGACTGTGCCGAAAGTGTTTTAGCACGCAGATAACGTATTAAAATATCTGTCTGCGGGAACCCGCCTGATCTGCGCCATCTGCGTGCTTTTGACATACACTACCGCAGCTTAGTCGTCTGTGCCTGAGAGGATGCTGTGCACCATCGTGGCGTAGCTCTTGCCGAAGGTGAGCATGCTCGCACCGGTGAAATGCCACGAGTCTGTACCCGTTGCCCCATCAGCCTGTACCACGTAAACATTTGGTATATCTCCGGCGGCGGCGTTCAGAACCACATTAAATGCAATGAGATCGGCGTCCGTCTCCAGCACTTCGCCTGCAACGAATGGAAGCGTCGGAATGTCAAGGTCTGTGCGCAGGGAGTTCACCAGCTCTGTTAGTTTATCTTTATATAATGGGCGCAGGCTTGCGGAGCGGTCCCATTCGCCCTGATGCCACAGCACGCCACGTATCGTTCCGCCGCTCATGGCTACCGCCGCCTTCGCTGCCGCTATGGCCCCTGAATAGTAACCTGAGCTGTTCCCGGGCAGGAAGGTGGCGATCTCCCTGCCGCCAACCGCGGCCAGTACAACAGCTATCTTACGGTTGGGGTAGTAGTTTACCATGTCGAGCAGAAAGCCGTAGTGTGGGCCAATACCTGAAGTACGCCTGTCAGCCAGCACGTTGTAGGCTGAGATGGGATTTGACGGGGCCACCCAGCTATTATCCATAGGATTGTATACGTAGGCGCTACTGATTGCAGCATAGTCGGCGCTATATTCTGAGAGCCCTACCATATTAGACTGCCCCATGCAGAGGTATATGTCTATTTGCGGGGCCGGCTGAGATACGGTAGCAAACTCCTCGTCGGCATCACTCCAGTCCGCTATCGTGATGTCGAACGCCTGCTTACTCTGACTGACGGTGAGGCGGTAAAGCCTGTTGGCCTCTATCGCAATATCCACGCCCGTCATTACGGTGAACGTCTTATCAACACTGCTGCTGTTATGCCTCGTGCGTATCTTTATACCCGTACCCGTGCCGTCGGCCTTCACCACCGTGGGGTAGAGGTAGAAGCTGCGGTTGTTGTTGGTAAGGTCTGACGGCTCCAACCCATAGCTCACCCCGTTTGATGACGGGGCCGCCGGAGCGGAGGAACTGTCAAACATACGGCCTGTGGGAGCGGCGTTGGATATATCAACGCCGAGGATTGTATACTCCGCTGAGTTGTTCTCTATATCAAGCCTCGCCACGCGACGCTTCATGCTCACCTGCGTTGGCGCAGCCTGACCTGCTATATCCTCCACAGTTATGTAAGGGTTACCGCCTGTGAGGGCGTTGGACGTTACAAAGGGAGGCGACAGTTTGCCGTTTCCCGCCGGCTGCGTCCATACAGCCGTCAGAGTCTCCAGAGTGTTACCGGCCGACAACTGCGGCAGGGGATAACCCGCCGGAGCCTGTAGGAAGACAAAGTTACGCTCGCCGGTCCCGTCCATAGTGAGCGAGTACTGCCGTCCGCCGGCAACGTCCTCCCCGCCGGCGTACGAGATGTTATAACTCCTCTC
>JAISBL010000011.1 GCA_031266215.1 Tannerellaceae bacterium | reverse complement strand
TCTTAAGGCCCTATGAAGGTCCTTCATAGCCCCTTATGAAGATGCTTCATAGCCCTTATGAAGGACCTTCTAAAAACGCCGGGTAAAAACCGGAGTCCGGGATAAGGACGCGCCCCTTTAAAACGCACCCGTGACGCCGCTCGTGTGAGGGTTTCTCTTATGTCGAACTCAGGCGCAGTTAATATGTGCGTACATGTGCAGCCCCGGTCGCTATTGACGCCTGTGGTGAGCGATGGACAGCACACGCCAGGACGGGTTAGTTAATTATTGGTACTTACCCGCTTAGTGGGGTATTGCACTTTTTGCTTATAGGGTATTTTTGCCGTATAATCATCGGTTTCTGCAACTAAATGTATAGACTTGATTTGTATGAAGAAGAGAATAAATGAACAGACCGCGTTCCACAGTTTCCAGCAAGATTACCGCTTTGCCATTCAGACTATCATCGGTATCACTATGGTCAGCTACGAGGATGTGCTGCTGTTTGAGTACGTCAAGTGCACGCGCAAGTGGCAGGTGAGACTCGTTAATGACAAAATACATAATCTGCGCTCGACGGTGAATTCAGGTGACATCACTTCGGTAAGTTCTCTGTTTATCCAGATCAACCAGTATTGTATAATCAATCTTATTCACCTGCTGGGGATAGAAAACAAGACGCAGAAGTGCATATTCGACGTTTCGGCGCAACCGGACATAAACAAGGTGATTTCTCCCCTGTATTATAAGAAAATACGGGACATGCTGAATATATTGTGAATTATGAATAATAATTATCCGGGGTTTAAACATGTTTTTTCCGCGTTTAAGCTACGATATATTAACATTAGCCATTCCGGGTGTGAATGAGGGATTTGATCTTTTTGTTATTTGATACATTTGTTTCGGAATGAAATGACCCGACTGAAAAATACAGACTGCAATAAATACTTAAAACACTACACAGATTATGACAAACTATCGCACAGTTGTTCCCGGCATCCAAGATGGGAAAGGCGGGACTGTAGTTAACCCTCCACGCGGCGGAGGGCAACAGCACACTCAGGAAAGAGGCTCCGCAGGCACCACAGTTGGTGCGTTTTACGGCGGCGCAGGACAAGGACAGGATGTGAACGCGGGAGGCAAACCTATCGTTGGCTTCCTGGTATCTGTCTCACGAACCGATGAAGGCGAATACTGGGTTTTACGTCAGGGACAGAACCTGATAGGATCAGGCGAAGAATGTGACGTGGTGCTGCCCGAAATATCCGTCAGCCGAGTGCACGCCGTACTGGCTATACACCGTAACCCTGGCGATAAGAACAGGCTGAACGTGGGTATAATGGAAAAAGGCTCGTCGAACGGGATATTTGTTAACAATAACTACATTGGCTTTAATCCCTGCCAGTGCAAAAACCTTGATAAGATCAAGATTGGCAACTATGAGATGATCCTTTTCCTCTTTGATGCGGCGGAGCTGGGGCTGAAGAAGGCCGAGAGCTTTATACAGTCGGGTAACTTTGACTACACCGACAGAGAGATGTACCCCGAAAGCGACAAAACGCGTATTTGAGTAACCACACCCCATTAGATACAGAGAGTTATTGTGGCAAGCGTACTACTGCAAAATGAATCCGACCTGAGATCAGGCCGCTATTATGAGTTTGACCCTGAAAATAAAGCTGACATCCTGGGCAAGGGTGGTATGGGTATTGTCTTCAAAGGAAGGCTCGTTCACGGAGAAACCGGGAAGTATGACTATGTCGCAATAAAGGTTCTCTTTAAAGACCTGTCTGAAGAAAGCGTCACAAGGGCGCAGAGGGAAGCATCGATACGGATAGTGCACGAGAATATCGTCAGGATGTACGACTTCGTCGAGACTACCGACACCGACGGAAAGCCCCGTTATCACGTGATAAGCGAATACCTCGAAGGCGAAACGCTGGACAAGCTGATAAAGAAAAGCGGTATACTGTCGCAGGCCGAAGCTGTCAAGATAGTCAAGAGCATACTGGCCGCCCTCTACATGCTGCACTCAAAGGGTTTTATACATCGAGATATAGACCCTTCAAACGTAATGGTATGCAAGGATGGGAAGATAAAGCTCATAGATTTCGGGATAGCCAAGCAGGTCATAGAGTATCAGGATGAGTTCGGCAAAGGCACGCAGGAAGGCAAGTTCATAGGTAAGATCAACTACGCTTCGCCGGAACAGGCCGAAGGTAAGCACTGGCTCACCAACGTGGCGTCGGACATATACTCTACCGGCATACTGCTGTTCGAACTGCTGACGGGTAAGTTGCCCTTCACCGGTACGATGTATGAGATAATAAAAGGACACCGCGAGCAGGTCATTCCCCGCAACGACAGCCTGTCGCGGGAGTTGCAGTACGTCATACGCAAGGCTACGGCAAAGGATCCGGCCCAACGGTATCAGTCGGCCACCGAGTTCATAGTAGACCTCGAACAGATAGAGAAAGGAAAATCGCCCATACCACGTCCGCTGAAGAAATGGATATACGGTGCCGCGGTGGTGTGTCTGGCGCTTCTTACCGGATTCAGCGTATGGAGATATCAGGAGGGAAGGCACGCACGCTTCGGCGAGGCCCTGTCAAAGGCGTCGGCTATGATGCAGGTGGCCATGTATCAGGATGCGCTTGATCTGTACAGGGAGGCCAATGAGGCCGTCGTTACAGACAGTGTTTCGCAGACCATAAAGATGCTCGAAACGCTCACCCTCGGCGTAGCGGCATATATAGATTCGGAGTACGCCGCAGCCGATTCGCTCTTTAATGCGTCCGACTCGCTTGGTTCGTCGGACGCCTGCTATTATCTGGGCGAGATGAGCTACGAGGGCATCGGAACGCCAAAAGACTTCCGGAGGGGATTTGAGTATACCAGCCGGGCCGCCGCTATGGGTAACAAACTGGCCGAATACCGTTTGGGCTTTATCTATCAGAATGGTATAGACGTGGAGGCCGATCACGACAAGGCGATACGTTACTTTGAGAGCGCCGGCAGGATAATAGACAGAGGGACGGAGGCTAACAACCCGGAGTTCCAATACGTCAAGGCTGGTATGTACATGCATGGTAACGGAGTACAGCAAAACAGCCGCCGGGCCATCGAATACTACGAGTCGGCCGCCGTATCGGGCTATCCCCAGGCGCAGTACGAACTGTATGAAATACTTGATCGCGAAGATCACACGAAGGCTATGGAGTGGCTCACGACTTCGGCCGAGAGAGGTTACCCAAAGGCCGCTTTCCGACTGGGCGTTTTGCTCATAGGCCAGCAAAAGTTCCGCGAGGGCTTTGACTGGACGACCAAAGCCGCCGAAAAGAACTATTCGCCCGCCTTCCGCCAGCTTGGCGCCATATATCAGGAGAAAGGGAAGACTTCGCTCGCCGCCCTTATCCAGCAGACGCTGGGTATAAAGGGCGATGACTCCGTATCGCACCTCTACACCGTGAAGGCTTTGGACTATGATTTTGACAACTACATGGCGATGTATGATATAGGTATGGATTACCTCAGAGGCAACGGGGTGAAGGAAGACAAGGCCGAAGCGGTGAAATATTTTGATATGGCCAGGCATAAGGTGGAGCAACTGCCATTCACGTGGGAAAACGGCCGCAGGATATACAACGAAATACAGCACCCTTTTGCAGAGGAGATAAGGACGTTTGATTATACACCATATATAAAATAGAGAGAGAAGGAGAGTAGGATATGCCTGTGCAGAATATGCAAAGAGTCAACCTGATTTCAAACAAGGGCGAGAAGTTCAGCTATTACCACTGCGATGAGTTCCGCATCGGAAGCGGGGCCATGGGGGAGGTCTTCAAAGGCTGGTACACTGACTACCCTGAACAGAAGGTAGCCATCAAGAAAGTGTACAACCGCCATGCCGAGAACCCCCAGATACGTAACAGGGCAAGGCACGAGGCTTCGCTGCTTATCTATCATCCGAATCTGATAAAGATGATCGGCTACTCGGAGTTTGACCGTAATCGCGGCCCCATTTATATAATCAGCGAACTGATAAGAGGCGAGACCATAGACCGGTGCGTGAGAGAGTCAGACCCTTCGATGCGTGTCGCGGTGGTGTCGGGTATGATGTGCTCGGTGCTAGACGCACTGCACTGCCTGCATACCCAGAATCCGCCTGTATGGCACAGAGACCTTAAGCCGTCGAACATCATGGTGGAGAACGGGCGGGGCGTGAAGGTGATGGATCTTGGCATAGCCACCTCCGACGGTATCAGTCTGGGTACGCTTGAGGGACGCGGCTTCGGCACGTATCCTTATGCGCCGCCGGAACAGATTACAGGGCAGAGAGGACTGATCAACGCGACGTCTGACATTTACTCCATCGGCGTTACCTTTTACGAATTGCTGACGGGCGTCAATCCCTTCTCCGGCGGTAGCGACGTAGACATAATGGAGAAGCAGATCATGATGTCGTTGCCTTATAACAGCGCCATACCACGGCCTTTGTTCAGGGTGCTGCTTAAGGCCACGGCCAAGAAGCAGTCGGACCGGTATCAGTCGGCCGTATCATTTAAAGAAGCCGTCATGAGAGCCACCGGCAATGCCGGCCGGCAGAGCGGAGGAGGAGGCCTTAGCCTCGGACTGCTTTACCTGGTTATCGGAGCGCTTGCGCTATTGATCATATTGATAATTATCCTCATAATAATATAAAGACCGGAGATGGATCAGGAGTATACAGTAAATATTTTGTCGCGCATAGGGGGAAGGGAAGAAAATCAGGACGCTTTCGGCTGTTGCGAAACGGAACATGGCCTGCTGGTCGTGGTCTGCGACGGGATGGGGGGAGCCAAAGGAGGCAGTACGGCCTCTGCCCTGGCGGTCAAAACAATTATTGACGATGTTTCGGGCGCCAGCCCTTCTGATGCCGCCGGAATGCTTGCCGGAGCCATTACAAGGGCCAACAGCGTAGTGTATCAGGCCGGATGCTCCAATCCCGATCTTAAGGGTATGGGGACTACCGTAGTGGCTCTACTGATAGGTCCAGAGGCTGCAACGGCCGCACACGTGGGCGACAGCCGTATATATCAGGTGAGGAAGGGACGGAAGGTGTTCCGTACGTTTGACCACTCGATGGTGTTTGAACTGGTGAAGAGGGGACGTATCAGCGAAGAGCAGGCGCGCCTGTCCGCCGAGTCGAACGTCATCCTTCGCGCCCTTGGCACAAAAGCCGAGGTGGAGGTAGAGATAAACGAAGGGATATCCTACCTCAAAGGCGACCGCTTTCTGCTGTGCAGTGACGGTGTCTGGGGCTTTGCCGACGAAAAACAGGTACTGAGGCTTGTCGCTTATGACCGGTCGGTGGAGAAGACCGTTGAAAATATCATGGAGGTGGTAGACAGTGCGGGTCGCGAAAAAGGGGGCAGGCACGATAACCTGACCGCCGGATTGATTGAAACTAACATTAATTCTAAAATACAACCGGGAATGAACAAGAAAAGCAAAATCATAATCGGCATACTGTCTGTACTGCTGTTGATATCTATATGCCTGAACGTTTTTTGGTTTATACTTAAGTACTGAATATGGCCGGACAGCAATACACGATAGGGCGCGACGAGGACTGCAATATTTGTATAGAAGACAGCAGTCAGCGCATCAGTCGCCGGCACGCAACGATTAAGGTGACGGGCAGGGGGAGGATATTTGTCACCGACCACAGCTCGAACGGAACCTTTGTCAATGGTATGAGGATAGCTTCCGACGTGGATTTCCCGGTGAAAAGAAAGGACGTCATTTCCTTTGCAAACGAGATAGACCTGGACTGGAGGTTCATTCCCAGGCGCAGGAACAAACTGGTCATTTACGCCCTTGCAGCCGTAGCGCTCATTATAGTGTGCCTGCTGGTCTTCTACCTGTGGCGTTCGGGGGCCTTCACAGGCATTCTTCCATGCCGCGACGCAGCGCCTTATTCCAGGGATAGCGTGGACGTAAAGACGGATACGCTGAGACTTGAGACGGCGGACCTGCCGGAGTTTTACCTCCCCGCACGAGTGGGATGATATTACCCTGCAACATGTGATGTATAAGATGATAAGAAACATACTGCTGATATTGCTACTGACCGTCCACCCGCTGTTTGCGCAACAGAGGGCGAGGTGGGTGGTGAAGCCTAAATACGACCAGGTATCGGCCTTCAGCGAAGGCGTGGCCGCGGTGAAGCTAAACGGTAAATGGGGATACGTGAGCGAAGGGGGCATGGAGATATTGCCTGCCGCTTATGAGATGGCTTACCCCTTCGGCGAAGAGACCGGAGTGCTCGCTACGGAGGATAATACGCTGGTTGCTATCGTAGACAAGACGGGACGGGTGACGACGGTTAGGGAGAAGCTGAAGATAGACAGTCGCTTTGCGGTCTTCAGTGACGGGTTGTTGCTGGTCTCCAACGGCAGGAAATGGGGCTACCTCAATAAGTCGGGTGCCCTGGCTATCGAATGTAAATACGCCGGTGCCCAGCCTTTCAGCGAAGGCCTGGCGGCTGTACTGTTTAGCCAGTATTGGTATTATATAGCTGCTGACGGATCTACGAAGGTTAGCCCAAGCGACCGCAGGGAGATATACTGGGCGATGGGATTCTACGACGGTAAGGCGGTTGTACTGTATAAAAACGGCATGGGATATATAGATAAGGACGGGCGCGAACTAAGTGACAGGTTTCCTGCCATGACGCCTCCACCCGATGCCGAGAGTTATAAGGGCGAGAGCCTTGTGTGCCGCGAGGGCGTGTTGCATTTTGACGCAAAGAGCCGGGCGACGTCGTTTGTGAACACCAAAGGCAACGTTACGCGCTTCGTGCCTGAGGTAAGGGATGACAGCAGGGTGGAGATCAGGAAGGCCGGCTCAGGGTTCGGAATAGTGGCTTTCGACAATGCTCTTGTAGCCGGAATATCCCTGTCGGCCGACACGCTGGCATCGGTCTTCGGTCATCCCGCTACGCTTGGCTATACGGTTACAAACGTTTCACCCTCGGATATAGAGAGTCTTGAAATCAGGATAAACGAACAGTTGATGCCCGGCGCTGTGTCTGTTGCAGCCGGTGGTCGGCAGGACTTTTCGCTTACGCTGGATAAGACTAATGACGAGGATACGGAGAGGGTAGACCTTCGCTTCGCACTATCTGAATATGGCTTGCCGATAGGTGAGTATGCCGCCGCCGTTGTATTGAAAGACATACCGGCATTGCGGATAGATATACCGGGCGAACCAGTGTCGGTGAGAAACGGCGAGACTTCCTATGCATTGGGTATACAGTTGGTGAACATGTCTTCTGTTCCGGTGAGTCAGGTATCGGTCTCGGTCGGCAATCAGAACAGGATAGTTGATCTAAGGGGCGGGGAATCGCTCACTTTGCCGTTCAACATACCTGTATCTTCTCAGACAGTAAACGTCATCGCCCGTCCGCCGCGAACACCCTTTGTGTCTGCCAGCCGGCGGATGACCGTCAGAAGGATTGAGCGCCCGCTCGAACTTCCGCCGGATACGATAGGATTGAGTAAACAAATAATAACCAAGTAGTAAAATATTAAAAGAATGAAACAAAAACGACTGATTATTCTGACACTCCTGATGTCGGCTATTTGTCTTGCCTCCTACGCTCAGGGAAGACGTGTTGCACCCAAGATTGCGAAATCTGCTTTTGGTATAAAAGCAGGGCTGAATGTCTCTTCTATCTCTAATGGATCGGACATTAATTTCTCGCCTGGTATGAAGGCGGACTTTATGCTGGGTGTGGTGGCTAATTTCCACTTCGGCCAGCGTGACGAGGGTTCTCCGGCAGGTACGGGATGGTTCGGACTGCAACCTGAGCTTCTGTACTCGCGGCAGGGATTTGCATTTGACGGCGAGGCTATAAGTTTCGACTACATTGCTCTCCCGGTAATGGCAAAGCTTTATGTGACCAAAGAGTTCAACATAGAGGCCGGCCCGCGCTTCGCCTATATGCTGGGCGCTTCTCCTGCAACAGCGATGATAGAAGGAACGGAGATCCCTATCAGTGAAATGGAGGGTGGTATAGATATCGGAGCCAGCATCGGCGCCGAATATGAAATGCAGATGGGCCTCACCCTTGGCGCCCGGTATACGATAGGGCTGACCGATATGGCTAATAACGTGAAGTGGAAAAACAACGTTATATCGCTTTCTATCGGCTGGTTGTTCTGAGATAAGTATTTCATCCGACATAAATAAATATAGATATGAAAAAGCTGATTATTGCCCTGACGGGTATATTACTCCTTTCTTTTGCGAGCTGTGATGGGGACAAAAAAGACGTAGACATAAAGTATGAACTGAAGGTCTCCATAGACGTGCTTGATGTGGTTAAAAACCTCAAGGACCTGGATAATGCCGAACTGTTCCCTAACGGGGTCATTGACGACGGTTCTCATGTAAGGGTAAAGCTCTTTATCTTCGGCGAAGATGGCTCGCTTATCAGTGAAGACACTCAGATAATAGACGATTTTTCAAAGAAGTCTCAGATGACCAAGAGCATGTATCCGGGCAACTACACCCTTGTAGCTTCTGCCGATATAGTGGAAAATGACGGGGATGAGATTGAGTTCCAATGCTGGGAATTTAGGAACACCTCTTCTTTGCGTAACTTCAGGATCGTAGACCTCGGAAAAAGAGGACACGAATACAAAGCTATAGGCGTATCGCAGAACACGGTGGAAATAAGTAAATCCTTGTCCACAGACATCAGGGTTCAGCCCCTGGGGGCTATGGTTACCTTCTACTTCCGCAATTTGTTTGTCAGCGAGATCGCATACCTGTATTACACATGGGATAGGCAATCCGATTATTACGCCGTGGAAAATGAAACAACAAGTTTCATAGAGTCAGACGCCGAGATGGAATACGAGGTTGAAGCGGAATACACAGGCCTGTACGACCATCGTTATTTCCTGCCCATTCAGGACATAACGTTCCTCTGGGGCACATTCACAAAAGATATTGACGTAGTAAAGAGTGGTAACGCAAAGTTCAGTACCTCAATTGGGCATAATTTTACGGTCAACGTAGACACCAGGACAGGGACAACTCAGGTGGTCCAGAGTACCAGGGCCGCCGACCCGATCAGTCTGGAAGATATCCGGCGGAGCAGGGAGATGCTGAACAAAAAGGCAAACGAAAAAGAATGAGCCGCCACCCTGCATATCTGCTCCTGCTGCTTGTCGCATTCCTCGCTTCCGGTTGTTACAAGGATGCCCCGGAAAGAAATATCAACAATGGGACTACTGTTGAACCGGGAGGAGATGCAGATAAAAATGAAAAGACGTTTAAGCAGAACCGCTGGACTTTCAAAAACATGAAGAGCGACTATCTGTGGGAGGAACATATGCCGGACACTTCGGTTCTGACACTTTCGGAATACCCGAAGAATTTCTTTGAAAAACTGATATACGAAGGCGATCGTTTTTCATGGATAGAAGTCAACCCCGACTATTCAGACGACTACGCCACACATTCGCCGTACGACCGCTACGGAATAGACTATGCGGCCTACCTGACGGACGAGGGTGACGAAATCTACCGCCTCCTCTTAATGCGCAACCGTATACCGGATATGAAGAGAGGCGACTGGTTCAAGATCGCCGGCGATGACGGGCAAAGCCTTACGCTCACGGTCGGAAGCCTTGACAACGGCGCTTTCCATCCCAGCCGACAGGTCTCGCTCCAGGCACAGTCGGGCCAATACACCGAGGCCGTATCGCTCGATTCGGTCTACGACATTGACGACAGAAAGATAGCCTACCTCTTCTACAACGAGTTCATTGACGGGGGTAGCATCATTGACAACCCATACCGGAGCGAGCTTAAAGCTATTTTTACGTACTTCAGGACGCAGCGAGCGACCGACCTCATAATCGACCTGCGTTACAACTCCGGAGGCCATGTCTCCATCTGCCAGTATCTGGCAAGCCTCATGCTCAAGGACGAATATTTGGGGGAAATCTCAGGCTACCACTCTTTCAACAAGACCCAGGCAGCTCTGCAATACAAGCAGACGGGCAGCGAGGAAAGCGTGCTCTTTTTCGCCGAACGTGGCCTTCTCGGGGGCAGTAACCTTGGCCTGGACAGGGTTTACTTCATCATAACCGGCCGTAGCGCCTCCGCCTCAGAATCGCTCATAAACTCACTGTCTCCCTTCCTCGACGCAGTCAAGGTAGGCTCTCAGTCGGTGGGTAAAGGCGTAGGCTCCTGGAGCATACAAGACCGGACGTACGAATGGAAGATACAGCCCATCACCTTCAGGTATTACAACCGTGATCATGTGACTGTGCCCGACAACGGCCTGACGCCCGATATTCCGGTCAGCGACGACCATGACGGCGAACTTTATGAAATAGGCGATATCCGCGAACGGTTCCTTAGCGTAACCCTGAACCACATAACCGGCGGGGCGCTCCGCTCGGCGCCTGCAGACCGGATGACCGGTGCGACCCTGATAGACGGATTCGCCCCTCCACGCAGAAATATAGAAGGATATATAGACAATTTACATTATTCACAATAAAAATCAGACTAATATGAGAACGATAACTGTAGGCAGGGACAACTCCTGCGACATTGTAATCAACAACCAGCGAATAAGTCGCATCCATGCACAAATCTCTCAGGGCCCTAACGGATACATCTATCGCGACAGCAGTTCCAACGGCACACGTATTAACGGAATTGTGCTCAACCGCGGCGGCGAGAGGATTGTCATGCCCGGCGACTCCGTACTGCTGGCCGACACCGAGGCTTTACCCTGGCACAAGGTGCAGGCCATTTTACCTCTTGACGGCGGCGGCTCAGACGATAACATTATGTATAAAACCGGTACGACGATGATCGTCTTCGGATACATCTGCGCCATTTTATTCCCGCTCATAGGATTAATATTGGGCCTCATACTTGCCAACTCCACCCAGATGACTCCCAGGGGAAGGATGAAGACATACATGCCTTCGGCAATAACCAACGGCTGGGTGATCTTCTCCTTGGCCTGTCTGGTCATGATTGTCAACTTCATCCTTGTCATCAACCTGTTCAACTACTACTGAAGATATCCTGACACCGGGTTTATCATCTGAGTCAAACAGGATATTTTTTACCTGAATCACTATAACGACTATTAAACGGCCGAGGCAAAATCATCGTCCCGGCCGTTTGTTTGTTTACTCAGCATAGTTCTATTCTAAGGGATGCAAATCCATAACACACCCTGATAGTGGGAAGTGTCCAGTCCAAGGCAAGAGTGTCTATTGCAATGTGTAATCTAATACCATTTACTATTATAATTTAACGTGAGTACGATATAACTATTAGAACAGCATCAGTTGTTTATCATGTATAAGATCAACATTCCCTGCAGGTTTCGGCCGCCGAGATCAGGCGTGTGATGCATCGTGATTCAACGGCCCGGTTCATTTACGAACAGTCTCAAAAGGATATTGAGCGTATCGATAAAGAGATTAAAGAGACAGAAAG
>JAISBL010000063.1 GCA_031266215.1 Tannerellaceae bacterium | reverse complement strand
CTCCTCGGGCGCAAACTCCGGCAACGGCAGAGCGCGCGTGACGTACAGTATCCCCATCAAGGTCCGCCCATAAACACCCTCGCCCGGTAGCAGATACATTGCCCGGCATCAGACAGGCGTCCTGTCCGGATGCCGGGCAATCATCTGCGTGCCGGCACCGCCATTGCCTCCTGACGTGCAGTCTCAAAGACTCAAAGACTTTAAGTCCTCAGGGCCTTACTGATATGGCGCCGGACGCACCGAAAACCCGCGCATAAACGTATTTGGCGGCCCACGTGCACGGTTTACAGGGACGTCGCCTTATCCCGGAAACTCAGGTTTATACAGAGCATGAATGGCAATGCAGAACGCTGCCGTTGCGCCTTCCATTCGCCGAAACGTGTCTACTTTTAATCGATTAGTATCTACGTTTAGTTTAAAAGTAGCTACTAATCGATTAAACGTAGATATGTTTCGGCTAAAAGTAGATACGTTTGCCGTGCGCAGTTTCCCCGTTGACCGGGTATTGCGTGGCGGGCATGAGGATGGCTTTACGCCTGCGCAGGCATTGAAATAAATCATTGAGGGAGTTGAGTGATGTGGTTTTTTTTCTACCTTTGGACGCCCAACATTATAGATGCCGGCGTGCAAGGCAGCTAAGCAAAAACACGGTTAAATACAAAAAAGATATGGCGAAAATTAAAGGTGCTGTCGTGGTGAACTCAGAACGTTGCAAAGGATGCGATCTTTGTGTTACGGCCTGTCCATCGGACGTTCTGGAATTGCACCCGCGAGATGTTAATAACAAAGGATATCATTACGTTTACATGAAAAACCCGGACAATTGCATTGGATGCGCCAACTGCGGATTAGTCTGCCCGGATGGATGTTTAACCATTTACAAAGTAAGACTCAACTGATGGAAGAAATAAAACTTATGAAAGGGAATGAGGCGATAGCTCATGCCGCAATCCGCTATGGAGCGGACGGATATTTTGGTTACCCTATAACGCCTCAGTCTGAAATCATGGAAACGCTTATGGCCGAAATGCCCTGGGAAACGACCGGCATGGTAGTACTACAGGCCGAAAGCGAAGTGGCCGCCATCAATATGGTATATGGCGGAGCGGCAAGCGGCAAACGGGCGATGACCTCGTCGTCAAGCCCCGGAATAAGCCTGAAACTGGAAGGCATATCCTACATCGCCGGCGCAGAACTTCCATGCCTGATAGTAAACGTCATGCGCGGCGGCCCCGGACTGGGAACCATTCAGCCCAGTCAGGCCGACTACTTCCAGACCGTCAAGGGAGGCGGGCACGGGGATTACCGTCTGATAACCCTGGCGCCGTACTCGGTGCAGGAGATGGCCGACTTCGTGGCACTGGGCTTCGACCTGGCTTTCAAATACTCCAACCCGTCGATGATACTGGCCGACGGCATAATAGGTCAGATGATGGAAAAGGTCGTACTCCCCCCCTACCGCCCGCGGAAAACGGAGGCCGAAATACGCCTTGAATCGCCCTGGGCGACGCAGGGCAGGCTGAAGGGCAATAAGGTGAACGTGGTAACATCGCTTGAACTGGACCCTGCCCTGATGGAAGAAAACAACAATCGCTTCCAGGCAAAGTACCGTCGGATAGAAGAAACGGAAGTGCTGTATGAAGAGTTTTGCTGCGAAGACGCCCAATACCTCCTGATAGCCTTCGGCTCGTCGGCCCGCATCTGTCAGAAGACCGTAGAACTTGCACGGAGCGAAGGCCTGCGCGTGGGACTGCTACGCCCCATCACGCTATGGCCATTCCCCAAAAAAGCGATAGAAAGCTATGCCTCCTGTGTGAAAGGCATGTTGTCGGTGGAACTGAACGCCGGCCAGATGGTGGAAGACGTCCGCCTGGCCGTCAACGGAAAAGTAAAGGTGGAACACTTCGGACGCCTGGGCGGAATAGTGTTTACGCCGGATGAGATATTAATAGCATTAAAAGAAAAAATACTATAAGTTATGAAGCGCGGAAGTAGGACAGACGAAATATTGTCATTGATATTCATCCTGATGGCAGTTGCCGCAGGCATTTGCTATTTTGCAGCAGACAGCAAGGTGGCGTTCTGGATCACAGGCGGTATAGCCGTCGTATTCCGGTTAATACAATACGCGCTTCGCTTTTTTTAAAACACAGCCAACAAGAAGATATGGAACTTAGCGAAATAATAAGGCCCGAAAATCTGGTATACGACAAACCCGGGTTGATGAACGACACACCAATGCACTACTGCCCCGGCTGTAGTCATGGCGTCATACACAAGCTGATAGCAGAAGTGATAGAAGAGATGGGCATGGAAGAACAGACTATCGGCGTCTCGCCGGTAGGGTGCGCCGTGTTTGCTTACAACTATATAGACATAGACTGGGTAGAAGCCGCCCACGGACGCGCTCCGGCCGTAGCCACCGCCCTGAAACGGCTGAATCGCGAAAAGATGGTCTTCACCTATCAGGGCGACGGCGACCTGGCAGCCATCGGGACGGCCGAGACAATACATGCCGTCAACCGGGGCGAGAATATCGTCATCGTTTTTGTCAACAACGCCATATACGGCATGACGGGCGGACAGATGGCGCCAACAACGCTCGAAGGTATGTCGACAGCTACCTGCCCGTACGGCCGCCAGACAGACCTCAACGGCTACCCGCTGAAGATAGCCGACCTGCTGGCGCAACTGGAAGGCGCCTGCATGGTAACCCGCCAGAGCGTGCAAACAGCCGCAGCCGTAAAAAAAGCAAAGAAAACGCTACGCAAAGCTTTTGAAAACTCGATGGAGGGAAAAGGAACCTCGGTGGTAGAGTTTGTCTCCACCTGCTCCTCCGGCTGGAAGATGACCCCCGTACAGTCCAACCAGTGGATGGAAAGCAATATGTTCCCCTTTTATACATTGGGCGACCTGAAGAACCGTTGAATAAAAACAAGACGCAAAGAAAATGAAACAGGAAATTATCATAGCCGGCTTCGGCGGACAAGGAGTATTATCAATGGGGAAAATACTGGCGTACTCAGGCCTGATGGAAGGCATGGAGGTCAGTTGGATGCCCTCTTACGGCCCTGAACAGCGCGGAGGTACGGCAAACGTTACCGTTATACTTAGCGACAGCCCCATCAGTTCGCCCATACTGAACGAATACGACGTCGCCATCATATTGAACCAGCCATCGATGGATAAGTTTGAGAGCCGGGTGAAACCGGGCGGCATCCTAATCTATGACGGCTACGGCATAAACGGGGAGATAAAGCGGAAAGACATCCGCGTTTATCGCGTAGACGCAATGGACGCCGCCACGGAGATGAAAAACGAGAAAGCTTTCAATATGCTGATACTTGGAGGCCTTCTGAAAATAGTACCGATAGTGAAAATGGAAAATGTACTCCTGGGATTGAAAAAGTCCCTGCCCGAACGGCACCATAAACTCATCCCTATGAACGAAGCCGCCATCAAAAAGGGAATGGAGATTATCTGTGAGATGTGATCCCGTAAAAAGAACACAAAGAAGGACGTTTCCGCGAAAGAAACGTCCTTTTATTATACATTTGCAGCCCTATGAGGCATTTTCTTTACATACTCGCTTCTCTGATTATATCCTCTGCACCGGTATGGAGCCAGGTGCAGGAGACACCTGACAGCCTTGCGCTGGCCAACGACAGTACGGAACTAAGCAGCAAACGCATCATCGCATACCGCCTTACCGGTTCCATAGGAGACCAATACGTAGCGCCGATGGATACCGACCGTTTTAATTATGGTAATACCACGCTTGTGGAAGGGAGATCGCTGGCCGTTGGCTACCTGGCCAATCTCGGCTCTCCGGCCCAGACAAAAATCTTTTCAGAACGTAAGGAAGCCCGCGATTTCATTTATGCAGACGCCTACGAATATTATATCACAACGCCTGAAAACGCATACTACTACGACACCAGACTCCCCTATACGCATGTAGTATACAGCCAGAAAGGAGCGTCTGCGAGCCGTGAAGACCAGTTAAAGGGGGTAATGACATGGAACTTTGGGAAAAACATAAACGTTGGAGGCGAAATAGACTATATATACAGCCGCGGACAATACTGGGCAAACGGGAATAAACTGCTTAGCTACCGCATATTCGGCAGTTACCGCTCCGACAGATATGAATTAAACGCATACCTGAGCAACTATAACTTCGTGAATTACGAAAACGGAGGACTTGCCAACGACCGCTACCTGACACACCCGGATGAGTTTACCGTAGGACGGCAGTCGATACCCAGACGGGAATATCCTGTCAGGTTTTACGACACATGGAACCGCATCCGCGGCAAACAATACTACCTCACGCACCGGTATAATGTTGGGTTCATGCGCGAAACCGGTGAGTTTGACGAAGAGGGGAACCGGAAAGAAGTGTTTGTCCCTGTTTCCAGTTTCATACATACGTTCGAATACGAAGACAACAGCCGGCGCTTCATCTCCGATATGCTTAAAGACAGTATAGACAGTCGCTACCTGGCGCCCGCCGGCAATGAAGGCGGCTACAATACTAACCGCCGGAGACTGAACTACATATACGGGCTTGACGAAAGACTGAACGATATGGCCTCCTCCTGGAATATGAAAAACACGCTTGCATTGTCAATACGCGAAGGGTTCCAGAACTGGGCTAAATTCGGGATTACGGCATTCGCCAGGTTTGAGAAAAGGAAATTCCAGCTTCCGGCCCGCATACCCGGACTGATGTATGACGATGTGAACGGCAGCGGCCCCAATCCCGAACCAGACTACTTGGATTATCCGCGCTCCGAAGTGCACGATGAGTTTTCCATGTACCTCGGCGCCGATATATCCAAAAGAAGAGGAGCCATTCTCACATATAATGCCCGTGGAGAGCTGGGCATGCTGGGAGATGATTTGGGAGAATTCCGTTTATCCGGAGAACTGCAGACAACCTTCCCTTTGTTCGGAAAAGAGGCTTCCATAAGAGCCAACGGATACATCCGCAATGTAAGACCGGCTTTCTATCAGCGTTACCATCATTCGCGTTATTTCTGGTGGGATCCGGAAACCCGGAGGCTCGAAAACACACAACAGTTTTATGCCGGAGGCGAAGCGTACCTCGAATCAACCCGCACGACCGTATCCGTCGGCGTGGAGAACATCCGCAACTATGTTTACTTCAATCTGAAAGGACTTCCCGAACAGTATGGAAGCAACCTGCAGGTCGTATCGGCCCGCCTGAAACAAGATTTTCACTACCGCGCTTTCGGATGGGAGAATGAAATCGCCTACCAGTTAAGCAGTGAAGAAAATGTGCTTCCGCTCCCGCAGTTCAGCGCGTATTCCAATATATACGTCCATTTTAAACTCGCTAAAGTGCTGACAGTACAAATGGGCGCCGATGTGCATTACCATACCTTATACTATGCGCCTTATTACGAACCGGCAACCCAGCAGTTTCAGGTTCAGGACGAAAGCAAAGCAGGAAATTATCCGCTCATAAACGGATACGTAAACTTCCATCTTAAGCAGGCGCGTTTTTTCGCTATGTTCTACAATCTTGGTTCCTCTTTTATGAATCCCGACTATTTCTCCTTGTCACACTATCCGCTGGACCCTATGACACTTAAATTAGGCGTAGCAGTATTATTCAATAATTAGTTTCGCATGAAATCGTGTAAACAGCTTGTTTTATATGTATTTCTACTCTTTGTTGCAGTAATAATCATGTTTCTGTTGCGGAACACGCATGGAAGTCTTAATGCACATCCGCGCGACTATGCAGAGATACGTGAAGAAGGCATACTGCGCATAATAACCGAATACAACCCGTCAGGCTATTATGTTTCCGGCGATACGATCGAAGGGTTCCAGTATGAATTGAGCCGCGCAATCGCCGAAATATCCGGCCTGGAGGTGCAGATACAGTTGGAAATGGATCTGACTGAAAGTTTCACCGCTCTGATCAACAACGAATGTGACATACTGGCGCAAAATATTCCCGTGACAAGCGAAATGAAAGAATTATATCTGTTTACTGAACCAATCGTGCTGAGCAAACAAATCTTAGTGCAGCGCACATCAGTGGCAAACAACGGCATCGAACCTGTTCGTAATCATCTGGAGCTTGCCGGGAAAACGATTTATGCCTCCAAAGACTCCCCTGCCCTGCTCAGGCTCAGGCATCTTGAATCCGAAATAGGAGATTCGGTATATATAGTGGAAGAAAATACATACTCTTCGGAGCAATTAGTTATCATGGTGGCCAAAGGAGAAATAGATTATACCGTTTGCGACCGGCAGATTGCCGCTACCCTGAAAAACGAATTGCCGGAAATAGATATCGAAACAGATATAAGTTTCACTCAATTGCAGGCCTGGGCTGTACGGAAAAACTCTCCTGCCCTTGCCGACAGTCTGAACCAATGGTTTCGACTGATGCGCAAAGACGGCTTGTTTGATGAAATATATAAGCGTTATTATGGCAATTAGCATTAAACTATTGATAATTATTGTCTAACTTTACACTCCATTTTAATTATAAAACATGAGATTTGATGAACTGAACCTGGAAGGTGTTGTTCTCGACGGGCTCGACGCGATGAACTTTTCAGAAACTACGCCTGTTCAGGAATTGACTATACCACTTATTCTGGAAGGAAAAGATATTATTGCCTGCGCTCAGACAGGCACCGGAAAAACAGCAGCCTACGTGTTGCCTCTGATAAACGAACTAAGTAAAGGCCAGCATCTTGAACATGCTGTAAATGCAGTTATCATGGCCCCTACACGCGAACTTGCCCAACAAATAGACCAACAGATAGAAGGGTTTTCTTATTTTATTCCTGTTTCTGCAGTGGCTGTCTACGGGGGAACTGACGGTGTTGCATGGGAACAGCAAAAAAGAGGATTGGAGAAAGGGGCGGATATTGTCATTGCAACGCCGGGACGACTTCTGTCGCATATAAAATTAGAGACGGTGGACTTGTCGCATGTCTCTTATTTTGTGCTTGATGAGGCAGACCGGATGCTCGACATGGGATTCTACGATGACATAATGCTGTTGCATAAACAACTTCCTTCTTCCTGTCAGATTGTGATGTTTTCCGCCACTATGCCTCCTAAAATCAGAACGCTGGCCAAAACCATACTGAAAGATCCCGAAGAAGTAAAAATAGCTATCTCACGCCCTCCGGAAACGATAATGCAGACAGCCTATATCTGCTATGACATGCAGAAACTGGGTATTATAGAAGATCTGTTTTCGCAGAACCATCCCCAGCGCACAATTATCTTTTCGTCTTCCAAGATGAAAGTAAAAGAACTTGCTTCAACGCTCAAACGAATGAAGTTTAATGTGGCGGCTATGCACTCCGACCTTGAACAGTCACAGCGGGAAGAGGTGATGAAAGAATTTAAGAACGGGCATATCGACGTATTGGTAGCCACCGACGTAGTGGCGCGGGGCATAGACATAAACGATATACGGCTGATCATCAACTTTGATATTCCCCACGATCCCGAAGATTACGTTCACCGCATCGGACGCACTGCGCGGGGAACAAACGGTGAGGGCTTATCCATAACTTTCGTGGCCATTGAAGAACAGGCGCAGTTTAAACGGATCGAATCCTTCCTGAACAAAACAATCTATAAGATACCCATAGATCCCAAATTCGGAGAAGCGCCTTTGTACGAGCCTGATAAATACGCCCACCTGCGCAAGAGAAAAGGACGCCCTTTTAAGACGAATAACCAAAATAAGCACAAATAAAATTTCTTTTATTCCTATATGATAACGTCAGAAAACAACCCGCTGCTGAATGCATACCGGACGCCCTTCCGTACGCATCCTTTCGACAAAGTTAAGACAGAACACTATGAGCCGGCCTACGACGAAGCTATCAGACAGTTACGCGACGAAATAGAAAAGATAACAAGTAATGACGAGCCTCCTTCATTCCGTAATACTATCGTAGCTCTCGAACAGTATAGCGGAATATTACTGCACAAAATAAACGACGTATTTTTCAACGTTTTAAATGCCGACGCAACCGATGAGATGATAGAGCTTTCACAACGTATTTCACCTAAGCTGTCGGAAAGCTCAAACGACATATATCTTAATGAGGAACTGTTCGCACGCGTAAAAGCAGTATATGATGAAAAAGACAAGCTGAATCTCTCCGCCGAAGACGAGCGGTTATTGACCCAGACATACGACTCTTTTAAGGTACAGGGCGCAGAGCTGAACATAGACGACAAGGAAACATACCGCCGTCTGACTACAGACTTAAACCTGCTGACATTAAAATTTGAACATAATGTACTGAAAGACAAATGCAGGTTTGAGTTGCTCCTGACAGACGGGAATGATCTCACGGGGCTGCCCGGAAGAGTGCTTGAAGCAGCCGTCATATTAGCCGAAAGCAAGGGTAAGACAGGATGGTTGTTCGACCTGTCCACGCCATCCTATACTGCATTCATGCGTTATTCCGGAGTGCGCAGACTGCGCGAACGCATGTATCGCGAACATATGAACGTAGGAAATAAAGGTGACGGGTTTGACAATAAAGATATTATCCGGCAGATAGTCAATATCCGCCTTGAAATAGCCCGGCTGATAGGCTACGGTAACTATGCCGAATATGCATTGTATCATACAATGGCCAAAAAGCCGGAGAACGTGTACTCGTTGCTGAATCAATTGCTGGAGGTCTATAAGCCGGTAGCTGTCGATGAGTACCATGCACTGGAGAGTTTTGCCCACAGCATTGAGGCTCCTGATTTCAGGCTGATGCCCTGGGATTGGAGCTACTACTCCGAAAAGCTGAAAGACATGCGTTTTCACGTGAATGATGAAATGACGCGCCCTTATTTTGAGCTGGAGAACGTGAAAGAGAAAGTTTTCGGACTGGCCACTCAATTATACGGTATTACCTTTAAGCAGAATAACGAAATCCCGACCTACCACCCCGATGTGGATACTTATGAGGTATACGACTGGAATGGAGATTTCCTAGCCATTCTTTATACCGATTTCCATCCGCGCGATAACAAACAGTCGGGCGCATGGATGAACAGCGTCAAACCGCAATTTAAAGGTATTGAAGGAGAAGATGGTCATCCGCACGTAATCATCGCTATGAACTTTACACCTCCTACACGCAGCCATCCCTCCCTCCTGACTTACGACGAGGTAAATACCTTATTGCATGAATTTGGCCACGCGCTGCACGGTATGCTATCTGACGGGACCTATGTGGTTATGACCGGGACAAGTGTCTATCAGGACTTCGTCGAACTGCCGTCTCAGATAATGGAAAACTGGCTGAGGGAAAAAGAATTTCTCGACCAGATAGCTGTACATTACGAAACCGGAGAAAAAATACCGCAGGAGTACATACAGCGCCTTGTTGACGCCTCCAACTTCAACGTCGGTTATTCATGCTGCCGCCAGTTGAGTTTCGGACTGCTCGACATGGCCTGGCACACGATAAGCTCCCCCTTTGAAGGCGACCCGGCTGATTTTGAGCAGAAAGCCCGGGAACGGGCCGCGATCCTGCCGCATGTGCCGGAAACGTTGATGAGCAGCAACTTCGGGCACATATTCTCAGGTGAATACGCCGCCGGATACTACGGGTATAAATGGGCCGAAGCGCTGGAGGCAGACGCTTTCTCGGTATTCAAAGCCAATGGTATATTTAATAAGGATACAGCACGCTCTTTTCGTGAAAATATCCTCTCAAAAGGAGGATCCGAAGACCCCGGAATACTGTACGAGCGCTTCCGGGAGCAAAAGCCGACTATTGACGCCTTGCTGATAAAAAACGGGATAAAAAAAATAAGTATCTTTGCCGGCATGGGCGAAAAGACAGAAAAGCAATCCGAATTAGACCGGCGATACCTCCGTATGGCTAAAATATGGGCTGAAAATTCGTATTGTAAGCGCCGCCGGGTAGGGGCGTTGATCGTAAAAGATAAAAGGATCATTTCAGACGGCTACAACGGCACTCCCGCAGGATTTGAAAACGTCTGCGAAGACGAAAACAACCAGACAAAACCCTACGTGCTACATGCCGAAGCCAATGCAATAACCAAAGTAGCCGCTTCGTCAAACAGCAGCAAAGACGCTACCATATACGTCACATCCGCTCCATGCATTGAATGTTCAAAGCTCATCATACAGGCCGGCATCAAACGGGTGGTATATTCGGAATTGTACCGCGTCGAAGACGGATGCAGACTGCTGGAGCGCGCCGGAATAGCTTTAGATTATATAGACATAACAGAATAGAGCATCATGAATAAGAAATTAACCCTGTGGCTTCCGATAATCATTGCAATAAGCATTGCGGCAGGTATTTTAATCGGAGACCTCTTCCCGGCTTCCGTAAGGCAAAGAAAAGCGCAAAATTACCTGATCGGGAATAAAATCAGTACAGTACTCGATATAATCGACAGCCAGTACGTAGACACCGTAAATGTCAAAGACCTGTCGGAAGAAGTGATTCCTAAAATATTCAACGAGCTCGACCCTCACTCCGTCTATATCTCCGCAAAAGACGCCCAGGGCGTAAACGATGAACTCGAAGGCTCGTTCAGCGGCATCGGGGTATCATTCAATATGCAGACCGACACAATACTTGTCATAAGCGTAATACCGGGAGGGCCGTCGGAAAAGGCAGGCCTCCTGCCTTTCGACCGCATAATTACCATAAACGACTCGCTATTCGTAGGTAAGAAGATAGAACAGAGCGAGGTTATGAAAAACCTGCGCGGGACTAAAAACAGCACCGTCAGGTTAGGTGTCATGCGCAGGAACAACCCGGGGTTAATATACTTTGACGTTACCCGCGGCGACGTACCGACCTATTCGGTGGAAGCTTTTTATGAAGTCGCCAAAAACATAGGATACATCAAGGTCGGCAGGTTTACCCGTACCACATATAACGAGTTTATAACCGCCATCGCAAAGCTTAAAAATGAAGGGTGCAACTCTTTTATCGTCGATCTTCGCGGTAATACCGGAGGCATAATGGAAACGGCGGTCAACATGGTCAATGAATTTCTTCCGCAAGGCCGGCTCATTGTTTATACCGAAGGCAAAGCCTTCCCGCGCAGTGATATTTACGCCAATGGAACAGGCACATGCATAAACGACCCCGTTGTAGTGCTCACCGACGAAGGCTCGGCCTCGGCAAGCGAAATATTCGCCGGAGCGATACAGGATAACGACAGGGGGCTGATCATCGGACGGCGCACTTACGGCAAAGGACTTGTGCAAACACAGATAGCGCTCAACGACGGTTCACAGCTACGCCTCACAATCGCCCGTTACTACACCCCTTCGGGACGCTCTATACAGAAAGAATATGAAATGGGGCATTCCGAAGCATACGACATGGATATATACAACCGCTACATGCACGGCGAATTTTATTCCGCCGACAGCATAAAGACCGACAACCTGCCCGAATACAAGACGTCGGCAGGGCGGACGGTCTTCGGAGGCGGAGGCATCATGCCCGACACCTTCATTCCAAGCGATACCAGCGGGATAACCTCATACTTCAACAACGTCACCCGGAACATCAATATCCTCCATTTATACGCCCTTGAATATTCGGATAATAATTACGACAAACTTTCATCATTCCATACCTACCGCGAGCTGTACAACTACCTGCAGCAGCAGCCGATACTATCCGAATTTACAGACTTCGCAGCAAACCGTGGAGTGAAAAAGCGGCCCGCGCTGATAGAAATATCAGCCAGACTGATGGAAACCCAGATACATGCCTATATCGTGCGCAACTTCTTTGACGAAAACGGATTCTATCCGATCCTCTTCAGGGACGACGAAACGGTAAACCAGGCAATAAAAGTCATAAAACAAGGAAAATCAATCCCAGGCGCAGATAATCTGTCCGAAACGGGCATATCCGAATGTACACGCAACCCCTACCCTGTCCGCCGGTACGGACTGATGAGGGAGAGGGTGCGCGAAAATCATACCACATAATCAGGGTATGAGGATAGAAGAACATTTTCCCCTTGAAAATCATAACACTTTCCGCCTGCCGGTAAAAGCGCGCTGGTTCATAGAGTACGACAACGAAGATGAACTCCTTCGCATCCTGCGCGACGAATATTTTCGCGAATGCGACTCCATACATATCGGCAGTGGGAGCAATCTTCTGTTTCTCAACGATTATAACGGGATCATACTGCACTCGACCATAAAAGGCGTCAACATCGAAGAAGAAACCGACCAGGCAGTCATACTGCGCATCGGCGCAGCCGAAATATGGGACGACATTGCCGCCTTCGCCATATCCCGTGGCTGGTATGGAGCCGAGAACCTTTCGGGCATACCCGGAGAATGTGGCGCCGCCGCCGTTCAGAATATAGGAGCTTACGGCGTAGAGTTGAAAGACATTATCCAATCCGTGGAAGCCTGCGACCGGAACACTTGCGAGAAACATATATTCAGCCGCGAAGATTGCCGCTACTCCTACCGTTACAGCCGCTTCAAAGACGAATCGGCCACGCCATACATCATTACCCACATACGCATCCGGCTATCCAAATCACCTGCTTTCACCCTGCATTACTCCGGTCTGATGGAACAGATCGTCGCCCGCCACCCCGGCATAATCCTGCCAGGCGTGCGCGAAACCATATTGTCAATACGTAAGGAGAAGCTGCCCGACCCCGCCCAATACGGCAATGCAGGCAGCTTCTTTATGAATCCGGTAATTACTGTGTTGCATTTTGAGGCGTTAAAAGCAGCATACCCCAATATCCCGTCTTTCCCGGCAGACGGCGACATGGTAAAAAAAGTGCCGGCCGGCTGGCTGATAGAACAATGCGGATTCAGGGGAGCATCCAAAGGAGGTGCAGGAGTATACCACAAACAGGCGTTAATCCTCGTAAACCTCGGTAATGCTTCCGGACAGGACATCGCCCTGCTGGCCGAAGACATACGCACGGCCGTGTACAAACGGTTCAGCATCACGCTTACACCGGAGGTCAGATATATAGGGTAATGAAAATCACATTTTTAGGCACCGGCACATCGACCGGCATCCCGGAGGTGGGGTGCACCTGCAATGTTTGCATGAGTAAAGATGCGCGCGACAACCGCCTGCGCACCTCGGCGTTGGTCGAGACCGGAGGGAAAAACATACTGCTCGACTGCGGCCCCGACTTCAGGTCGCAGATGCTCAGCAATCCGGTGTCAGGCCTCGACGCCGTTATCATATCTCACGAACATTACGACCATACGGGAGGGTTGGACGATCTCCGCCCGTTCTGCAACGGTAAGGCGTTAGACATCTATGCCGAAAGTAACGTTGCCAACGCTATAATCACCCGCATGCCATACGCTTTCCGCGCCAATAACTATCCCGGCCTGCCCAATCTGGCGCTGCATCACATACATGACGAACCGTTCCGGGCTGCCGGCATCACGGTTACGCCCGTCCGCGTCATGCATGCATGCAAAAAGATAATTGGCTGTCGCATAGGCCGCATGGCTTACCTTACAGACGTCAAAACCATTCCTCCTGAAGAATTTCATAAGCTTAACGGGCTGGACGTACTTATAATAAGTGCGCTGAAGAAAAAAGAGCATCCTTCGCACGAGAGCCTTGAAGAAGCGCTTGTCAATATCTCCCTCATTCGCCCAAAAGATGCCTACCTTATTCACATGAGCCACCGCATGGGGCTGCATGCCGACGTGGAAAAAGAATTACCGCCGCACGTACATATGGCGTACGACGGCCTGCAGCTTCACATCCCCGAAACAAACCAATATTGAATTTATGACTATATCTTCTTTAAAGCGTGGATATAATCCTTAGATACTATTTCGGAGCACCTTTCTGCAATACTCTGTATCATCTCTCTGCCTATTTTTTGAGGTATGCGAATACTCTCTCCGGCGAGAAGCATATCTTCGATAGTCGGATTCCCGTGATTATTGACAGAAGTAGCGTGTTCTCCGTTATATCCATTACTACATCGGGTCAGGTCGTACGCCGGGGTCAATGACCAGGTTCCCTCTTTACAGATGAAGCTGAAGTTTTTGGCATGGTCATCCTTGTTCTCTGTTAATACATTGAAAACCATACGACGGAACATCTCATCTACCTGTCCGGGGTCTTGCGTAAGGTAGCCTGTGAGGTGAAGTAGTGTTTTATATTCCAGCTTAGGCTGTGCGATAGATTCATTAAGCAGTGCTCCTGCTGTGGCTATATGCAATCTGGCACCGTCCTCCATATCAAAGCGTTTGGTAGCAAAATATTTTCCATCCATAAGTTTAAAGTCAGGTACCGTAATTCCACATTGACGAGCGATCTCATTATAGTGGTATTCCATTACCCCCATATCTTTGGGATCGTATGTGTGTCTGAATTTTACCAGCCAGGACCCTTCTGCATCGCGGAGTAAACATTTGGGGCGACATCCGCCGGAATTGCCGCTATTAAAGTAAAGCACCTCTTCGTCCTTATCAGACTTTTCCGACAGTACATCCAATGCCATTTGCTGAAGGTCGTCCGGTTTTGGGAGTGATTTCTCTTCACCGATGTATGTTTCGGGCATGTAGCAAAGTGCACCCATTCCCGATGTTCCGACAATGCTTAATCGTTGCAGGGGTGTTAGCTCATTGTCATTTACGCCTTGCTTTTTTAGCAGACGATGGAGTAAATAACGTCCGTACCCATCGGGCAGGCTGTCCTCGAAGATACCGAAGTTCCCACAGAACGGTTCCGGTTTTGCTATGAATAAGTCTGGCTTTAACGGTAGGTCGAGCGGTGATATGGAAAATCCATTAGCCAGCCACTCTTTATCATATTGGAATGCACACAGGTGATTGCCGGGGGTAATACTGAGCGTTCCGACGTTCCGGTTGCGACAGGTTACTGTCAGTTTATTTATTGATTTCACTGCGCCCCTTCTTTCTGTTTTTATTCCTGTTAATCATTTCCAGCTCTTCCATAGTACTGAATAGCGGTTCGGATAGAAGGTCTTTTATGGCTTTGGAATAGCCCAGTGCCTTTGCCAGCGCCACGTAGGATGCCAGTGAGATGGCGCGCTTCTGCTCAAACCTGGCAATAGTAGGCGTCGGGACACCGCTAAGATTGGTAAGCGCTTCCCGGGAAAGTCCTTTTTCAAGCCTGCGTTTCTGCATATTCTGAGCGAGAATGGTTAATAACTCTTCAGGAGTTTCTATGTCGAAGTTGTAAAGTAAAGGCATACTATTATATTTAATTATTTGGAAAACATCTGTATTCAGATACTATTATATCCGAATACAAATGTAATACTTTTGCTCCTGAAATCAGGATATAGCAGGTTGGTTACTATACTTTTTTGGGCAGGTACGTAACTGTGTCTCCGATTGGTAGCATTTGTCTTACATCAACGACGCCCAAACAGACTTTTTTACAATTTACATGTCTTCCAACGTCAGGCAGGCTGTCTCTATTTCCTCTTTGAAGAATAATTTGGTGCGTATAACTTCTACCTTCTGCTGAAACAGTTCCGGCTTAAAGTTCTTGCGCTGGCGCTTTACTTCAGCAATAAAGACTTTGGGCGATTCTGCTGAAATGGCGACAATATCTATTTCATTCTGATCAATATCTTTCCCTTTAGAGGTTTCCCACCAGGAACCGATGGCTTTGTATTGCTGTTTTTCTTTGAGTTGCTCCCGGAAGTAACATTCCAATATCAAACCGGAATAAGTGGGGTAGTCAACCTTTACGATTTCGGCAAGTTTTGAAAACAGCCCGGTCTGAATGAAGTCCTGATATTTGACAATGTACCTGAACCAAAAACGCAGGAAGTTGTCGGTAATTTCATACCGCACGCTCTGAGTGGCTTCTTTGGCCAGTACAGGTCTTTTCCGGGCGATAACCTCATAGTCTTCTTCCAACCGTTGCAGCAGCCCGCCTATACTGACGCTGCCGATTGATTCTGATATTTCGGAAGCGGTGTTTCTCCCTGAAGCAATGGCTGAAAGGATTGCGTAATAGTTCCCATATTTCTTCCCAAATTCCTGAATGAGCAAAACGTTTCCTTCTTCGAGGAAAATAGAGTTCTCCTGTATCACAGCATCTATCATCTTCGGCATCGTGAAGCACTTCTTATCCAGTAAAAGCTCGATGTATTTGGGTACGCCTCCGGTTAGCGTATAAAGAGCCAATAGATCGTCGTTCTTATAGTTGGGACGATAATCGGAGAGTATTTCCTTAAGGACTGCTGTCGTAAAGGGCTTTAGTCTGACCACACTATCACAACGCCCGTATAAAGGCTCTTTGTATTCCATAAAGATTTTATGCATCAATGTATAGACAGACCCGCTTGCTATAAAGTTGACATGGGTTGTATCTTTATATCTGTCCCAAACATCCTGTATGCCACTATATACGGATGAATTAATATAAAAGAACTCCTGGAATTCATCAATGACCAGATTGAAAGATAAATTCCGTCCGACCGTCATCAACGCTTCAAACAGACTTACAAAAGAAGTAATCTCAGATGGAATGTATGTGTTTAGTGAGCGACTTGTCGTTTCTGCAAATTGAGAGCATAAAGTTGCCTCATTGCTTCTCCTGATAAACAGGTACACAGTAGGGGTATCCTCGCAACTCTTCAGAATCAGTCTTGTTTTACCAATGCGCCTGCGTCCTGTTAAAGCAGTCATCTGAGAATGATTGTTGAATGCAATATCTCTTGTGCGAGCCAGTAGTTCCAACTCTTGCTCCCGATTATAAAACTTCATACGGCATTTGCTTTTATCGCCGTCGTTATTTTCGCGGCGGCGGAATTTGATGCAAATATATGGAACTTCAGGCCTGGCGCGAAATTTCGCGGCGGTTATTTTCGCAGCCGCGAAATTTGCTGCATGCTATAACCTTCTATTTCAGCGAAATCTTATTGGCCGATTCTCGCTTATTGGAGCTAATCAATCCGGCGTATATCCGGGTGGCTGATACATTCCGGTGGGCCATCATCCCGGATACGGTGTAGATGTCTGTCCCGGCGGCAATCTGCAGGGTAGCGTACAAGTGGCGAAAGCAGTAGAAGGTTATGATACAGATAAAACGATAATCCTCGGTAAGACATCGTCGGATTTTGCAGAATGGCTACTCGTTTTCCTCATAGTAATACGAATAATCAATTCCTTTCATAAACATTTCGCGGCTGTTGATTTCATCTGTTAAAGCATTTCTCAGCAAACTTTTTATTGTGGCGCTGTCTAAAGAACTCTTTACCATTGCATTCAGATAATCGTTTTTGCTGATCCTGCTCCAATCCACACATTTTCTCAGGCGTTCTTTCAGGATCATATCCAGCCAGATGCGTGTGCTTCTGCCGTTGCCTTCCATGAATGGGTGGGCGATGTTCATTTCCACATATTTATCAGCAATCTCATCGAACGTATTTTCGGGCATTTCTTCAATTTGCCTTAAGGTATTGCCTAAAAAGTGGGCTACTGCAAATCGAAAGCCACCTTTTGAGATATTCTTTTGTCTTATCTGTCCTGCAAAATCATACAATCCGCCGAACAAATAGGCATGGATTTGCTGTAGGCCTTTGGCTGTTCCCACTTCGATGCTGTCGATAAAAGAACTTTCAAACAGGGCGTATGCTTTTGTTTTGCTTTTACCGTCTATGCTTTCGTCGCTGTATGTGAACCATTCGATAAACCGGTTTGCCTTTTTGCCGGGAAACTGTTTGCCGAGAGCAATAATTCCGTTATAATCAAACATATCGGTTAAGTAGCGCTTACCATCGCTCGCAAGAAGTTTCAGTTGGGTAGTAGCACTAACCAACTCGTTGTTTTCTTTTCTTAGTTTGGCTTTGAGGTACTTCCAATAGTTCCGTGTTTTAGTGTAGTTGTCCTGGTCTGTAAGAACAGCGACAATGTCTAAAACGGAAAACCACCACTTATTGTGCTCTTCGTCCCAGACGGCGCGAACTTCACGATCGTCGAAAAAACGGATTGATATTTTTGTGTTATTGTTCATTACTGTCTGCTTTCAAATATCCGGTAATTTATTTATTGCTTTACGCAAAACATTAAGGGCTGCCTCGTCTTTAAATAAGTTCCAATGCAATTATGGTATAAATATATGATGAAAAATAATCAAAAACAATAGTATCCAACAATATTCTTAAAAGCAAAGCAGGCTGTAAACGCTTAATTTACAGCCTGCTTTCTAATATTTGCTGATTATTTCCAATCCTCTTTTACTTCCCCGGAGTCCACATCCTTAATAACTAATCTGAGGCGTACGGCGCCACCGACGCATTATTAAGTATACTCTCCCTGTCCCTTCATATATAACAGTCATTCTCTTTCATTCCTGTACCGCTTCTTAGTAGGAAGCGGTACTGAAAGATAATTTTTACAGCTACAAATGTGCAAAAGAATTTGTAATCAGCAATATAATTCAACAAATATTTTTTGTCACATCGTGCCAAATATGGTATAATTTGTGCATAACATATTGGTTTATTGCTGTTTAAAAAATGTTTATAAAAAAATATATTGCGCTAAATTTATACTATAATGTGTAAGTGGCAGTATTACTGATAGTTGCACTCTTGAAAATTAACGCCTTACCGCGTAAAAACCATGAAAACTCTCCGCTTGTTTTGAAAAATGTTTAACAAAAGCTTATCGACAGTTTTATTTCCCATTCTATATACCTGATTATAACCATTATAAATACAGGCGTTTTTTCAGTACCGCTTCCTACTAAGTAGCGGTACAGGGAAGGAAGAAAAAACAACCCTTTTTAGTTAATCCATACTGTAACCGATGCTTGATACAGCTCTTACACACAACACAAAAACCGGATTTGCAACGTATATGTTCGAATCAGACCTCTGCGGGTTCGAATCAAACCCTCACGGGTTCAGATCAAACCCTCGCGGGTTCAAATTAAATCCTCACGGATTTAAATCAAATCTTCACAGGTTCAGATCAAACCCTCACGGGTTTAAATTAAATCCTCACGGGTTCAGATCAAACCCTCACGGGTTTAAATCAAACCCTCACGGGCTCAAACCAAACCCTCACGGGTTTAAATCAAATCCCTGCGGGTTTTTCTACGATTTACACATCAAAAAATGTAACACCCATATATTAATCAATTAATAATAAGTATTATGAGCAATTCAACCGAAAATTCAGACAATCCGGTAGGAGCCGTAGCGCACGGCAATATTACCGAAGGTGTACTTGTCACCATCAGGCGGTGGCACGGCACAATTGACGACCAGTTCAGCAACATCGACAACCTGCTCAGCCAGGTCAACCAGCACCCCTGGTCAATGCCAATGCATCTTATTGGACAACTCAGCAGCGACCACGACCAGCTACAGGTGATGATAAACAAATGCCGAACACCGTCGGCATCGCGTTTAGACCGCCAGTTGCGTAACACTCTGCTCAGGGCCACCGTAGGCCTGTGCCTGCATGATATAAAGACATGGGCGTACGGCGAACATTCGGCAGGCCTGATGACAGACGATGACATTCACGCCCTGGGATTCCTGCTGCCGGGCGAAACCGGCGGCAACCACAAGCGGACCGAAGCGACCGACGAGGTGGCCGAAGTAAAGGTAAAGATAGTAAACGCCGACTTCATACGCGTAGTGATAGACCAGTCGGCCGGAGAAAACGCAGCCCAGATAGTACACGGGTGGCCTCCGGGAGTGAGGAATGCGCTTATAGTCATAGTGTCGAGCGACGGGAAGACGGAAGTCTACCACCAGATGACCTCACGCCTGCATAATGACATCCGGATGCCGGCCGGCTCTCACGGAAAGCAGTTCATAATAAAAGCTGCATTCCTGAAACACGTAGATGACGATCCGCGTTTCGGCGCCGAACCTACCTTCTCGATGCCTCTGACAACCGAAGATATGGCAGCCGTCCTCGACCGCCAGCATCACGAAGAGTTTGAAGCGCAGACGCGTGAAGTCGAACGCCAGCGTCTGGAAATAGAAGCCCTCCACGCTGCTATGAACGCTAAAAAGTAACCGCTTACTACAGGAAGGCCCGTGTCGTTAAAGAAGAACGTAGCATATAATACCATCCTTACGGTTTCAAATGCGGCTTTCCCGGTCATTACAACCCCTTATATCTCACGGATATTAGGGGTTGAAAATGTCGGGA
>JAISBL010000099.1 GCA_031266215.1 Tannerellaceae bacterium | reverse complement strand
GTACAACAATAATATAAAACCAATTTGGAGTAATATCCAGGGCCTTCCTTAGCATGTGAATATCTGCGTTTTTCGGGGCGGGCGTCTTTTCCACCGGGCAAATCCGGGGAAAGACGCCCTCTGCTCTTTTGCCTCAGTTTCCTGATGAAAACCCTCATCTGTTTCAGGGTGCGACGGCTTACCTGCGTGGAGCGCCTGTGTCGCCATGCCGGCGGATTTGATTTTATTGTGCCGAACTCACGTCATACTAAATAATTACTACTTTTGCCCTCACTCTTAATCAAAAAAACAGTTATGTCAGCAATTAAATGTATTGGTATTTTAACCTCCGGGGGAGATGCTCCCGGAATGAACGCCGCTATACGGGCCGTGACACGCTCGGCAATCTACAACGGCATGAAAGTAAAAGGTATATACAGAGGCTACAGGGGTTTGATAACCGGTGAAATCGAAGAATTCAAGACGCAGAACGTAAGCAATATCATACAGCGGGGCGGGACGATACTGAAGACCGCCCGTTGCCTGGAATTTAAAACCCCCGAAGGCCGCAGTCAGGCCTACGGTACGCTCGTAAGGGAGGGGATCGACGCCCTGGTAACTATCGGCGGCGACGGGACGCTGACAGGTGCGCGCTGTCTTGCACAGGAATTCAACTACCCGGTGGTAGGACTGCCGGGGACGATCGATAACGATCTCTTTGGCACCGACGTTACGATAGGTTACGACACGGCGCTGAACACCATCATGGAGTGTGTGGACAAGATCCGCGACACGGCCTCGTCTCACGACCGGCTGTTCTTCATCGAAGTCATGGGGCGCGACGCCGGATTTCTCGCCCTGGACGGCGCTCTGGCCTCCGGGGCCGAGGCTGCCATCATTCCCGAAATCTCCAGGGAACAAGACCAGCTGTCGGACATGATCGAGTTCGGCCTCCGGAAGTCGAAGAACAGCAGCATCGTGCTCGTGGCCGAGAGCGAAGTGACCGGAGGGGCCATGGGCGTGGCCGAACGCGTGAAGAAAGAATACCCCGGCTTTGACGTGAGGGTGACAATCCTGGGCCATCTGCAACGAGGCGGTTCGCCTACGGCGCAAGACCGCATCATGGCCACCCGCATGGGCGTGGCTGCGATCGACGCTCTGCTGGAAGACCAGCGTAACGTCATGATAGGGATGCAGAGCGAGCAGATCGTTTACGTTCCCTTCTCCAAAGCAATCCGCAACGAAAAGCCCATCAACCGCGACTTGCTGAACATCCTGCGTATATCCTCCATCTGACCCGGCGGCATTGAGAGCTTCTCTTCTCCTGACACTACTTTCCGTCGCGCTTCCCGTCCTTTTTGTGGGAAGCCTGACGTATGGCGCCGTATCGATTCCGCCGGGCAGCGTCTTGGACATCCTGCTGGGAGGGGAGCCGGAGCGTATGACGTGGAGGAACATAATACTACAGTCGCGCCTGCCGCAGGCTGTCGTAGCGACGCTCGCCGGAGCGTCCCTGGCCGTAGCCGGACTGTTGCTTCAGACTCTTTTCCGCAATCCTCTGGCCGGGCCGTCGGTACTGGGCGTAAGCGACGGGGCCAACCTTGGGGTGGCGGTGGTGATGCTCTCATCGGGAGGCTCGCTGGGGAGATTTGATGTTCTGGCGGGTGGCGGATATGCGGCGGTAATAGCGGCGGCTTTTGCGGGAGCCTGCGCGATACTTTGCATCATACTTTACATGTCGTCGAAGGTGCGGAATAACGTGATGCTGCTGATCGTGGGTATCATGGTCGGATACCTGGCCTCGTCGGTCATATCTATCCTCAACTTTTACGCTACTGCCGACAGGGTTTACACCTTCGTAGCCTGGGGACTGGGGAGCTTCTCCGGCGTGTCGCTTGAACGCCTGCCGCTGTTCGCGTCGTGCACGCTGGTGGCCCTGTCGGCGGCCGTTTTGCTGATCAAACCGCTCAACGCCTTACTTCTGGGCGAGATGTATGCTTCAAACCTTGGGGTGCGCGTCAGGCGCGTCAGGGCGTACATACTGCTGTCGGCCGGGGCGCTGACGGCTGTCACCACGGCATTCTGCGGGCCTGTAGCCTTCATCGGACTGGCCGTGCCGCACATTGCCCGCCTGTCGCTCGGGACGTCAAACCACAAATCTCTGCTCCCGGCCACCCTTCTGACGGGCGCATGCGTGGCCCTGGCGTGTAATATGCTTATGGTAGTTCCGGGCGCAAACGTCGTCCTGCCGCTCAATGCCGTTACGCCAATGATAGGAGCGCCGGTCATTATTTACGTCATCATGAACCGTAGAAGCATACAATATTTCAATTAACCATGAGCCGGCCTGTAATACAAACCTCTGGACTTGCTACCGGATACGGCGGCCGGGGCCGCAGGGGCAGGACGACGGTCGGACGTGATCTTGATCTCTGCCTCATGGCCGGACGGGTCACCTGCCTGATGGGCCCCAACGGATCCGGCAAGTCTACGCTGCTACGCACGCTGGGAGGCTTCCTGCCTCCGCTGGCGGGAGGCGTACTTATCAACGGCCGGATGTTGGAAAGCTACTCCCGCTCGGAACTGTCGGTACTCGTCGGCGTTACGCTGACCGGGAAGACGGCCGCCGGCGGTATCACGGTCAGCGAACTGGTATCCCTCGGCCGCCATCCTTATACCGGCTTCTTCGGACGTCTGAGCAGGCATGACAAGGACGCCGTCAGCCGGGCCATACAGGCTGCAGGGATATTCCACAAGGCGCACTGTTACGTGTCTGAACTGAGTGACGGAGAGCGTCAGAGGGCTATGATCGCCAAGACGCTGGCTCAGGAATGCCCCATCATAATACTGGACGAGCCTACGGCCTTCCTCGACGCCGTGGGCCGCATCGAGATCATGACCCTGCTTCATAAGCTCGCACGCGAACAGGGCAAAGCTATATTGCTATCGACGCACGACGCAGATCAGGCCGTACGCACAGCCGACTGTTTGTGGCTGCTGTCAGGCGGGCGGGGTGCGAAGGCGGGCGCACCCGAAGACCTGATACTCGACGGCTCCTTCGAGACGTTCTTCGGAAGAGAGGGGATGAAGTTCGACCCCTACTCCGGACACTTCGAACCCACCACTCCGCTCGCGCCTATAGGACTGGGGGGAGACAGGCTGACGGCCTTGTGGGTGGCTAACGCTCTCAGGCGCGCCGGCTGGCAGCCTTCAGACTCAGACAGGCTGCCGGGCGTCAACTGCACAAACAAAAACCACATTATACTTACGCTGGCTTCGGGCGAACGCCTGGTGGCGTCGTCTGTAGAAGAACTGTCGGCCCTCATGAGCCGCATTCAGCCGTGATGGTAAGGATCGCCGTTGATGATGGTCAGGGCGCGGTATAGCTGTTCGGCGAAAAGAAGTCTGACCATCTGGTGAGAAAACGTCATGGGACTCAGTGAAATCATATCAGCGGCGGCCTGGCAGACCGGCTGGCTGAAGCCGTATGGGCCGCCGACGATGAAAACCATCCGCCCCTGCACAGCCTGCATCCTCCCTTCCAGATAGGCGGCGAAGCCTTCGGAGGTGTGCGCACGGCCCCGTTCGTCAAGCAGCGTGCAGTAGTCGCCGGGCCTCAGCGCCCGGAGGATAAGTTCTCCCTCCTTCTCCTTCTGAACCGCGTAGGGCATGTTGCGCGTATTTTTCAGGTCAGGGACAGTGCATACTTCAAAGGGCAGGTAGCGGTTGATGCGCCTGGCATAATCATCTATGCCGGCGGCATAGGCGGCGCTGTCTGTTTTCCCTATCATTAATAACGCTATCTTCATACTTCATTATTTCACGGCAAAGATAAGTAACTTTCATGCCTCGCCGCCTTAACGATGCGGGTATTGAAGGAAGTGAACTTTCGCCCATGAGTCCGGCAGAAAAGGTGAACTCCTGTAAGGAAATAACAGGGAATTCGATGAACTTCCGGGAGCGTTTTACAGAGACGCCTCCTTATCCCGGACTCCGGTTTTTACCCGGCGTTTTTAGAAGGTGCTTCTTAAGCCCCTATGAAGGACCTTCTTAAGGCCCTATGAAGCTCCTTCTTAAGCTCCTATGAAGGACCTCCTTAAGCGCTTAAGAAGGTCCTTCTAAAATGTCAATGAAGCGCCTTTTTAAGCGTTAGTGAAGTATCTTCTTAAGTGTTAGTGAAATACCCTGCCTTACCGCTCCCCCTCGTCGTCATCAGCATTGACGACGAGGGGGAGCGGTTGGTTTTCTTACATCGAAAACTCAGATTTACCAGGCGCACCCCGGCGCGTCCGGGTTATGTTAATAATGAAGAATTGAGATGTGAGTGTTAAACCAACGGGTGAGAGCTATGTCTATCGTTGTAGATTTTTTTTTAATATATTATTATGATTATGCAACCCAGAAAGAGCTTTTTACTATTTACATGTGCGTTTATGTTGATTGGGTTTCTTATGTCGGCCCAAAGAGGGAACCAGGCAAGAAGAACCAGCGTTGAAGTTAGAGGAACAGTATTGGAAGAAGGCGTTAAAACCCCGGTTGAACACGCTACCATACGACTGCTTAATGTGACCGATAGTACGATGATAAACGGCGTAATCACGGCCGGTGACGGCAGCTTTTCCATAAAAAGCGTCAGTGCGGGGACGTATTTGCTGAGCGTCACCTTTGTGGGCTTCGACCCTTATTACCAGCCCCTGCAAATCACGGGAAGAACCAACCCGGTGAACGTTGGCGAGATCGAGCTGGCTAATAACGGAATTGAGCTTGCTGAAGCTGTCGTCGTGGCTAAAGCCGCTGAAGTGGTTGTGCGCAACGATACGATAGAGTATAACGCTGATTCCTACAAAGTGACCGAAGGCTCCGTGCTGGAAGACCTGCTCAAAAAGATGCCCGGAGTGGAAGTGAACAGCCAGGGGGGTATCACGGTCAATGGCAAGTCGGTCAAACGCATAATGGTGGACGGCAAGGAGTTTTTCTCCGACGATCCTAACGTGGCTTCCAAAAACCTTCCCGCAAATATGATTGACAAGCTCCAGGTGGTGGACAGGAAAAGCGACATGACGATGATGACGGGATTTGACGACGGTGAAGAAGAAACCATCATCAACCTCACCGTCAAGCCCGGAATGAAACAGGGCTGGTTCGGGAATGCTTTCGGCGGATACGGCAGTCAGGAACGGTATGAAGGGAATGCAATGGTCAACCGTTTCGTCAACAATGACCAGGTAACCGTTATGGGTGGTGTGAACAATACGAACAATATGGGATTCTCCGACCTGGCTTCCACCATGTTTCAGGGTGGAGGCGGAGGCGCCGGGGGATTCCGCTTCGGAGGCGGGGGGAGCGGGGTGACTACCTCAGGCAACGCCGGGCTTAACTTCGGCAAAGAGTATGGAAAGACGCTTATGCTGAACGGTAACGTCAGGTATTCGCGCTCTGATAACGACGCTGTGAACAAGAGCTTCGAACAACGCCTCCTGCGCGGAGACACGACGCAATATACCAGCGAGACGGACGAAAGGAACAGGGTAAATAATAACATGGGGGGGAACCTGAGGCTGGAGTGGAAACCCGATACGATGACAAGCCTCATCTTCCGCCCCAATTTCACTTACAGCGAGAGCCATAGTTGGGAGACCGGTGATTATTTCACCCTCCAGGGATATGACCCTGCAAACGTGGAACGCAGGGATACGCTTAACAAAGGCTATGCGAACACCTCGTCTGACGGCAACGGTTATAACCTCAGCGCCACGCTGGAGGTAAGCCGCAAGCTGAATTCCAGGGGACGGGTGCTGAGCGCTTCCTTTTCGGGAGGTTACAACGAGTCGGACGAAGACGGCGTGAACTATTCCAACACACAGTACTTCGGCGAAGAGAACGCCTATCGCAACCTCCTGATAGACCAGCATTACCAGTACAGGAACACGGGTTACAACTATCGGGCCTACCTCTCATGGGTGGAGCCGCTGGGAAGGAATAATTTCCTCCAGGCTACTTACAGTTTCAGCCAGAGGCAGCAGGAGGCCCTTAAATACACCTATGCCCCCGACGCATCGGGCGAGTATAACGTTCTGGATACGGCATACAGCAAGAGCTACCGTAACGACTTCACCAGTCAGCGCGCCAGTCTGAGCTTTAAGGCGCAAAGGGCGAAGTATAACTTTACGGTCGGTATGAACCTTGATCCTTCGTACAGCAGGAGTAAGAACTTTGTAGACGATGAGGTCATATCAGACCTGTCGCGCTCGGTGCTCAACCTTTCGCCTATGGCGCAGTTCAACTATATGTTCAGCCGCCAGTCAAACCTGCGTATAGACTACAACGGGCGCACGTCGCAGCCAAGCATGACCCAGTTACAACCTGTCGCCGACGTATCCAACCCTAACAATACCGTGACAGGTAACCCCAACCTGTCGCCGCGTTACATCAACGACCTGTCCATACGCTTCCAGAGGTTCATGCCCGAACAGCAAACCGCCCTTATGGTGATGTTCAACGGCGATTATACGATAAATGATATTGTATCCGACGTGACTAATGTCACGGCCGGGATACGCCACACCACCTATGCCAATGTCAACGGTAATTATAACGCTGATCTGCGCCTGATGATGAATACGCCGCTCAGGAACAAAAAGTTCACCGTAAACTCAATGACGATGGGTTCATACAGCAACAGCCAGGCTTTCATTGATGCGGAGAAGAGCGTGAATAAGAACTTTGTGGTGATGGAACGGGCCGGTATCGACTTCCGCTCTGATATAATAGACCTGGGCGTCAACGGGAACATCCGGTATAACAACAGCCGGTATTCCCTCCAGCCCGACAATAACCAGAACACGTTCAACTACGGGGCCGGCGGGACTACCATCGTATACTTCCCGCTTTCGTTCAAGCTTGAGAGCGACATCATGTATTCTACCAATTCGGGCTATTCGAGCGGCTTCCAGCAGGAAGAGCTGATGTGGAACGCCTCGCTGTCGAAGTCGCTCTTTAAGGGCAATCAGGGGACGTTACGCTTTAAAATATACGATATTCTGCAACAGCGGAGCAATATCTCGCGTAACGTGACTTCGACGGGCTATACCGACTCCGAATATAATACGCTGAACAGCTACTTCATGGTGCATTTCATCTATCGCTTCAGCGTCTTTCAGGGCGGCGCGACATCCTCCGACGCCCGCAGGCCGGGCGGACCTGGCGGACCTGGCCGTGGCGGACCTCCTCCGGGCGGCGGGCCTCCGGGTGGTGGCGGAAGAAGGTTCTGATTCCCGGCAACAAACGTCAGGCGGGCGCTTTCCCGAGCGCCCGGCAGACATCATCCCAGAAGGATTTCATAAAAAGCCTCAGCGAATACCCCGCAGTATTCAGTTCTCCACGCAGTGCGGATACATGGCCGGAGGTGACCCGGCCCATCAGGGCCCAGAAACGCTTGCCGTGGTTCATCTCCACGGTATGGCACAGTTCGTGAAGAAGTACGTAGTCTATAAGATTGTCGGGGAGGTACATGAGCCTGAATGCAAGGTTGATGTTACCCTTTGAGTTGCAACTGCCCCAGCGTGTTGCGGCGCCGGATATGCGCACTCTGGCGTATGAGAACCCGTGCTCCCGCGCCAGCTTATCCAGACGGGCGGGCAATATGCGCTTTGCCTCGTAACGCAGTGCGTTTTCAATCATGTTCCCGATGAGTTTTCTTACGCGGAGGTCTTCAAAGTCCGTACGCTGCGGACAGGCTATGTGCAGTACGCCGTCGGCCAGCGTCATGTAGAAGTTGGTCCTTTCGGTGCGGAAGATGTGCAGGCTGAAGGTATTTGTCCGCAACCCGTTATACTGCATCTTCTCCATAGCGGTATGTCTTAAGTGACGGAGTGGCGGTGCGGGTTTCCACGTAAGGGGCTTTTACACCTTCACCCAGTACGAGTGAGGAGGTCTCCACCTGTATCTCGTCCCACAGGCCTGCTCTCAGGAAGCTGTCCAGCAGCATGGTCCCGCCCTCTACCAGCAGCGAAGTCAGCCGGCGGGCGTACAGGTGCGCCAGCACCTGCCGGAGCACATCGGCTTCAAAGTCGATAGTTATATACTCCACCCCGCCGGCCCCGGTACGTTCAAGGGCCGAAAAGACCAGCGTCGGAGCCTCGCCGTCAAACAGGCGGCTGCTCTGAGGTATGCGAAGGTTCCTGTCCAGTACGACGCGCGTTGGAGACCGGCCGCTCCACAGCCTCACGGTCAGCCGGGGGTTATCGAGCAGGGCGGTGCGGGTGCCTGCCATGACAGCCATCGCCTCGGAGCGTTTCTTGTGCACCTGTTGGAGTGTTGCGGGGGAAGAAAAGATGACGGGAGGGAGCGAGGCGTCTGTCCGCACCCGGTCTATAAAGCCGTCGGCGCTCTGCGCCCACTTCAGGTATATGTATGGACGTTTCCGGGTGTGGCTTGTGATGAAGACCCTGTTCAGTTCGCGGGCTTCCCTTTCCATCACGCCGGTTATCACTTCCACGCCCGCCTCGCGCAGGCGGCTGATGCCCCGGCCCGATACGTCCGGGTAAGGGTCTGAACAGGCTATGACCACGCGCGGTATGCCTTCTTTTATGATAAGGTCTGTGCATGGCGGTGTTTTGCCGTGGTGGTTGCATGGTTCGAGGTTGACATACAGCGTGGCGTGGCGCAGCGCAGACCGGTCTTTCACCGACGCGATGGCGTTTACCTCGGCGTGGGCCTGTCCGTACCTGCGGTGGTATCCTTCGCCTGCGATGCTTCCACGGTATGCAACTACCGCCCCTACCATAGGATTGGGGTCTGCCCTGCCGGCTCCGTGACGGGCCAGGAAAATGCAGCGCGCCATGTATTTTTCTTCTTCTGTCTCCATATGCTTTTGTTATCTTTGCGCTCTAACTAATCAATGGGTATGACTGAAACTATTGGCTTCATAAAAAAATCGCTGGAAGGGATGTATACTGAGACCGAAACACAGTGCTTCGTCCGCATGATAATGGAAGGCGTATGTGGTCTGCGGCCCTACCAGCTTCTGATGGGTGCCAAAGGTAAAGAATTATCCGTTATTGAAAAACAAGCCGTCGGACGCGCGGTAGAGCGCCTCCGCCAGTGGGAACCCGTGCAGTACGTACTGGGGCGGACGTCTTTTTACGGACTGCCTTTCATGGTTGACCGGAGGGTATTGATCCCACGGCCGGAGACAGAGGAACTGGTGGCGCTTATCGCCGGAGATCATTCCTCCGGCCGGGAGCCGGCAAGGGTGCTGGATATTGGCACCGGGAGCGGGTGTATTGCCGTGGCTCTGGCCCTGAACCTGCCGGGGTCTGAGGTGGTGGCGGCGGACTTGTATGATGACGTCCTGAGCCTGGCCGGCGAGAACGCCGTGATGAACAACGCCGTGGTGTCGTTCGTCAGGACAGACATCCTCTCGCCCGCCCGTGCCGTAAGTGATATTGAGGGGACGTTTGACATCATCGTGAGCAATCCCCCATATGTGATGGAGTCTGAGAAGGCGGATATGGAAAGGAACGTTCTGCTTTACGAGCCGCCGCAGGCCCTGTTCGTGCCCGACAGCGATCCCCTGACTTTTTACCACGCAATAGCTTCCCTCTCGGCCGCTAAGCTGAGGGAGGGCGGGACGCTGTACCTTGAAGTTAACTCCCTGCTCGCAAAAGAAACGGCCGCCGCACTGGCGGCACATGGATACGCTAAAATCAAAATCATACAAGACCTGTCAGGGAAAGACAGGATAATAAAGGCGATGATATGAATCCAATGAATGAAAAAGAAGCGCTCGGCCGTATGGCCGCTTATTGTTCGGGGGCCGAGAGGTGCGCCTCCGATGTACGTAAAAAGCTGGATGCCGCCGGCCTGGCCGCCCCGGCGGCAGATCGCATACTTGCAACGCTGATGAGAGAGGGGTTTATAGACGAGGCGCGGTTTGCCGGCAGCTTTGTCAACGACAAGGTGTACTTTAACCATTGGGGACGCATCAAAATAGCCTGCGAGCTGCGAAGGAAGAATATCCCCGACGATGTCTGCCGCGACGCCATTGCAGGGATAGACAGTACCGACTACCTGTCGATGCTCCTTTCGGTGCTTGAGAAAAAGAAAAGGACCACGAAGGGGAAAGACGACAGGGATGTATTCACAAAGCTTATGCGCTTTGCCGCCGGCCGCGGGTTTGAACACCGCGAAACAGTGTACTGCCTGCACCGGCTGTTTCAGGCAGTCGACCGTGACTGGTATGATGATACTGAATGAGTTGTCTGACCTCTTTTTCCCGCGGCTCTGCATCCTGTGCAAAAGCCTGCTGATAGAAAAGGAAGGGCAGATTTGTCTTGAGTGCCTTTCGGAACTTCCCTATATAAATTCCCTCACCCTCCGGCACAACCATCCGGCGGCTGTGCTCTTCGCCGGACAGAAGAATATCGTGAATGTGGCGGCTTTCCTTCGCTACGAGAAAGGCGGCGACGTGCAGAAGCTGATCTTTTCCTTAAAGTATCGCGGTAACACGGAGCTTGCCTGCCAGCTTGGGCGACAGGCGGCCCTGGCGCTGCAAAAGCGGACGGAGGCGCCTGACGGACGGGTTGCAGACCTGATCATACCCGTTCCGCTCCATACGGCGAAAAGGCGTGAAAGAGGTTATAACCAGTCTGAACTTATAAGTCGCGGCATCGCCTCGGCGCTTAATCTTCCCATATATACAACGGCTCTCGTACGCTGCACGGCTACGCGGACGCAAACGGATAAAAACAGTAGCGAACGCCGGCTGAATATGCAGAAGGCATTCGAGTTTCCCGATACTCGGATCCTGCCGTCCGGGAGCCGCGTCCTGCTGGTGGACGACGTCATAACCTCCGGCGCCACCCTTACGGCCTGCGCCCGGGCGCTCTCCTCCGCACCCGGCATCCGCATCACCATCCTCGCCTTAGCCGCCGCCGGGTATAATGCGACGTAAAAGCATGCTCCACATCGGCGCAGGCATTAGCTCCATGTATATTCCGGCGTTTATTCCATACAGGAGAGTTACTATCCGGCCCGTACTTCATCTTTTATATATACAGTAATAGCAAAACCGGGTTCTGATCATCTGAAGTATATCTGATTACCTGTTTTACTTTGTTTAAATCTTCCGGACTGAGGTTCGTTTCTGCATATTGCAGAATATCTGATGGCGTAAGGGGAATGATTATCTCATTGTTTTTTTGAAAAAACAAGCTCAGTTCTGTTAAGTAAACAGGATACCCAAAGAGGTTTGCGTCTTCGATAATTGTCTTGAAGTCAGTTACAGATTCCTTTTTCTCTTTGGAAATAAAAGACAGACGTTTTTCCCGGTCATAGAAGTAGGAATACAGATACATATTTTTGTACTCAGTAAACGCAGTTGTCCCATAAGCATAATTTCCTTCATTAAATAAGGATTGAAAGAAATCCATAACGTCTTCATACTCGTTCTCAAAAAAAGATGGCGGAATGTTCTTGTTATTGATATTTACCGTCAGCGCCGGGACCGTACTGTCCTGAGATAGTCTGTATACGTTGTCATCAAATACTTTAAAAAAATACATATCCCTGCTATTCAGGCCTCTGCTAAAATGGTTTTCCGAATTTATATGAAGATATTTCGCTTGCTTTTCATCAATCTCTAACTGACTACTAATCAAACTACCCGTCTGAGGGTTAATCATTTTCAACTGGTGCTGGTTATTTTCATTCATCTCATTCCCTATATACAACCACATTTCTTCAGGTGAAACCAGGAGCATTTTAGCCGCCCAACAATTCAGTTTGATATTACCTGTCATTTCGCCTTCCCATGTATAGTTATAAAGGGTCTGATTACTACGGCTTAAAATCCAGACCGACCCATCCTCGCTCACTTCAAAATCGGATACGCTTAAATATTCGTCCGGCCCTGGTCCGACTTTTTTTATTTTCGACAAAAGACTTCCATCTTCATCAAACTTATATACTGCAAACCTGTCGGAGACATAGATAAAACGATCTTTATGGTCTATCTTTTGAATATTGTCAAGTAATAATTCCTGACTGGTCTCGAGGCTTATATATTTTGCAGAAGAAAAAGCTTCCGATATCTTCACCTCATTTTTCATTGACTCCGGAACAACAGAAAGGATAGTCGCGTTTTCACCTTCGTTTGCCTTTTGCGGCCCACAACCTGTGATTATACAAAACATAGCCAGCAGGCATAATTTATCAAATGATTTCATACTAATAAAATATTTTAATTTAATGCATGTATGGAACCCGCAGTGCGTTTTATTAATCGCCCTGGGCGTAAATAGTTTTTTACATGCTCGTTTCATAACAGTATCTTATTTCTAAAAGATTAGTTTAAACTACGGTCGCAAATTTCATCATAAAAAAAGGATTGGGTAAATCCTTATAATTTTTCTCCCTGAATTTAAGCATATTTAATATTTGGTGCCAACAGGAGCCGCATACAGGCAGGTGTCCGGTGGTTATTGATTGATTTTGCAAAAGACAGGAACTCCTCAGTCCGGTTTTTCAGGTGTTGCTGCTTTGTCCGTAATATACTGTATCTTAAAGGTTAAATAAATAGATTATAAAGCAAAAAAACTGAGGCGGATATAAATAAACTATACAATAAACATACCTCTGAAGGTAAATATCTTATTTACGGATCACTAAAACGTAAGTACGTTTCGACGATTCGTAAGTACGTTTCAATGATTCGTTAATACGTTTCAGCAATTCGTAGGTACGTTTTGATGATTCGTAAGTACGTTTCATCGATTCGTAGGTACGTTTCATCAATTCGTAAGTACGTTTTAGCAATTCGTAAGTACGTTCCGGCGATTCGTAAGTACGTTTCAATGATTCGTAGGTACGTTTTGGAGATTCGTAAGTACGTTTTGATGATTCGTATGTAAGCTTTGGCTATTCGTAAGTATTTCTTTTGAGAACTGCAAATATGATTATGCAAAATGCAGGCATATTTGTACATAACGTAAGCAGAGCTTAAAGACAGACAGACAATAAGGCCCTTCGGGTTGAAAAACCCCTGCATTATACGACAAAACCATACACCCGGAAGATGAGCCCTTATTTTTATCCGGCGTGTTTGTAAATCATGATTTTTATGTACGTTTGCGCTGGTAAAAACACTTCCTTAAACAATTACAGAATATGAAACAGTTTTTTAAAACAATGTTTGCCTCTGCACTGGGAGGATTGCTGGCAATAGGATTAGTTATTATAATAGCTATTTTCACCATTATGGGAATGGCGGTGTCTTTCGGGCATTCGCCGGAATATGTACCTAAATCAAATACAGTATTTAAGCTGTCTTTAAGCGGGAATTTGCAGGAAACAGCAACGGAAAATCCGTTCAGCTTCCTGTCTTTTGGCGAAGCGGTACAGTCCCTTTCCATTAAAGACATAATCAAATCAATACGGATAGCAAAAAACAATGACAACGTAAAAGGCATCTATCTGCAGGCCGGCGCATTGTCTGCCGGGACGACCGGCATTGAGATGATCCGCCGGGAGCTGACGGACTTTAAGGCAAGCGGCAAATTTATCGTAGCTTACGGAGATTCTTATGCACAGGGCTGCTATTACCTGTGCTCGGTAGCCGACAAAATGTTTTTGAACCCCCTCGGCGCTCTGGACATTCACGGACTTGTCAGCGAAACCACTTTCTACAAAGGGATATATAATAAACTCGGCGTTGAGTTTGAGGTATTTAAGGTAGGAACCTACAAAGGCGCCGTTGAGCGGTACATGCTCGACAGGCTGAGCGACGAGAACAGGGAACAGATCACATCCTACCAGCAGGGGATATGGCGCAACATTACAGACGGCATGGCCGGAAGCCGTAACCTCACACCAAAAGATATAAATAACTTTGCCGACCAGGGCTATATGCTGTCTTCCGCAGAAAAAACAGTTGAACTCGGATTCATAGACGAACTGAAATATAAGGCTGATGCCGAAGAATATGTGAAAGAGCTTGCCGGACAAACCGGGGATAAACTGAAAACAACCGGACTGAGCAAAATGAAGAACGTGAAAGAACCACTTCAGGCCGCCTCCGACCAGATAGCCGTCCTGTACGCCGAAGGCGAGATAATGAACGAAGCGGCTGCGGATATATACGGGAGCAAACTGATTACGGAAAAGATGGCCGAAGAGCTTGCCGGACTGCGCAGGGACGAGAATGTAAAAGCCGTAGTGTTACGCGTTAACTCGCCGGGAGGAAGCGCTTATATATCGGAACAGATATGGAAAGAAGTGACGGAGCTTAAGAAAGTGAAGCCTGTCGTAGTCTCCATGAGCGACGTGGCTGCCTCCGGAGGATACTATATCTCATGCGCCGCCAGCAAAATTATCGCCGAACACAATACAATCACCGGCTCTATCGGCGTATTCAGCGTTATACCCAATGCCGCCGGCTTATACAGGAAACTGGATATTACTACCGATGTGGTCAAAACAAACACCTACGGGGATATGTTTGATCTTTCGCGCCAGCCACGGGATGACGAGAAAAGGATTATGCAGGCTTATACGGAGCATATCTATGATTTGTTCCTGACCCGCTGCGCCGATGGCCGGGGGAAGACAAAAGAAGAGATAAACGAAATCGCGCAGGGACGTGTATGGACAGGCGAGCAGGCGCTTGAAAGAGGACTGGTAGACGCTCTCGGAGGACTTGATGACGCCGTCGCAGCCGCAGCCGGACTGGCCGGACTGGACGAATACCGGATCAGGCACATATCAGATGACAGGGACCTGCTGCAGGGATTTTTTGCCAAACAGCTTGAAGACCTGAAAATATCACTGATAAAGAGTTTTATCGGAGAAGAATATAAATATCTGAAAGCATTGAACAATATAAAACATAATACAGACATTCAGGCACGCTTGCTCTATGACGCTCAACCTTTATAATAAATTATGCCTAAACCAGGAAATACGTTTAAGTTATATTACTTATTAGCTCCGTTTTCGCTTATCTATGGAATTATTGTGGGAGTCAGGAATTTGTTGTTCAATTGCGGTATACTCCCGTCCGAAGAATATAAGATTCCGGTTATAAGTGTAGGGAATCTTTCTCTCGGCGGTACAGGTAAAACGCCGCATACGGAATATCTGATCGGATTGCTCAGCCAAAAATATAAAGTGGCGGTACTGAGCCGGGGATATAAACGTGAAACAAAGAATTTCCTGCTGGCGGGAGACAGCGATACCGCCCTGACAATAGGAGACGAACCTTATCAGATGAAAAGAAAGTTCCCGGATGCGCTCGTCGCTGTCGATAACAGACGGAGGAGGGGAATATGCAATTTACTGGCGCTCCCCGACACGCAGCGGCCCGAAGTCATTCTGCTCGACGATGCTTTTCAACACCGGTATGTGACGCCTTCGCTTTCTATCCTGATTACAGATTATAACCGGCTGTTCTACAAAGACGGGATGCTCCCTTTCGGGCATTTGCGCGAACCGAAAAGTAATATGAAGCGCGCCAATATCATCGTAGTCTCCAAATGCGCCGGGAATATACACCCGATAGACTTCAGGATCATAGAAAACGAGATGGGTTTACAACCCTACCAGCACCTTTACTTCACACGTATTGTTTATGGAAAAGCCCTGCCCGTATTTCCCGTACATACAGACAATGCGGCTGAAGGCCCCCTTCTGAATGTGGAGAATGAGGTATTGCTGCTGGCCGGCATAGCGTCGCCCAGGCTCTTTATCGCCGAAGCGCAGGAACGCTTTAAAAAGGTGACAACAATGCTCTTTCGCGATCATCACGTATTTGACAGACAGGATATCCGCAGGATAAAGGAAACGTTCAACCGTATGGATTCGCCCGACAAGTTCATCCTTGTAACGGAAAAAGACGCTGTCAGGCTGCTTCATAACCCGTTCATCCCGGATGAGTGGAAAAAGGTTATCTATTATCTTCCTATCCATATTAATTTTTGTAAGGAAACAAATCTCTCGTTCGACGACTGTATAAAGAATCATATTACTACCTTCAGGCGCAATAATATATTCCATATGAAACAATGAGCACGAGAACAGAGATAGCAGCCCTGGGCGAATTCGGACTGATCCGCCATCTCACTGAAAAGATTGTCCTGAAAAACGAATCGACAGTTAAAGGAGTAGGGGATGACGCCGCCGTACTGGATTACGACGGCAGGCAGATACTGGTGACTACCGATCTTTTGCTTGAAGGAATCCATTTCGACCTGACTTACGCCCCGCTGAAGCATATAGGATACAAAGCCGCTATTGCAAACTTCTCCGACATTTATGCAATGAACGGAAAGCCGCGGCAGATAACCGTTTCCATAGGTATATCCAAACGCTTCTGCGTTGAAGACATAGAAGAGATTTACAGCGGCCTGCAAATTGCCTGCGATAACTATAAAGTCGATATGATAGGCGGCGACACATCCGCGTCTCTTACAGGATTGACACTTAGCATCACCTGTATAGGTGAAGTGGAAAAGGGAAAGGCCGTATATCGCAGCGGAGCCAAAGATACCGATCTGATTTGCGTATCGGGCGACCTGGGCGCCGCTTATATGGGATTGCAACTGCTGGAGAGAGAGAAAAGCGTATTTGCCGGAGAAAAAGATTTCTCCCCCGATTTCGGAGGAAAGGAATATTTGCTCGAGCGCCAGCTAAGGCCCGAAGCGCGGCGCGACATTATAGAAATGCTGGCCGACACAGGTATTATGCCAACGTCTATGATTGATATATCCGACGGTCTTTCATCCGAATTGTTGCATATATGCCGCGACAGCAATGTGGGTTGCCGCATACATGAAGACCGTATCCCTATTGACTTTCAGACAGCGGCAATGGCGGAACAGTTCAACATGAACCTCGTAACCGCAGCTCTCAACGGAGGCGACGATTACGAACTCTTATTCACAGTCTCACTGGCTGCGTATGAAAAAATATTTGCAATGAAAGGCGTACACCTGATAGGGCATATCACCGACGCCCCGGCCGGCAGTTATCTGGTAGGACGGGACGGGGGCGAAGTTAAACTGACAGCCCAGGGATGGTCGTGACGGCATATACCTTCATGTTATAACTTGCACACAGTTTAGATTTATATTAATTACAAAAATCCATTTCTTATGAAAACACTGATTCTCTTTCTTTCGACAATCATGATGTCGGTTTCTGTGTATGCACAGCAGAATAAAAACTTTCATGACTTTACAGTGCAGACCATTGACGGAAAATCCCTTTCGCTATCGGAGTTTAAGGGAAAGAAAGTCCTGGTGGTAAACGTAGCGTCCAAATGCGGACTTACTCCGCAGTACAAGCAGCTACAGGAGTTGTATGCCAAATATGGCAGTAAGAATTTTGCCATTATAGGATTCCCCGCTAATAACTTCGGGCAGCAGGAACCCGGTACAAACGAAGAGATACAGGAGTTTTGCACCCTGAACTACGGCGTCACATTTCCCATGATGGGCAAAATATCAGTTAAGGGCGGCGATATAGCGCCCCTGTACAGTTGGTTGACCAATAAAAGCGAGAACGGCAGACAAGACGCCGAAGTGACATGGAATTTCCAGAAGTTCCTGATAGATGAGAACGGCAACTGGGCGGGCTTCTATGAACCCCGGACCCTGCCCGACGCTCCCGAAATAGTCCGTTGGATAGAAGAATAGCGCAGGCCGGGAATTATTCTTTCCCTAATAAATAGCTGTCAATGCATTTGATAAGTTCTTCGCGTGGAAGCGCGCCCTGGGCGATCTGGGGCAGTCCACGCGCAGGAATGAACAACAGGGTGGGGATGCTCTGAATGCCAAAGGCCGCCGCCAGTTCGTTTTCGGCATCCACATCCACCTTATATACAACAATCTCATTCTTGTACACCATAGCCAGTTCCTTTAGTATAGGCGATACTTTCCTGCAGGGGCCGCACCAGTCGGCGTAAAAATCTACAACGCATGGCTTATTTCCTTCGTATACCCATTGTTCGGTATTCTTTTCATAATTGAATACTTTAGCCAGAAAGTCTACTTTGTTCAAAACAATAACCTCACCTTTAGCCTCTTGTTCTTTAGCTCCTTCATCCGTGCGGGGGCAGCCCATAAAAGAGAGGGCTAAACAGGACACCAACAAACCATTCAAGCATTTTTTCATACAAAAAAATATTAATGTGATATTTTTACTAATACATGTTTGGCAAAGGTAGAAAAAAATAAATACCATAACATAAGTGGTGGCGGGGTCGACCGTGTTTGTGACTTTGACTTCCGCATTTGAACGGATTTTCCGGCGTTTCCAGCTGTAAAGACAGCAATCCATCCTGACACCGCAGAATGACCTGTTGATAAAATCCGGGATATGCGGTCTTCCTCATATCCTTTCTCATAAATGTAAAATGATTACTTCCCCAAAATACTGTTGTTGTTTCCTTGTGAAGTAGTAACGAAAACGGAATACGTCAAAGGCGATCCGGTAAGCGATACGATCACGAATATTGAGCCGGTCGGTACGGAAATGCCGGAAGTTGTTACGTTTCCCGTCAAAACTGATACGGTTTATATTGATAATATTCAGTACGTAACACATAAAGTAGACACCTTAGCCATCATCCGGGGATATGAACTAAAGCGTTTTTACAGCAAGACGCTGTTTAGCAATCAGTACGGGAAGCTGGGCGCGTCATTCAGCACGCAGTATAACAGGGTGTCTGATCTGAAGTATGATTTTACGCCGGTAACAATTGTAAGGACGGTCGAGAAAGAGCGTCTCTGGACGCCGTTCGTTTCGGCATCGTATAATTCGATAAAGCAGGCCTCAATTGGCGGAGGGCTTTTTTACCACGATACAGGCGTACAGATAAGATACTCCACAGGCTTTAATGCAAATGGCTTAGATGTAGGATTGCTATATAAGTTCTAATGTATATCAAACATCTACATATATCTTCAACTTTCCCCCAAGTCCGTGCTCAACAATATCAAATAGCGTTTTGACAGTCATATTACTTCCGTCATTTTCCATTTTGGATATGAAAGAGCGCTTTTTTGCTATTCTGTCGGCAAGTTCCATTTGCGTCATTTTCTTTTTCTCTCTTGCGTTGCGAATCTGAAATCCAATATGTAAGGCTTCCAACTCACGTTCTATTCGATTGCGTTCATCAGTTCCTTTTTTACCATAATAACGTTCTTTAATTTGTTCTAATGTTTGTACTTCCATTTTTTATTTCTCCTTTCTTTTCTCATTATAATATTCGTTCATCAGGCGCTCAGCCCGTTCTATTTCTACTTTTGGCGTTTTTTGTGTCTTTTTCTGAAAACCGGTCAACAGCACTACGAGTTTCCCTCCGTCAAAAAAGCAGAATATGCGAAATATGTTACTCCCGAGTTGTGAACGGATTTCAAATAAACCGTTTGTGCCTTCCAAATATTTCAGATAAGTAACAGGAACGCGCTCTATATGCTCAATAATGTCCAATATCTTAATAATCTTGTCTCTTATATTTTGAGGCTGTTTACTGAAAAAGTCATCAAAATAACTCTTATATACAACTACTTCTCTGATTTTATTCATATCACAAAGGTAATTTATAAATGACGTATATGCAACTTTTTCTCAATTTTGGTTGTTCAAAAATATTTTTATCTTTTTGATGTCAAGTTATTTGGAGGGCAGGTAATAGTAGTTTTGTCTTCGTGTTTTTTTTCACCATATAATAAGTAAAGAATATCAACTCCTAAAGCATCTGCTATTTTGAGAAGATTGTCTAGAGATGGGGATGACTTGCCTGTTACAATATTGCTTACGATCACTGACTGAGAAATTAGCATGGTCTTGCCATTCAAAAATACACAGGCAAATTTTATCTACCCTTGGAGTGTCGAGCCGTTCTTTTTGATTTCTAGCAAAAGGTTCTGCGTTTGGTTCTGTAAGTAAAAAAGAGTGATGATAATCAACACTCTTTGTACTCGAAGCGGGAGTAAAAAATATGCAATTTGATGAAATTTACTACTATTGACCTTTGTTTGTAAATCATTAATTATAACCTATTTACAAGAAAACAAGTTTGTTTTTAATTTCACGAAATTGCAGCAAATTGAAAATAAGTGGGGATTTAGTGGGGATTTTTCTTTGAATATCGAATCATTGCCGTATCTTTGTTTTGAATTTAAAACAGTAGCATTATGGCAACAATTTATTTATCACTATCCGCTAAGTCGGACACAAACCCGCAAAAGGAAATAAGGATCAGGTTTAAGCATGGTAAAATAGACCAGCAAGCTAAAGCGAACATTTTTATTCCTGCCGAACATTGGGGCTGCGAAGCACAACAGATCATTATTCCGAACTATCGGTTAATGAATGATGAGAAAAAGGAACTTAAACAATACCTTGCCAACCAAAGGGAAAAATTAAACTCCCTCACTGCTTCAATACAAACAGCGTTCAGCGAAACCATAGACAAGAACGAAATCCAGGCTGAATGGTTAAAGGATTGTATTGATAAATACTATCAACGCGGGAAACATGCCCCAACAGAAGAATCGGAATCCGAACAAAAGCGATCCTTCTTTGATACCCTTGATGAATTTTTGGGAAAACGCAAATTGTCAGAAGTCCGAGAAAAAAACTTTATGGTATTGAAAAGAGCTTTGCAGCGATATGAGTTGTTTGTTTCTGTATCAGAAAATCGAGACTTTAAATTAGAATTGGATAATATTACAAGCGAAACAATAGAAGACTTTGAAAGTTTTTTGCGCAATGAATACACACTATACGATGAGTATAAAGATATTTACAACAAATTCCCTGCAATAGCAAATACCAAAAGGAAAACATCAAAACCTCAACAAAGAGGGATGAACACTATTAACGCGCTGTTTAATAAACTTCGAGCGTTCTTCAATTGGTGTTTGGATAATGAAAAAACGACAAACCGCCCATTCAGGAATTATGAGAGTACGCCGGATTTATACGGCACACCTGTTTATATTACGATTGATGAACGGAATAAAATTTACAACACAGATTTATCTCAACGACCGAATTTGGCCGTACAGCGGGATATATTCGTATTTCAATGCTTGGTTGGATGCCGCGTTTCCGACCTTTACAAATTCACAAAGCAAAATATTATCAACGGTGCAATAGAATACATCCCTCGGAAAACAAAAGACGGACACCCCATAACCGTCCGCGTACCGCTTAATTCCATAACAAAGGAAATACTCAACAAATATGCCTACTTTGAAGGCAAAACGTTACTACCTTACATTTCCGAACAAAAATACAACGATGCAATAAAAGATATATTCAGACTGTCAGAGGTAACGCGCATTGTTACGGTACTTAATCCGACTACAAGGGAAGAGGAAAAACGACCTATTAATGAAATCGCCTCATCGCACCTTGCCCGCCGGTGTTTCGTTGGAAATCTTTATAAGCAAGTGAAAGACCCTAATTTAGTAGGCTCTCTTTCAGGGCACAAAGAAGGAAGCAAAGCCTTTGCCCGTTACCGTGAAATTGATGAAGAAATGAAAGCGGAACTTGTGAAAATGTTGGAATAATTATGGCAACACTGAAAGCGCAGAGTTTTGAACTCGAATTTTTGTATCATAATTTGAATGAATGTGATGAAATTGAATACACTTTCGATATAAAGTGGGAAGGCAAACCATTTTTCAATCCTGAAATTTACAAGAATAACAATGACAGTTATTATATTAAAGATGGAACGTTTATCATAAGCGATTGTTTTGATGATGATTGGTTAATGATATTCTTCATCGAACTGTTAAAAACACGCAAGGGACAAACAACCGAAGCAATAGAACCACCCGAAATTGTGTTTAAGGCAACAACATGGGAAGACAAAAAGGATGTAAAAGAAAAATCGTGGGAAGGAAAAACTTGTGCTGTTGGGCAAGCCGATGGCACTATCATACACGAACCATACGCCGAGACAATGAAAATGTTTATTCCATTGTGGGAAAATGACATTGAATTTTCGATAGAAATTCCGTCTTGTAAACCCGAAGGATATTTTGAAAGCAAGCAATACACATGTTTTACATTAACCGTAAAAACTACTTCCGATGACTTGTTAAAATTCGTAGGGGAGTTTCAGAAAGAAATGTACACCTTTTATCACAAATTTGCCAACAGGGTAAAATATCTCGGTAGTGGGAAGTATGAAGTAATAAATAAAGAATAGATTATGACCAAACAAGAATGTCGTTTTATCAATAGTATTCGATCAGGAACAGTCATCTACGGAAACGGTTGGGCAAATGGCAAATCAGGATGTTTTAAAGATATTGAAGACAGTTGCCAGTATAGATTTTGTGAAACTGATGAAAAAGCTTGGGGTTACTTACAAAATCCACAGGATCACAAGAATTTGCCTGTTTTAGCCTGTGGCCTTGTTGCATGGCTGATAAAACACTGGGGCACTGATACACAAACAATTTATTCAGGCTATCTGCAAGCCAGATTAAACCAATACAAGAATGAACATAAAACTGATGCCGACGTATTTAAGCGTGATTTGGAACGAGAATTTTACGACCAACACAGAGCTAAAGAGGAGCAATGAATAAAACAATCGGAAACCATATTTGATTTTATTTCAGAACAGGAAGTAAAAAAGATAAAGGAATACGTACAATATTATTTTGAGTATGTCAATAATCTTTCAAGCCCGATCTCTCAACCGGAAGCAAATATCAATAAAGTGAATACCGCCAAGCCTCAAAAAGTATTTTCCGATTATTTGCACCATTCAAATAAAGGTGCTTTAATGAAAAAATTGCACGAATTGTTAGACGGTAAAAAAGGTAAATATGCGGCAACTATTATTAGAGCATTAAAAGAATGTGGATATTTAGTTGGTTATGAAAGCTATAATAAACTTTATGAAAGTATGAAGACAGAATTTGGCGAAATAGGAAATATATCAGGCATAAATAGTTTTCTAAACGAGAGCAATAAATGTTATTTGAAGAAAGAAGATATAGCCCCGACCATTAACATTCTAAAAACATTAAAATAGGTATTAATCATTTGTAATTATAAATTAATCACTTACTTTTGTAGTGCTAAGTTATTTGGAGGGCAGGTGATGCCCGATTGAGGGCTTTTTTTATGCCTGATTTTTTATAGTTATAAAGAAATTGGTAACGTGTACCCCTGTGTATTGGTTGTAATGGCTAATACGGTTTAACTCCCTTCGAGTAACTTAGCAGCAGGAAAGGCACGTTACTTTTAATTTATACCACTATGCTAAGTTACTCAAATCTCGTTGACTATTCTAACGGTCAACTTGTAACCAACTCACTGCTGGTTACAGAAAAATTTCAAAAACAACATGCGCATGTATTGCGCTCTGTCAAAGAACTAATGTTAGCCAATCCGAAATTGGATACGCTATTTGTATCAACAATTCCCACCACAAGGGGAATACTCATGTCAAATTTTGTGCTTAACGTACAGTTAATAAATAAACAAAATGGAAGCAATGAATTATGATATATTAATAGCGAATTTACGTGTAATTGACGGGATCGATAATACGCCTGTCAATTTGGACTATGATTATATCGTTAAGGTATTAAAGCGGATGTTTAAGAGTAAGCAGGATTATGCCTACTACATGAATACGCTGCGGCTGTTCAGAAACTTGCTTTCCGATCATCTGGAATACGAAACGCCGGAAGGAACGAGTATAGATACCGGCCATCCGTGTTATCCCTTGTGGGATGTGGTGAATAATCTGGTTGGCGTCCTTTATGATCCGAGGGTGTGGTAATGCAGGTGTCCGGGCGATCTCCCGGTTGCATTGAATTGATACTCAAAAAAAGGCGCAATGAATAACTATTGCGCCTTTTCTATGTGTAATAGCCATAAATAGTCATTTCCATTTGACTATTAATAGCTATTGCATTTATTTGAATATCACTGTATTGACATTGTAATTTTGTATTGTCGTAAAACGAAAAGAATGTACTTAACTTTTCGAGGCGGGCGGGATTAGTACCCCCAGAACGCTGACAGAATATTAAATCAGAAAACAATGGTAGATTTAATAAAAGTTGCAAAAGAATGTCCGTCTTTGAATCTTACAGTACAGGCGGGTGAATTGTTGGAAATGGTTAATTATTGCGTTATGACAACACGCAAGGAGTTAGAGCAACAACTTGCCAATGCTAATACGGAAACATACCTTACCCGCAAGCAAACGGCGGAAATGTTAGATGTAGATTTATCCACCCTCTGGCGTTGGAATAAGGAAAATTATTTGTGCCCTATCGAAATCGGTGGGAAACGCAAGTATGAGTTATCCGAAGTCAATAAAATTTTGAGAAAGGGGGAAACGTTATGAAAAAAGAAAAGGGCGTTGCCGCCCCCGAAAATGCCATCAAAGATACTCATTTTGATACACAATACCAAGTAGTTTGTCAATCTTTCAAAGAACGTCCGAAAACAATGTTGCAGGTATCTATTGAAACTGGCATATTGCGGGCGAACATTTGTCGGTACATTGCCGATATGAAGGAAAAAGGACACATTCAGGTAATCCGAAAGGGGGTTTGTCCTTACACTCGCGTTGTAGCCGGTTTTTACTCAACTGATGAATCATTATTTACAAAGTCCTATGTACAACAATTAAACCTATTCGATTATGAAAGGATTTAATTTGAAAGATGCGGGTTTTGACTTTAGCCGGATAACCCCCGATGCCATCAAAGCAGAAGCGGAAAGTTTGACGGCTCAACAAAATGAAGTAGGCGAACACAAGGGACTGTTTACCGTAATGCCTGCCAGTAAATGGATAGAACAGGCAAAGAACCGCCCGACGCCTCAAATGCTTTTCGGTCAATTATGGTTTGAGAATGAATTGTGCATACTGTTTGCCGATACGAATTTAGGCAAATCCATTCTTGCCGTCCAAATCGGCAACAGCATTAGCAAGGGCGAATCGGTCAAAGGATTTGTATTGGAAGCCGAAAAACAGCCGGTATTATACTTTGATTTTGAACTTTCCGACAAACAGTTTGAAGCAAGATACAGCGATAATTTCACCAATCATTATCCATTTGACAGTAATTTTATCCGGGTAGAAATCAATCCAAATTCGGAAATACCAACCGAAACGGATTTTGAAACCTATCTTAATCAATCGTTGGAACATACTGTATCCGATACCGGCGCAAAGGTATTAATCATTGACAACCTCACCTATTTGCGAAGCGGAACGGAAACGGCAAAAGACGCCTTACCGCTTATGAAACACCTGAAAGCATTGAAATCAAAGTACAATCTTTCTATTTTGGTTTTGGCACACACGCCCAAACGGGATTTATCCAAGCCGATAACAAGAAACGATTTACAGGGTAGTAAGATGCTGATAAATTTCTGTGATAGCAGTTTTGCAATCGGAGAAAGTTTTGCCGATAAACATTTACGGTATATCAAACAAATAAAGCAACGTAATTGCGAATTAGTTTATGATGCCGATAATGTAGGAGTGTGCGAAATAACAAAGCCGGCCAATTTCCTGCAATTTGAATTTGTCTATTATGCAACGGAAAAGGAACATTTGAAAGTACCGAGCGACAGGGATAAGGAACAGCGCAAACAGGATGCTGCCGAACTCAAAATGCAAGGTAAATCAAACAGAGAAATTGCAAGGCAGTTAGGCGTTTCAGAGGGCGCAATAAGAAAATGGTTTAAGTAGTGCGTACTGCGTACCAATGCGTACTGTGCGTACTGTGCGAACAGGGTACGCAGGTACGCACAAGTACGCAGTCAATAAGTCAAATAATTAAAAATCAGAAATTTATGGAATATCATAAATACAGTTTAGCAAAGAAAGGAAAGGGCATTTGCCCTGAATGTGGCCGGAAAACCTTTGTATTATACATTGACAATAGCACAGGTGATCCGCTACACACGGCTGTCGGGAAATGTGACCGCGCCGATAATTGCGGACATCACTACACCCCGAAACAATACCTTACAGATAACAATATTTCTTTTGACAGGATTATGCCGGTTACGGGAATAAAGCCAAACGCAAAACCTCAACCGGGAACATCATACATTGACACAGACATATTAAAAAAATCACTGCAAGGATACGACAGTAACAGGCTTATACACTACCTATGTGGCGTTATGGGCGTTGAGGCCGCAAAGGAGGCCATACAGCGATATTTTATAGGCACATCCAAGCATTGGGAGGGCGCAACGGTATTTTGGCAAATAGACGGCTTAGGGCGCGTTCACGCCGGAAAGATTATGCAATACGATAAGCAGACCGGTAAGCGGGTAAAAGAACCCATCAATAAAATAACATGGGTACATACAGTTTTGAAGTTACCGGGCTTTCACTTATCTCAATGTTTTTTCGGGGAGCATCTTTTGAAGGGGAACAATAAACCGGTTGCCATTGTCGAAAGCGAAAAGACGGCTATCATAGCAAGCGTATATTTGCCTGATATGATTTGGCTCGCCTGTGGCGGATGTGGAAACTTGTCAGGGAGACTGTATGAAGCATTGAGAGGCCGCGATGTAGCACTATTCCCCGATGCTGGCAGGGGTAATGAATGGAGCGAAAAAGCAAGGGCGTTGGGTTCTGTATGCAACGTGTCTGTTTCTTCTTTGATAGAACAACAGGCAACTGAAACAGAACGGAAAGCCGGATTTGATTTGGCGGATTACCTTGTACGATTCCCGCCGTCCGATTTTATCAAACAAAAACAACCGAAAACAACCGAACGGTTAAAAACAACACAGATCAAAGAAAAGCCGGGACAGGAAAAACAACACCCTGCTTATGTGTCTGATACCGGGATATTATACATACCCACTCCTCCGGATGGCCGGGTTACTTACACTGTATACCCAAGTGTTGAGGCTTACAATAAGCGTTCGGAGTTGCCAACGTTTATCCCTATCCAAAGCGTGGATATTTCCGAAATGGAACAGGTATTTATCAATCTGAACACATTAACGATATAAGTAACAAAATGATGACAGCTCACAAAGGAAATCAATATTATTTATTGCGCAAAAGGCACGGCCGGAAACTGTGTCTAACCCCGGACGGGTTGCGTATCAGGGCATTAGAGTATTTTTTTGACAGGAACATGCCAAGATGCAAAAACGGGAGCCCTGTGGGTTTAGTATACAGCCTTTCAGGTATTTTACGTTATATCGGGATAAGTTATAATACCTTTCACCGCTATGAAAAGCGTAAGGAATTTAAGAGCCTTTGTACTGAATTGATTAAAATCATAAATACCCACGCCAAGATGAAGGACATACAAAAGAAACTTAACCCTAAGATTTATGGATAATATTCCGACATCATAACGCGCGCGAGAATCCTATAAACCCAGCGGTCTCAAACTGCGGGTTGCTGTTTTTAGCTCCTTTCATTTTGTTAATAACATCGGTCAACCTTTGTTGTCAAAAAATTTCTTCCCCGCTTCGGTATGGTCAAAGATATACAAGCCGACACCCATAGTGATTATAACTAAACACATAACTATTGCTCCCATGTCATTATTTCTTTTTATCGTTAATAAAATATAATCCTAAGAGTAAAGACAGAATAACTGTTATTACCCCAATTGAATACATTATCCATTTTTGGTCAAAGCCACCTAAAAACGAGGATATAAGTACCGCCGTAGCCACATACTTGGCTATATCCATAAACCATTTGCCTATCTCTTTTCTCATTTCAAAGACATCTTTGCGAGCAAATATAGGTTATTTTCTGACAAGCAAAGTTGTAAGTTTCAAAAATTGATGTAGCTTTGGCATTGACTTACATACTTATTAATTCTTGGGCAAAATCAATAGATTTTTTTTGAACGAGATAAGGGATAGCCCGCTATGGTGGTACAAAGGAAACGATGTACTATACTAACGCCCGTCGTAAGTGTGTAAGTCACACCTAAGGCGGGTTATCTTTTATTGATAAATTCTTATAAATATGACACGCAATAAGAATGAAAATCAGCCTCAAACAAAGTGCAAAGAAGCGATTAATTTCGATCAGGGCACAGACTTAAACGAGACAAGTTTAAGCAATTGCTTAGATCACTATTCAAAAATCGCTGGAGGTTGCACTATTGGCATGGATACAGAGAAGGTGCCGGAGCATCAAGTTAATGACATATCCCACTGTTTGATGGGGGAGCCTTCCTACACCGCAACTGAAATTAAGGAAAGCAATGTGCAGCAAGGCAAAGACATTACACACGTTTGTCAGAGCGGATGCTTCAATACGGTTAACGTTCACCAGTTCCCGTGGGAATTGAAAGAATTGTTATTAAAGATTTTAATACGGCAGGCAGGCAGGAGTGTATAGTTTTGCAGTCAACAAATGATTTGCAGACAGATGAGGGCGTATTAATATTTGTCCAAAGTACCGGGGATACGCCCAGCTATTTTTGTTTTTACAGAGATAACAAAAATAAAGTTGTGACAGGCTTGCGCAAAGGCTACCAGCCGTTCCCGCAATTCCGTGTTGGCCAATCATTAACACTTCAACCTCCTGATATTTCAAAAAAAATTGTCGTTTTGATGGCAAATTGTATCTTTGCCTTAAAATGATGCCGAACGCATTGCTTTTAAATTCACCAAGCACATTAAAAGACAGAGGTTTTTTAGTGTGCTTTTTTAGTTATTTAGAAATAAGTGGGGATTAAGTGGGGATTTTTCTTAAAACAAAAACCTCAACTATCTATTAATCAGATAATTGGGGTTCTGCAAAGTACTCGAAGCGGGACTCGAACCCGCACAGCCGCAATAGCCAAAGGATTTTAAGTCCTTCGTGTCTACCATTCCACCATTCGAGCATAATTTTTTTTTGAAAGACGAGCAAAACTAAACAATCTATCTGATATTGCCAAATATTTCCAATGCTGTAGATTCAATGTCTTTTTCCGGCAATATTCACAGGTTATCAGATGTAACATTAACAAACCGCAGCACCTGCGGGTATGAAAAATGTACTTCTATATCCTTGTTTCTCAGCAAAACCAAATTTGTTTTTCCTATTGTAGAGCTTGGAATTTAACCTACCTTTGCGCGGGAATAATGTTTTTTGTGCGCAATATTCTTAATACATTTAATTATTATGAAAGTAAACGAAGTTTTAGAGGATCTTAAAAGGAGATTTCCTAACGAACCTGAATATTATCAGGCAGTAGATGAGGTGGTATCTTCTATTGAAGAGGTGTATAACCAGCATCCGGAATTTGAAACAAACAATCTGATAGAACGTCTTTGTATTCCTGACCGGATTGTATCCTTTCGGGTTACATGGGCGGACGATGCCGGGCGGGTGCATACAAATATGGGATACCGTGTGCAACACAATAATGTTTTGGGGCCATATAAGGGCGGGATACGCTTTCATGCTTCCGTGAACCTGTCTATACTTAAATTCCTTGCTTTTGAACAAACCTTTAAAAACTCGCTTACAACGCTGCCTATGGGAGGCGCTAACGGTGGATCCGATTTTAATCCTAAAGGAAAGTCCAATGCCGAAATAATGCGCTTCTGCCAGGCTTTTATTACTGAACTATGGCGCCATATAGGCCCTGACACGGATGTGCCGGCAGGTGATATAGGTGTTGGAGGACGTGAGATTGCTTATATGTACGGTATGTATAAGAAACTGGCACGGGAAAACACGGGCGTGTTTACGGGCAAAGGAGTTGAGTTCGGCGGCTCGCTGATCCGTCCTGAAGCTACGGGATACGGTAACGTCTATTTCCTTCAGGAGATGTTGGTGACACGCGGCATCGGCATTAAAGACAAAGTGGTTGCCGTTTCAGGTTCGGGCAATGTGGCCCAATACACGGTAGAAAAACTAAACAGTCTTGGAGCCAGGGTGGTTACAATGTCTGATTCAGGCGGTTATATCTATGACCCGAAAGGTATTGATGCGGAGAAGCTGGAGTTTATTGCTGAGTTGAAAAATCTATACCGTGGGCGTATACGCGAATATGCCGAGCAATATGGCTGCAAATACGTAGAAGGCGCACGTCCCTGGTATGAGAAGTGTGACATCGCTATGCCAAGCGCTACGCAAAACGAACTAACCGGCAAGGATGCCAGAACGTTACTGGCAAATGGATGTTTCGCCGTCTCGGAAGGCGCAAGCATGCCCTCGACGCCGGAAGCGGTCGATGCCTTTCATGAAGCAGGCATACTGTATGCTCCGGGCAAGGCTGCCAATGCCGGGGGCGCATCAGTTTCGGGACTTGAGATGAGCCAGAATGCTATGAAGCTGAGCTGGACAGCGGCGGAGGTTGATGAAAAGCTGCAGGTCATAATGAAATCCATCCATGAGCAATGCATGAAATATGGAACTCTCCCCAACGGGTGCGTAAACTATGTTAAAGGAGCTAATATCGCCGGTTTTATGAAAGTCGCAAGAGCCATGATGGCCCAGGGGATACTCTGAATCGGTTGACCTAACACACAGAGGTTATTCTCCTAGAATAAAGATAGTTATCAGTTCCCTACATATATTTTGCTGTCGCTACCCCATACACGGTAAGGCTTTAGCTGTTCCCGGCCTGGGCCACTTACAGGGTTGGCGACTCCTGAAGTAAGGTCGTATTTTGTCTGGCACCTGGGACAGACTGCATAAAGATGGTCGTCGTCTACACCGACTGTCACCGTGCGACTGGCTTCGTGCGGACAGGCAGCATCAAAAGCGTGATAGGCGTTAATACCATGAAAGATCAATACGCCTCCAAATCCTGTCTTTTCAATGGCCTGGTTGACATTTTGAGGCGTATATATTTTATAGGCCAGCACAGGAACCAGTACGTTATCTTCAAAAGCCAGATCCAACTCTAAGTAGACGGGGTAATTGGGTATACTTGATATAAAAGCTTTCTCACAGGAGCTTCCTATGAGTGCCAGCAGACATAAAAATATACGTTTCATAAAGACATTCCGGTCAGTTTGCGCTCCGCTTCCATTGATTTTTCGAAATCGAAGCCTGTTATGGCATGCTGCATCATCGATACTATGTCATCGTTGCATAAATTTCCTGTGCTTCCTTCGTGTGTATGATGAATTTCCTTACAGGAGGGAATAAAGTCGCCGGATTCGATCCCAAGTCCAACCTTTTTATAGGCGTCGCGGAAGGGAAGGCCTGCGAGGACTAAGCGGTTGACTTCTTCCACACTAAAGATAGGGTCGTATTTTTTATCATCCAGAATAGATTTGTTCACTTCCGTTTCTTTCAGCATAAGCGTCGCCATGTGAAGGCAATCTTCCAACTCGTCGAAAGAAGGCAGAAAGACTTCTTTCATAATCTGCAGATCACGGAAGTAGCCCGACGGCAGGTTATTGCTTATTAAAGTGATTTGCTGGGGCAGGCCCTGTATCTTATTGCATTTTGCCCGCGTAAGTTCAAAGACGTCAGGGTTTTTTTTGTGCGGCATTATGCTGGAGCCGGTGGTATACCTGTCGGGCAGTCTGATAAAGCCGAAATTCTGACTGCTGAACAGGCAGGCATCGAAAGACAGGCGCGCCAGTGTGGCGGCAATTCCTGCTAGGGCAAAGCTCACGGTACGTTCCATTTTACCTCGTCCCATCTGGGCGTAGACCACATTGTAGTTCATAGAGTCAAAGCCTAAAAGTTCGGTAGTCATACGGCGGTTCAATGGGAAAGAAGAGCCGTAACCGGCGGCCGAACCTAACGGATTGCGGTTGCATATCCGGTAAGCAGCCTGCAGGAGAGCCAGATCGTCAACCAGACTTTCTGCGTATGCGCCAAACCATAGTCCGAAAGACGAAGGCATAGCTACCTGCAGATGAGTGTATCCGGGCAGTAAGACGTCCTTATAACGATTGCTCTGGCTTATCAGCACATCAAACAGCATGGAAACGCTCTGTACGACTTCTCTTATGCGGGCGCGGGTGAATAATTTCAAATCTAAGAGGACCTGATCGTTGCGCGAACGCCCGCTGTGAATTTTCTTTCCCGTATCGCCCAGGCTGCGGGTAAGCATCAGCTCTACCTGTGAATGTACGTCTTCCACCCCGTCTTCTATCACAAATCCACCTGCACGGGCAATGGTATAGATATTTTTCAGCTCGGCCAGCAGTACGTCCAACTCGTCGCGGGTTAGCAGGCCTATGCTTTCGAGCATAATTATATGCGCCATCGAACCCATCACATCGTAAGGGGCAAGGTACATGTCCATCTCCCGGTCTTTACCTATGGTGAAGACTTCTACTTCCCTGTCTGTACAAGTGTTTTTCTCCCAGAGCTTCTGATTCATCTGCGATTATGTTAATAAGGGAAAGAGGCCAGTAAGGTTGATATTCTGTCTACAGCTTCCTGCAGGGGTTTTGACACCATTGGTTTGAGGAAGGGATTCAGTTCGGTGCGTACAGTCAGCTTCATGCGGGTGTCATCTTCGGCCACCTGTTTGAGTTGTATCCATATATTGAGGGGAACCGGAGAGTCGGTCGCCGCAAGTTTAATGGTCTTGTTAGGCTCGCGCTCCACGATATTAAACCGTACCTTCCCGACCGGGTCAACGGAGAAACTGCATGAGTCGCTGTCAAACGAAAAGTCTTTTATCTTGTTTCCCGGAATAGAATCTCTCACCCTTTCCAGGTTGGAGAGGTCGGACAGCACTTTAAATATCCGGTCATCATTGAACGGTATGGTTTTTATATCGCTTACAAATTCTGTCATCATACAAAGAGAGGGGACTTACTTATAAGTTATGATTCCAGTTGGCAGGGTCTTTTCTCCATTCATGCAGAGTAGCTATTTCGGATTTACTGATATAGCTGGTACGCACAGCTTCTTCAATCACTGCGTCGTAATTGCTAAGGGTTATGATCTTTACATTCGCTTCCTTAAACTTTTCTTCGGCAACGGGAAAGCCGTGCGTGAAAATAGCGGCCATCCCGACGACGTCGCATCCGAAATTACGCACAGCCTCCACGGCTTTTAGGCTGCTTCCTCCGGTAGAGACGAGGTCTTCAATGATAACTACTTTCGATCCGGGTTTAAGTTCGCCTTCGATAAGATTTTCCAGACCGTGATCCTTTGGTGCGGTACGGATATATACAAAGGGCAGTCCTAATAAATCAGCCACGAGCGCTCCCTGGGCGATAGCTCCTGTGGCAACTCCGGCAATGGCTTCTGCGTTTTCATAATTTTCGCTGATTATACGGGCTAGTTCCAGTTTGATAAAACTCCGGATGGCGGGGTAAGAGAGCGTTTTCCTGTTGTCGCAATAAATGGGCGATTTCCATCCGGAAGCCCACGTAAAGGGATTGGCGGGTTGCAATTTGACGGCCTTCACTTTTAAAAGTTTTTCGGCCACTAATCTTTCTAATGTTTTCATATGTATGCGGAATAACAGTTTATTTCTACCATGAGCGGCAAAAGTAGATAATTCGGAATGATTCCCATAATATATACATCGAAAAAACGAATCCCGGCAAAATGGAATCGCCGGACAGTTACATCAAATGGAAATAAATAATAACCACCTGAAACCTGTGGTTGTCAGATAATCCTGTGTTTATAAGGATATTAATAAACATACATGCAAACAACAATTTCCATATAAGAAGTGCACCGATACAAAAAGCGGTCAAATAAATCAACGTATAAAAAAAGATTATAACTTTACAGCCATATCTTTTTGGTCACTATTATTAACTTTAACAAACAATTTACTTATGCAGTTGTTATATGTCCAGGAACATCTTTCATGTAAAAACTATGTTTCCGACTTTCATATTGGCTTCAGCTATCATGAAGTGAAGGAAGGTGAAAAGCTACGCTCTACCGATAAGTATTTTAATTACTTTTTTTTCTTGCTCGAAGGAGAGATAATGATGTCTTGTAACGAGTTCAGGAACCATCTGTGTCAGAATAATGAAATGATTTTCATAGCGCAGGATTCAGATGTTACCGCAGAGGCTATTACCGATGTCAGGTATGTATCTCTGAGCTTCGACAATCAATTTACCTTATGCGACCAGATGGCGCTGGAGTCGCTGCACACAAGAGAAAAAAAACCTAACATCTTTAACAAAATAGAAATTCGTCAGCCGATGCGTTCGGTACTTGAAAGCGTCCTTTTCTATCTGGAATATAAAATACAGTGCAAGCACCTGTTTGCAATCAAGCAAAAGGAAGTGTTTTTGATCCTGAGAGCTTTCTACACAAAAGAAGAAATGGCGCGTTTCCTGTCGCCGATGCTGAACAAGAATATCGACTTCAAGGCATTCGTTCTGCAACATTACCAGGAGGTAAAGACAGTGGAAGAACTGGCGAATATGTGCAAAATATCGGTGCGCTCTTTCAACAGGAAGTTCAACGATTATTTCGGAGACTCCCCATACAGCTGGATGCTGAAACAGAAGTCGCGCCATATAAGAACACGTCTGGCAGACGGAAAGACCACCTTCGGTACGATTATCAAGGAATACGGATTCAGTTCTCCCGCCCACTTTACAACATACTGCAAGAAGCAGTTCGGAGAGAGCCCGTCCAGACTGAGAAAACAACTGCTTGCCGAAACTTACTGACCGGCAGGCCCGATTTTCCTTACTCTTCCATCTGACAAGCAATAAAGTTCGCCGCTTTCATGACAGGAAGCATTACCTTCTGCATCAAACTCCAGACGATGACCATATTCATCTACCCAGCCTGTCTGGCGGGAAGGATTCCCAACAACTAACGCATATGGCAGAACGTCTTTGGTAACCACAGCCCCTGCTCCTATGAATGCATAGGCGCCTATGGTGTTTCCACAGACAATGGTGGCATTGGCTCCGACTGTGGCCCCTTTGCCGACATGCGTTTTCTCATAGGCATGCCTACGCTCAACGGCGCTGCGGGGGTTGCTCACGTTGGTAAATACGCAGCCGGGGCCGAGGAACACATCATCTTCGCACGTTACACCGGTATAGAGCGAGACATTGTTCTGCACCTTCACCCCGTTACCCAGGACTACGCCCGGCGATACCACCACGTTCTGCCCTATATTGCAATTGTCGCCTAACGTGCAGCCGCTCATGATGTGAGAAAAATGCCATATGCGCGTGCCTTTACCGATGATGCTCCCTGGATCGATAACTGCTGTTTCGTGCGCCTGATAAGTTGTCATACGGATAATATCATTTATTTATATATAAGAAAAATAGCCGGCCTCTTGTTGAGGTCGGGCGTTTTGCCGGCCCATTCCTTCACCGGGAGGGTGCGGATGAATTCGCCGGGGCAGGTAATATCCGAGGCTATGCAAAGCATTGTAGACCGGCGACATGTACGCACCAGTTCCTCTGCAAGCCTGTTGTTACGGTAAGGCGTTTCAATGAAAAGCTGGGTTTGATTCTCCGTATATACACGGCTCTCCATCCTTTTTATGGCAGCGGTGCGTTCTTCGGCATCGATTGGGAGATAGCCGTTGAAGGAGAAGTTCTGCCCGTTGAAGCCCGAAGCCATAAGCGACAGCAGTATGGACGAAGGCCCTACGAGTGGAACGACAGGATACCCCTTCCTCTGCGCCATAGCGACCACGTCGGCTCCCGGATCGGCTATTGCCGGGCAGCCGGATTCAGAAATCACCCCTACATTATCGCCAGCTTCCAGGGGCCTGAGGTAAGACGCCGCCTCATCTGCCGGAGTATGCTTGTTCAACGGGTAAAAAGTAAGGCTTTCGATATCAATCGAAGGCTCCACCTTCTTCAGGAAACGCCGGGCCGTCCGTATATCTTCCACAACAAAGTGCCTTATACCAAGGATAATGTCGCGGTTATAATCCGGGAGCGACCTTCGATGCTCCGTATCCCCAAGCGTAACAGGTATAAGAAAAAGAGTGGCTGTCATACAATTATATTTTGGCGCAAAATTAAGCAAAAAAGAAACTTTTTCAATGTATTAAAATCCAAACCTGACGCGTGGCGGATGTAAGCCAAGGGGAGTTCTGAGGACATTCGAATATACTATATACACTTAATATATAGTAAGTTAATGTAGAATTTTTCGAATAACCGTCATTAGAGAATTTAGGATGAAACTACTTTAATAATAACGACTTATGAATTTACAATCGGTTTTAATGACCGATTTGGGATAAAACATACGTTTGGGCATGAAAAAGGCTGCTACTTTGTGATGTAACAGCCTGATTATTAAACTTTTTTCTTATGTGATCCGGTTGGGATTCGAACCCAAGACAGATAGCTTAGAAGGCTATTGCTCTATCCAACTGAGCTACCGGACCGTCTTTCTTATTTTGTGGACGCAAATGTACTCTATTTATATTACAAAATCAATTACTTCTTACTGACAGGCATGGCAAACGCATGAAAACCGCAAACGTGGCCATATTCTATTTTAAGTAGATGTTCATAATTAATTTACATAAAACATTTAGTTCCCTTTTGCGTTCTCTTACAGTAAATACGATTAGTAATGGGAAAAATAAAGCAATTGGAATTAACGGATGTCCAGCG
>JAISBL010000098.1 GCA_031266215.1 Tannerellaceae bacterium | reverse complement strand
GTAAACGTACCGTCGATTGCCGCAAACGTACCGTCGATTGCCGCAAACGTACCGTCGATTTTCCCCAAAAACAGTACGTTTGGAGAGAAAAGAAGGGAATTTTGCGCTGCTATACTAATGTTATATCTTGGTTCAGGCCTTTACCGGACAGATATGCAGCGATTATGCGATAGTACAGGGCCATGTGAAGGTGAAAAACAACTGATGCTATTCTGAGCTTATATCGAACTTACGTCAAATAATATGCTTCTTATCTTGGCGCCCAGCCGGTGTAGCTGACGTATTCGTCTTCCCTTTCTATCTGAAAGGCGAACTGGAGGTAGGGATATTTATTTTCTATGAGGCCTGAAAGCGTGTCGCCTACCGATGCGTACGGCAGGCTGGCGACGGCTTCATAGGGTATCCGGCCGCGGCAGTATATGTTTCCGCTACTCATATACAGGTCTGCGGACAGGTATCCGGTATCGCTTAATCCCAATTCGCCGGCCCGGAATATCAGGTTTACCGGTTCGTTAACGTTGAACGACGTGCGCAGGCGGTCCATTCCGGCAGGCAGCAAAATGTCGCCCGCCTGCTGTTGCGCAGCGGCCTGCTCCAACAGCCTTCGGCTGTAACTCCCTGCCCATATGCCATTGTGGACGTAGTATCCGAAAAAGCGGCTGCCGGTATCGGGATAGTAGTAAAAATCTATCCCGCCTGCGGTTTGCCTCTGGGGCGGGTATGGCATGAACTTCCCGGGAAGGAGATCGCCGGTTATCGCGCCTGTCGTTCTGGCCCCCGACTGTACGTAGCAGACGATCCCCTGAGGGTGAAAGGAAAAAACAATCAGCGACGCCTGCTGACCGGCGTTGATAACAGCCTGGTATATCCCTGGTATTTCCGCCGATATAAGCCTGCGGAACGACGGATGGTTCATCATCGCATTGAAGACCAGCGGACGGTTTATGGCTACAAGCGTATGTGCGCCGGGCGGCACCAGCGTATAGACCGCATCGGGATGGCTGTTTGCTTTCTCTTTGCCCACCGCCCTGAAGTATGCTATGATTGCCAGTGACAGGAACAGTACGGAAGCAATGACGATAAGCAGTTCTTTAAGCGAACCTTTCATTTTGAGACTGAGGAAGAGAGGTAATACTTACACCATATTTTTATTCCGCAGGCGGCGCACCCGGGGTTACGCGCGGTGCATACATACCGGCCGTGGAGTATGAGCCAGTGGTGCGCCCTGGGGATCAGGCCGGAGGGGATATGGGCTACCAGTTCCTTCTCTGTCTCCAGAGGTGTTTTGCTATTGGCGGTCAGACCGATGCGGTTGGCTACGCGAAAGACGTGCGTGTCTACGGCCATTGCCGGCTTGTCGTATACTACGGAGGCTATGACGTTGGCCGTTTTACGCCCTACGCCGGGCAGCTTTTGCAGTTCGTCCACATCTGACGGCATCCGGCCGCCGAACACTGTAATAAGTGTTTGCGCCATGCCGACAAGGTGTTTCGCCTTATTATTGGGATAGGAAATGCTTTTTATGTATTCGTACACTACCTCCGGGCGGGAGGCGGCCATCACTTCGGGCGCCGGGAAGGCTTCGAACAGGGCCGGGGTAACCATATTTACACGCTTATCGGTGCACTGGGCCGAGAGGATGACGGCTACAAGCAGTTGGAAGGGGTCTTTGTAGTGCAGCTCCGTTTCGGCTACCGGCATGTTTTCTTCAAACCAGTTGATCACTCCTTTATACCGTTCTTCTTTACGCATACCCCTGTGGTGTGTTTCCCCGGACCCGGTTATAAGCCCGGGGGATGGTAAAATAAATAGGTTATCAATTAATTGGCAGACTCGAATTGTCTGAGGAAACGTATATCGTTTTCTGAAAACAGACGCAGGTCGTTCACCTGGTATTTTAAGTTCGTGACACGTTCTATCCCCATTCCCAGGGCATAGCCCGAATATATGCGGCTGTCGATGCCGCAATTGTCGAGTACGTTGGGATGAACCATGCCGCAGCCCAGTATCTCGACCCATCCGGTGTGTTTGCAGAACTGACATCCGCGGCCTCCGCAAAGGTTACATGATATATCCATCTCGGCGGATGGCTCTGTGAAGGGGAAATATGACGGGCGCAGACGTATCCTTGTGCCGGCCCCGAACAGCTCGCCGGCAAAGAAAAGCAGGGCCTGTCTGAGGTCTGCGAAAGAAACGTTCCTGTCTACGTACAGGGCTTCCACCTGATGAAAGAAGCAGTGCGCACGGTATGAGATGGCTTCGTTACGGTAGACCCGTCCCGGGCAGACTATGCGGATAGGGGGCTGCTGTTGCTCCATCACGCGCGTTTGCACCGAGGAGGTATGTGTGCGGAGGATGATTTCGGGGTTATGACTGATGAAGAACGTGTCCTGCATATCGCGCGCCGGATGGTCTTCGGCGAAGTTAAGAGATGAGAATACATGCCAGTCGTCTTCTATCTCAGGCCCTTCGGCGATGCTGAAGCCCAGGCGTCCGAATATATCGCATATCTCTTTCTTTACTATCGATAAGGGGTGACGGGTTCCCATCTCAACGGGGTAAGAGGTGCGCGTGAGGTCTGTGTCGCCCGACGGTGCGTCGGCGTCGGCAAAGCTGTCTTTAAGCTCGTTGATCTTCTGCTGTGTTTTTTCCTTGAGCTGGTTCAGGTACTGTCCCACTTCCCGTTTCTGTTCGGGGGGCACGTCGCGGAAATCGTTCATCAACTGCGATATTTCGCCCTTTTTGCTCAGGTACTTTATACGAAGCGTTTCAATCTCGCCGGCATTGGCAGCTTTCAAACCTTCCACTTCCCCCATTAGCGTCCTTATCCTGTCTATCATTATATATCTCCCTCTATTTCAATTCTTTTTAACCGCGGCAAAAATAGCCTTTTATTTCCATTACACAATGACTTCCCGCTTTTTTATCTGCTCCTGCACTATGGCGTCTACAACGGCTATGGCGGTCAGGTTCAGTATGTCACGGGTAGAACTTTCCAGGTCGGTGAAGTGTATGGGCTTGTTCAGCCCCATCTGTATCGGGCCGATGGTCTCGCCGACGCCCATTTCCAGAAGCAGCCTGTAGGCGCTGTTGGCCGAGCTGAGGTTAGGGAATATCAGGGTGTTGACGTCTCTCCCCTTCAGGCGGTTGAAGGGGTAGGTCTCGTCGCGCAGTTTCCTGTCGAAGGCGAAGTTAACCTGCATCTCTCCGTCTATCATAATCTCAGGATGCTCCCGGTGCAGGTATTCTATGGCCTCATGCACTTTCTGGGGGCTGCCCTGCCTGTCGGAACCGAAGTTCGAATAAGAGAGCATCGCCATCACCGGCTCGTGGGCGAAGAACCTGACCGAGTCATATGTCAGCCGGGCCACGTCTTTCAGCACCTCCGCAGAGGGGTGGCGGTTGATGAGCGTATCGGCCATAAAGAACGTACCCTTTTTACTGATAAGGATATTCATGGCCCCGAAGTATTTATAGGGGTGGCGGATGCCGATGATCTCTTCCGCCAGCCTGATCACTTCGGAGTAGCGGCTGTACACTCCGGTGATAAATGCGTCGGCTTCGCCCGTTTCTACCATCATCATGCCAAAAGCGTTGCGGTTAACCATCTTTTCGTAAGCTTCGGAGAAGGTGACCCCCTCGCGCGCTTTCTTTTCCGACAGGATGCCGGCATAGTGCGTACGGCGGTCGTTCTCCCTGTCGTGGCGCATGTTTACGATCTCTATGCCGTCGATATTCAGGTTTTCCTCCGCTGCTATCCTGTTGAGCCTTTCTTCGTTCCCCAGCAATATGGGGTGGCATATACCTTCGGCTTTGGCTTCAACGGCGGCCTTAAGCATATTGGCATGATTGGCCTCGGCAAAGACCACTCGTTTGGGGTTAGTCCGGGCCATGTCGATGAAGGAGCGCACCAGTTCGTTCTCATATCCCATCATCTCGCGAAGGTGGTTGGTATACCCTTCCCAGTCGGTTATTGTCATGCGCGACACGCCTGACTCTATGGCGGCCCGGGCTACGGCTATGGACACGGCGGTCAGCAGGCGCGGGTCGAGCGGCTTGGGCAGGATGTAATCACGTCCGAAGGTGGCACTTTTCATCATGTAGGCTGCGTTCACCACATCGGGCACAGGCTCTTTTGCCAGGCGGGCGATGGCTTTCACGGCTGCGAGCTTCATCTCCTCGTTGATGGCCCTGGCGTGCGTATCGAGCGCTCCGCGGAAGATGTAGGGGAATCCCAGTACATTATTCACCTGGTTGGGATAGTCTGAACGCCCGGTAGCGAAGATGATGTCGCTACGCGAAGCCATAGCTTCTTGGTAGGATATTTCAGGGTTGGGATTAGCCAGTGCGAAGACGACAGGGTCGGCGTTCATCGACTGTATCATCTCGCCGGTAAGCACGTCGGCTACCGACAAACCCAGGAATACGTCCGCCCCGGCGATGGCTTCTTTGAGCGTATGCACATTCAGCCGGGTGGCGAATTCCTTCTTCGCCTCATTAAGGTCAGTCCGCTCTACGGATATAACCCCCCGGCTGTCGCACATGATGATGTTCTCCTTCCTGGCCCCAAGCATAACGTATAGTCTGGTGCACGAGATGGAAGCGGCCCCGGCCCCGTTCACCACTATCCTGACGTCTTCTATCTTCCTGCCCGTTATCTCAAGGGCGTTCACCAGGGCGGCGCCTGATATGATGGCGGTCCCGTGCTGGTCGTCGTGCATTACCGGTATATCCAGTTCGGCCTTCAGGCGTGTTTCTATCTCGAAGCACTCCGGCGCCTTTATATCTTCAAGGTTGATGCCGCCGAAGGTAGGGGCTATCGCCTTTACGGTCTGTATGAATCGTTCAGGGTCTTTCTCGTCTACCTCGATGTCAAACACATCTATGCCTGCAAATATCTTGAAAAGCAGTCCTTTCCCCTCCATCACCGGTTTGCCGGCCACGGGGCCGATATCGCCCAGTCCGAGTACGGCCGTGCCGTTTGAGACTACTGCCACAAGGTTGCCCTTTGACGTGTACTTATACGCATCCATCGGGTTTTTCTCTATCTCGAGGCAGGGCTCGGCTACTCCCGGCGAATATGCCAGCGACAGGTCTGACTGCGTGCTGTATGGTTTGGTCGGAACTACTTCTATTTTCCCCGGTTTCCCCTCGGCGTGGTACCTGAGGGCGTCTTCTCTTTTTGCCATGATATGTTTTATATTTTAAGTTACGAATCAGTCGGCAAAAGTAATAAATTAACGTTATGCCGGCCGCTTATGTAGCAATATGTATAGTATGCAGGCGCGTCGGGCATAATTAATGCAGATTATGCGCATAATCCGGCGCAGTCGGCGTGTGCGGCCTCAAGCCGTAATTCGGGCCGCAGAGAGTTGCAGGCCCGTTCCTTAAGACCTGCAACTCCTGACCCTGTTAACCGGGGGCATCCATGCGGGTGGTCATATCCATCCCGTAGCACGTTATTTCCCGCCGAGAGAAGGTATGCGCGACGCTCTGGTCAGGGCCTCTACATAGTAGTAGTCGGCGTACGTGAGTGGTACGTCTACCTCTGAACCTCCCGGCAGGTGGCCTACGCTGTGCATAAGGATAAAGTCGCCGTTCGCGCCCGGCTCCGCCGTATACTGTGGAGAAGCAAGGGTGCGCAGTTGCTTTTCGGCAACCCTGAGATACTGCGCAGAGAGGACATCGTCGACATATCCGCTTAGCTCTATGAGGGCGGAGCAGATGATGGCGCCCGCCGAAGCATCGCGAAGCTCGCCGGGAATACCGGGCGCATTGAAGTCCCAGTACGGAATATAATCGCCGGGCATGTTGGGGTGAGAGAGGAGGAAACGGGCAATCTGCACCGCCTGTTCCAGATAACGTCTGTCGCCAGTCTCGCGGTAAGCCACGGTATAGCCGTACAGCCCCCAAGCCTGCCCGCGCGCCCATGCCGATCCGTCGGCAAAGCCCTGATGCGTCTGCCGGGCGTGCGGCATGGCGGTTACCGTGTCATATGAGACTACATGGACGGTGCTGAAGTCGGGGCGGAAGTGATGCTCCATCGTATGGTCGGCATGGCTTACGGCAATGTCGCGGAAGGAGGCGTCGCCCGATTCACGCGCGGCCCAAAAGAGAAGCTCCAGATTCATCATATTGTCTATTATGACGGGGTACTGCCACTGTCCCCCGTTGGTATGGTCCCACGAGCGTATCAGACCTATGGAAGGGTTGTAACGCGAGGATAGCGAGCGGGCGCCTGTGAGCAGGACTTCGCGGCAGGCAGTGTCGGCCGTCAGCCTGAGAGCGTTGCCGAAGCTGCAATAGAGCATAAAGCCCAGGTCGTGGGTGTGGGTGTTATACTTCTCGCGTTCCACCCGTGCGGTGTACTGGCGGGCATAGGCAAGGAGTTCGGGCCGCGGGTCGTTCTCGTACAGATACCACAGCAGGCCGGGGAAAAAGCCGCTGCACCACCAGCGCGAGTCAGACGACACGTCTTGTCCGTCGGCATATGAGCGTGGCAGGGCCAGGGAGTCGGACTCGTACTTTGCGGCCATCCTGAGCGACTGCTCTGCGGCCGAGGCCAGGGCCTGGTCTACTACCTCGCCTATGGGCTTTTCATGGGCCCGGCCGCAGGCTGCCGTCAACACCAGCAGGCAAACGACCGGGAGAGCGAATAAAGAATGTGGTTGTTTCATTTCGCAGGTATCATTTAAGACTTTCTTCACGCACCTTCTTAAAGGGGACGCCTTCGTTCCATTTGGGGAAGTATCCGTCGTTAGACAGCCGCAGGCCGATACCGTAGAGCAGGTAGATGTCGTCGAGCGAGCCGCCCACGTTCCACCATGAGTGGTACTCATCGGAGGGCTTGTGGTAGTTGCTCCGCTGACCGAGGGTCACGTTTTGTTCCTCCACGCCTGCGGGGTCAAGATAGTCGTTGCCTCCGCTTGCCACTACGACAGGTATGCCCGCCTTTGCAAAGCTGAAGTGGTCGGCGCGGAAGTAACCTCCGCTTGTCTGGCTGGCCGGCACCCTGACGGAGCGTCCCTGTGTGGCCGCGGCTTCTATCACGTAATTGTCGGTGTCAGACTCGCCGGCGCCTCCCAGGACGATGTCGCGGGTGCGGTGGCGGGGAGCGTAGCTGTCCATATTGAGGTTTATCACCGTTTTGGCGACCGGGAATATCGGATGCGTGGCGTAATACTCAGCGCCAAGGAGGCCCGATTCTTCTCCCGTCAGGGCGAGGAAGAGGATAGACCTGCGCGGGCGTTGCGGCAGTTGGTTGAAGCGGTTGGCGATAACCATCAGTCCGGCCACTCCCGACGCGTTGTCGCTTGCACCGTTGTAGATGCTGTCGCCGTCGATGGTTATACCGATGCCGAAGTGATCCCAGTGGGCCGAGTAGATGATATACTCATCTTTGAGGTCGGTGCCGGGGATAAGGCCCGCCACGTTGGAGGAGTTCTCTATCCGGGCGTCGTTAGTCAGTTCGATAGTGCTTCTGAGCGCGAGCGTAAAGCTTTTGAAGCCCTTCTTCTGCGCGGCGGCGAAAGACTGGTCGTACGACGAGCCGGCCTTATCAAACAACAGCTTTGTGGCGTCGTTGCTCAGCCATCCCTTGAAAGCCAGGACTTCCCTGTCGGAGTACAGGCCGAGGTTCTTGCCGGCCCAGGAGTTCTGCACCACCGTCCAGTCGTAGGAAGCCGGCCCGGTGTCGTGGATGACGAAGGCCCCGGCCGCACCCTGGCGGTTGGCTTCTTCGAACTTATACGTCCACCGTCCGTAATAAGTCATGTTCTTTCCGCGGAAGAGGTTGTCGTCGTAGTATCCGGGGTCGTTGACGAGGATGACGGCTATTTTGCCCTTCATGTCAATCCCTTCGTAATCGTTCCAGCCGTACTCCGGGGCGTTGATGCCAAAGCCGACAAAGACGTATTCGGCCTTTGCGAGGCGGATGTTCCTGTCGGTCCGGTGCGACCATAGGATAAAGTCCGAAAGCGGTTTGAGCGTTGCGGAGCCTTTGCGCCCGCTTACGGCGATCTCGTTTTTCCTGATCTGCGTACCGACGGTCAGCAGCGGTACAGGCTGGAAGTAGCTGCCGTCGTTGCCGGGCGACAGTCCGAGCGATTTGAACCTGTCGGCGATGTAGTCCACCGTCAGCTTTTCGTGCACTGAAAGCGGTTTGCGGCCGCCGAACTCATCGGAAGCAAGCGTCTGTATCGCATCGCGGAACAGGGCCTCATCGGTGACGGCTTCCTGCGCTCTGGCCATTTCTACCGCTCCTCCCAGCAGGAGGGATAAGGCGATTGTCCATCTGATTGTCTTCATTTTCGTTTCTTTTTAAAGATTAGTATTAGTATGTAATATAAGTAATTAACAGAAGGCGCGCCACGGGCGCGTTTCACATAATCTCCCCGCCGCACTGGTAAGCCACTCTTACCAACACTGGGAAGCCACTCTTACCAACACTGGGAAGCCGCTCTTACCAACACTGGTAAGCCACTCTTACCACCACTGGGAAGCCACCATTACCAACACTGGGAAGCCGCCCTTCCCGGCATTACGCCAGCCATCCGGTCAGTAACCGCGCTGCGCGCCGGGCGGCCCCCGGTTCACCCAGAAGGCCGGCAACCTCGTCGTATCCGCCCAACATGCGGTTACGGTAGTCGCTGTCGCCCAGTATCCGCCCCAGTTCGCTGCCGATGGCATCCACCGAGAAGCGGTCGGCAAACAACTCCCGCACTATCTCCCTGCCTGCAATCAGGTTGACGAGCGATATGTACGGCGTATGGAAGAATCGGCGGAAGATGAAGCCCGTCAGCCATGCCAGCGGCGTGCGGTAACACACCACCTGCGGAACGCGGAAAAGAGCCGCCTCCAGTGTAGCCGTACCCGATGTGACCAGGGCTGCGCGGCTTTGACAGAGCAAAGCGTAGGTTTCGCCCGATACTACCGTTACATCGGGCCGCCCACCGGTAAACAGATCATAATAAGACCTCTCGATCCCCGGAGCGCCGGCCACTACAAGCCGGTAATCACGGCCATATGCTGAAGCGGCTTCAAGCATCGCCGGGAGGTTGTCTTTTATCTCCTGACGGCGGCTGCCGGCAAGCAGGGCGATAACAGGAGCGCCGGGGGCGGAAGCCGGGGCGCCGGCCTCATGCCGGTAGCGGGCGACCGAGTCAACCGAGGGATTACCCACGTAATCCACCGGGTAGCCAAGGCTACGGTAGAAGTCTTCTTCAAAGGGCAGGATGCAGAGCATACGGTCTACGTACCGGCGTATGTCTCTGATGCGGTAGCGCTTCCACGCCCATATCTTCGGGGAGATATAGTAGCAGACGGGGATATTCAGCTCAGTCTTCACGAACCTGGCTATTTTGAGGTTAAAGCCCGGATAGTCTACCAGTATGACCACGTCGGGGCGATACCGGCGTATATCCTCGCGGCACATCCTCATGTTACGCAGTATCTCAGGCAGGTGAAGCAATACCGGACCGACGCCCATAAAGGCCATCCGGCGGTAATGGCCCACCAGGCGCCCGCCGACGGCCTGCATCAGGTCGCCGCCCAGATAGCGGAAGTCGGCCGAAGGGTCTTCCTTCTTCAGCTCCGCCATAAGGTCAGAGGCGTGCAGGTCGCCGGAGGCTTCGCCTGCTATAAGGTAGTACTTCATTACGGGAGGTTAAGAGATGTTTAATACCCTGCAAATGTAATCAAAATTCCGCCGGAGCCTTAGTGTACGGTATCCTGTGTGCTGAAAGACTTTTGAGGCTTTCAGGCTCAGGGCGGAGCCGTCGCCCCATGCGGGGGGCGGGCGGCCCGGTTCCTGTGCGCCGGATTATGAGCGTACCCTCTCGGCCAGCAGGATAGTGTTTTGCAGATAGGGGAATTCCTTGCAGAAGTATTCGCTGAATATGTTTGCTTTCAGGTTTGCTTCTATCTGGCCGGCCGTCCAGGGCTTGCCTCCCGTGAGCAGGCGCAACTGCTCCTCGGTGTGCAGGGAGATGGCATAGAGCGAGACCAGTTGTTTGACCTTATTGTTCTCAAACGTATAATGTATCATAAAGCGGGGCCTGGCCGAGGCGTCTTCGCGCAGCTTGCCGATGATGTCGTGCACCGTGTTCTCGCGGCTGTGGTGGAATAATACGTGCCGGGAGAACGGATGATCCAGTAATTCGGGCGACACTATGCTGTCTTTTGCCCTTTGGGTCATGTACAGCATACCTTTATATACTATCGCTACGCGAACTATGGGGTGGTAGTGCCTTATACGCGAGTTTTTCCCTGCCGAGTATGCCATACGGCCCACTACGCGGCCCTTGTCGTTGAGCACAGGTAGCCATACTTCGTTTTTCAGCTTCCTGCTCATGACAAACAGCCGTATATGCTCGTAAACAATGACCAGCACCCCGATTGCCGCCCCGGTGTAATGATAGAAGAGGCGCCCGAAGCCGTCGTCGTCGTACGTCGAGGTTTTGGGCAGATGGGTATAGATAAGTACTATAAAGAGGTAAAACGTGTACAGGGTCTGAAGTATCTCGGCCACAAAGAAGGCTTCCGTGAGCGTAGCCCTGAAGGATACCTGGTGGCGCAGGTGCAGGTTCCTGACGCGCCACAGCATGCTGCGTCTGAAAAACCCCGTAAAGCCAAGTATCGATACCAGCAAAACCTCGACTATAATCGGGGAGTATATCTCCAGATATGTCCCGGTGTCAAAGAAAAGGAAGACAGAGTAACAGGCGTAGGTCGCGATCGTGGGAAGGAGCAGGAACTGATAGATGTCTTTCCTGACAAAGAGATGGAACACTCCCAGGAGCGCGAGCGAAAGCAGGAGGCCGACGACGAAGGCGGTGATATGTGAAACGTAGATATCAATAATCATGGAAAGCAACAGGGGGGTGATACCTATTGCCTGGTTATTCAATATCTTTTCTGTTCTGGTATGCATTCGGGTGTATTATATTAAAATAACAATCGCCGGGGCGGGAAAGTTCCCGCGGTCAGATATGTTTTTCCGCATAATAAGACGAGCGAACCAGCGGGCCGCTCTCGACGAACCTGAATCCCTTCTTCAGTCCGGTGGTTTTGTACGCTTCGAACTGCGACGGCGTGATGTAGGCCGATACCGGGATGTTAGCAGCCGAGGGTTGCAGGTATTGCCCGATGGTGAGAATGGATACGCCGGCCGACAGAGCGTCATCCATAAGTTCGCTCACCTCCTCCTCCGTCTCTCCCAGTCCCAGCATAATGCCGGTTTTGGCCGTTACCTGCCGTCCGGCTATATGCCGCAGCAATGCCAGACTTACGTCATACCTGGCCCTGCTGCGGATGTGCGGCGTAAGCCTCCTGACGGTCTCCATGTTGTGTGAGATTATTTCGGGCGCCGCCCCGATCACGATGTCTGCCAGGCAGGTTTTACCCTGAAAGTCGGGGATAAGCGCTTCGATGGTCGTCCGGGGGTTTACACGCCTGACCGCCATGATGGTCTCAGCCCAGTGGCCGGCGCCCATATCCGGCAGGTCGTCGCGGTCTACCGACGTAATGACGGCATGCCTGAGCCCCATAAGGCGGATGCTCTCCGCCACCTGCGCAGGCTCGTCGGGGTTCAGGGGCGACGGGCGGCCGGTCTGCGTGTTGCAGAACCTGCATGAGCGCGTGCAAATGTCGCCGCATATCATAAAGGTAGCCGTCCCGCGGTTCCAGCATTCTGCCATATTGGGGCATCTGCCGCTGCTGCATATTGTATGCAGGCCGTGCGAACGGACGATGTCCTTTGTCCGCGCAAAACCTTCGGTCCCCCCCAGTCTGACCTTCAGCCAGTCCGGTTTCCTGTTATGCATTTACAGATTGTTGAATAAAAACTCCGACATGCGTGTGTAGAGATGGTAGCGGGTATTGCCGCCCGATATACTGTGATTACGGTCTTTGTATATCTGCATCTCAAACTGTTTGCCGGCCTGGACCAGGGCTTCGGCGTATTCCATCGTCTGGTGGAAGTGCACGTTATCGTCGCCCGTGCCGTGCACAAGCAGAAGTTTGCCCTGAAGGTTCCCGGCCAGTCTGACGGGCGATGTGGCGTCATATCCGCCGGGGTTTTCTTTCGGTGTGCGCATGAACCGTTCGGTATAGACCGTATCATAATGCCTCCAGTCGGTCGGGGGCGCCACGGCTATTCCGGCTTTAAACACACCGTTGCCGCGGCTCATGGCCATAAGGGTGTTATATCCGCCGAAGCTCCATCCCCAGATGCCGATGCGGTTTTTGTCCACGTATGGGAGCTTACCCAGTTCCAGGGCGGCTTCGGCCTGGTCTTTCGACTCCGTCTCGCCCATTCGCATGTAGGTGCATTTCCTGAATTCTTCGCCCCTGGCTCCCGTGCCCCTGCCGTCTACGCTCACCACCACGTATCCCTTTGAGGCCAGGTAATACTCCCAGCCGAAGCTGTAACTGTCTGTCACCTCCTGCGAGCCGGGGCCGCTGTATTGCACCATCAGGACGGGATATTCCCTGCTTTCGCTGAATGCGGCCGGTTTGAGCATCCACGCATTAAGTTCGACGCCCGACGCAGTATGTATTTTGATGAACTCTTTCCCCCCGTACAGGTCGTAGCCTGCGAGGCGTTTTTTCAGCGGAGCGTTATCCTGCAATACGCGCAGGACTTTACCGCTCCTGGTCTCGTTCACCGTTATGCTTACGGGAGTGGATATGTTGGAATAGTGGTTGACGTAGTATGCATAGTTGTCGCTGAAGTAAGCGTGGTTTGTACCATCGGCCGCCGACAGTCTGGTCTTCACTCCCCTGGCGTCTGTCTTATAGACCGAGCGGCGCAGTGGGCTTTCCTCCGCCGATTCAAAGTAAACGGTCTGTGTGGCCTCGTCGTAGCCGCATAGCCTGGTCACATCCCACGCTCCCTGCGTCACCTGCCGTTGCATGACCCCTGTGGGCGTATGGAGGTAGACGTGGGCGTACCCGTCCTTCTCGCTCACGTAGGTAAAGCCGTTCTTGTGGAAGTTTATGGATTCGAGCCAGTTGGAGTTTACGTATCGTTCGTTCTCTTCGCGCAGTATGAGGCGGAAGACGCCGCTTTTGGGATTGGCGTAGTACATGTTGAATATTCTCTGATGGCGGTTGAGGGTCATAACCGCCAACTGGTCCGGACTGGTTGTGAACACTATGCGTGGAATATAGCTTTCGTTGTCTATGGGCGCTTTCAGCTCTTTTACCTCGCGGGTGGCGACGTTGTAAGAGTGCAGTGTCACCCTGGAGTTCGGCTCCCCGGCTTTGGGGTATTTGAAGCGGTAGTATCCCGGATAGGTCCCTTCGCCGTAGACCTGCATTGAGAACTCCGGCACGTCGGTCTCGTCAAAGCGTACGTACGCCAGCATCTCGCTGTCGGCCGACCAGGCCATAAGGCTGGTTACGGCGAACTCTTCTTCGTACACCCAGTCGGTTATCCCGTTACGTATCCTGTTTGGTTCGGCGTCTCTGGTGACCTCGACTTCGGTGTCGAAGTCAAACTTCTTTATCCATATATTCCCGTCGCGTACGAAAGCGCACATGCGCCCGTCGGGCGAGAAGGTCGGTATCATCAGCTTCCCGGGGCGGTCCGACAGCGGTTTCACATACCGGCGCCTCACGTCGTAGTCATACACCGTCGCCCTGAACGAACGGCGGTAGATAGCTTCCGTCTCACGCCACACGATTATGTGATGTCCTGTGCTGCTGATTGTATATCCGTCGAAGCGGTCAAACGGACATTCGCGCGCCGTAGCGGTGTTGAACAGCGTATCTACGGGGCTGCCCGTCCTGAAGGCATACCTGATAATCATGCTCCGCTCACGGTTCATCGCCGTGTAGTGTTCGCCGTCGGGCAGCGAGCGCATCTCGCCCACACCCGTCTCCTGCCGGAATGTTCCGTCAGTTATTTCTTTAAGGCTAACCTGCCTGTTATTTACCTGCGCCGGCAGGCTCCCCGCCATGAGCGCCGAGAGCCAGAAACCAAAGACCAGTCGTTTCATAATTTTTTAAGAGCTATGTTTTTACGAGGCGCAAACATAGCTAAAAATAACGACTTTACAAATGCGGTTGTTTGTCGGGATACAGTCGCCGAAAAAAATGACACTGTCCAATAAATTGTGTAAATAGAAGGGATTGTCAGGCAAGATTCGGATTATTTATTTGTTATACTATATAAAAAGACAGAGTGAACCAGCCTGCGTAAATTATAAAATTACGAGACGACAGGTTGCGGGATTCGGAACAGACGACCTCCCGGCAGCCCGATGTCGGGACAGAAGGATGAATAACAGGCCGGAGCGGCGAAGCCCCGAACTGTTTTGCACCACACAAGCCATGTCATTTTTCGACTGCCAACTAATCCCGATCAAAGTTAAAAGCGGACACTTCGCGCCTCAATCGACTAAACTGAAAGACAGGATGGCTTCAAAATCATCAAAATAATAATACTCGTCGGGTAAGCCGCCGAGTTAAAAGGTTAATACAAAACCTATACCTCCTGAACTGGTGAGACCGAAATCCAACGAGGAAGTAGCCTTGTTCTTCCTGCTCTGGTAAGTATTGTAGGCCGACTTCCATTTGGCGTTGCCTCGCGAGTAGAAGATGTATGAAGCGGTGAAACTGGCCAGTGAGCCGCCGAGGAAACAAATTGCGGGCACAGGACTCTCTACATTCGGATTTAGTAAAAGACCTAATGATGATCCAATGCAGAATCCTCCTATCCAACTGAATACCGAACCCGCCTGACGCAGGCTTTTTCCCGAATCATATTCCTTCAGCGCATCAGGCATGTTTGCCAGTATGGCGCGAATCTCCTTTTCCGACAGCTTCACGCCATAAGCATTTTTAAACCCCTCGTCCATGAACTCCGATTCAAACTCCAGTGTCTTCCGCGGATCTTCGGGAGAAACAGGAGAGACTACAGCCTCCTCATCCTTAAACACATCCTTCTCCCCGTTCTCATACTTAATCATAAAGATATCCGTTTTCAGGAGCGTATAGACCGGCCCTTCGAGGTTGTCATACTTTTTATACTTCACGTCGGTGAGGCCGACTTCCTGCACTTTCGCTTTGACCTCATCGCCGCTTTTCAGCGTGATAATGTCCTGTGCAAACACGGTTGCCATGCTCCCAAAGAACACGGCGAGTAAAATAATAGACTTTTTCATGATTTATAAAATTAAAAGTTTCATACAATAGCCTCAATAACACCTTATACAAGACCAGCCGCTCTCTCTGCAATAAGACAGTGTATTATAACAAGAGCCATGTCCGTCTGTCCAGGGTACGTTGGATTTGCAACAACCGCTTTTACCGCCTTCATAGTCGCAGTACGGTTGCCCTTCATCATGACATCCTTTTGCTTAGTCAAAAGCAGCAAGCCGACAATCAGCCGACTAACGCAAGCGAGACTTGTTTTCCGGTTTCGTTTCATTTCCATCTCCTTAATCTGCCTTGTCAAATATCATAATCATCTCATAATCATAGATACCCAATTCCGTCAACGGAGAATCGTCGACCCCCAGAATCGCCATCGTAGCCTCGGTCCACGTCAATTCCAGCTTGTCTCCCGATACGCTGTATTTCATAGGAAGCGAAAACGATCCATCCTTTATCGTTACCGTTTGGCCCGAAACGGTGTACTTGAGCGGTGAACTTGTTTGTCCGTTCATGCCCAGATAAGCCGTCCCGCCTTCCTCAAAGATAAAAAAGACTCCGCGAAGGCTGCTGAAATACGACCGATCCACCATACCCTCTTCTACCGCATTATATTTCACCCCGTTCAGGGTAAATATGCAATTCGCATCCCCCAGAAAAACCCAGTGCCCGACCAATCCTCTATCGTCGTCATCCTTACTGCAGGAAACAGTTACTGAAGCCAATGCTGCTATCGCCAGCATGCTTACCATTATTCGTAAAAACTTGTTCATAATAATGCATTAATAAAATATTAATATTTTAATCGTCGCCTGAACCTTCGCTTGTTATTTCTATCACTCAAAACATTTGTTTCTTTTATACGTTAAAGTCACACTATAGATTTATTTGAGCGAAGGGGATAAGCAATTTTAAAATTTAACGTCTGTTCTTTCAACAGACAGAAAATAAATTAAGAGTTAACTGTTTTACTTTTTCTATTTGCATGATCTTTTCAATAATCAGCCTCTGAAAAAGTGGTTTTCATGTCTCTTTTTGTCCTGATGCCTTAAACATACGCACATAAAAAAACGCGGACAATTACTTTTTTATCTGTTCTTGAGGTCTTCGCAAAACCTTGTCACCAAATAAATGAGTAAAGCCCGCGCCATATAGCGCGAGCGTCTACACTTTATTCCGGGTGACTTTGAAGTTTGCGAAGTTTCAAGAACCAGAATATAAGCTAAACGCTTTTTCCAATATGTCTTACAATGTGCGTATTAATACGCTTGTCTTATCCCATAGGCATGTTAATTGTTGGGTTTAGTATTTACGTTACGAAAGTAATAACAAATATTATATTAACAACTACGCATCTGATTTATCAGTAGTCTGCACGGGTATTTATTATCCCATCCTGCTTTTGATCGTTTGCCTCTCACTCCGATATTCGCTGTTTTCTCATTTTTAAACAGGTTCAAGTCAATACGGTTCACCTTTACAATAGCAGTAAATAGATTACGGCCGCTTCCTTACTGTGATTCCGTGGCTTGTGGATCACTATTAAAAAGGTAAGAGAGCATTTACGTTTCACAATAGAAAAAATACAATTCGTATCAGAGAAACCCATAATCCGATAAACCCATAAACAGCAGTCCGCGATGGACAAATCACACCGGCAGGAAGCTAAAAATGGATAGGCATAAGGCATATTCCATCCGAAAACACACCCCGATTGAACATCTGGATATTATCAGTATTGACGACATTGGTTGCCAAAGACAAATCGCAGGGATTGGAAGAATTCAGCGGTTTCTACAAAGGTGCAACATATATTGAGCATGGTGGAATGCAACGTTTTGTGAATTGATACCGTATTCATCAATAGGTACAAATTTTATACTTAATCTGATAGCGTTATGAAATGGATGGGGATTGTTCTGTTCTTTGCCTTTGAAGCTTTTTTGTCTTTCTGCGTCGCTTATGGACAGTATGATGCGGATAGTGTCCGGAAACGTGTTTACGTGGCAGAGCGTACGGTGCGTCAGCCTGTGGTGGATGGATCGCTCGGCGATGATTGCTGGATGAATGACGGTGTGTGGTCCGGCGGCTTCGTGAAGCAGCAGCCTGACGAGGGTGACCCTGAAAGCGAGGAGACCGCCCTTAAAATACTTTATGATGACCGGAATGTTTATGTGGCTTTCAGGGCGCTTGACTCTGAGGCTGCGAAGATCAACAGATGGCTGGCTCCGCGCGATATGGTGAGGGGCGATGCCGTATATATCGTTTTTGACAGTTACCGCGACGGGCGTACAGGGTTTGCCTTTGCGCTGACGGCTGCGGGTGGAAAGGCTGACTTCGTGTGTTGGAACTCGGCAAACGACGATTATACGTGGAATGCCGTGTGGGAGGGAAGGGTATCGGTCGATTCCTTCGGCTGGTACGCGGAGTTCAGCATACCGCTCTCGCAACTCCGTTATGCGGCCGGCGAAGAAGAGCAGACGTGGGGCATGCATGCCGTAAGGGTGATCGATCGTAAGATGGAGACTGATCATCTGCACCTGGTGAGGCGTAATAATAGTGGTCTGGTTTTTTCTTTCGGACGTATGGAGGGACTGCGGCGACTGCCGGCGAGGAGGCGGGTGGAACTGTTGCCGTATGCTTCGGCTGCGTTCAGGACGCAGGATGCGGGCGGCCGGTCGACTGACCCTGGGGCCGGACTTGACGGCAAGGTGGGACTGTCAAGTGACTTTACGCTTGACTTTACGGTTAATCCTGATTTCGGACAGGTGGAGGCTGATCCTTCAACCATCAACCTGTCGGCCTACGAGACGTATTATGAGGAGAAGCGTCCTTTCTTCGTAGAGGGGAAAGGCATTTTCTCCATGCCGGGCGAGACGATGTTCTACTCGCGTCGCATCGGAGCCTCACTGACGGGCGGCGGAAGTGAAGGCGGGGGAGGCTCCAGCGTGATCAGCGCTGTGAAGGTGTCGGGCAAGAACCGGAAGGGACTTGCCCTGGGCCTGCTGAACGCACTGACGGGAGGCGGCGACAGGCCTTTTACCAGTTATTCGGTGGCCAGGGTGCAGAAGGACGTCGATGGCGGCAATACGGTTGTGGGCGGGATGCTGACAGCCGTCAACCGCTCTGGTCAGGACCGCGGCCCTGAGTCGCTTGCCGGGCAGGCTTACGCCGTTGGCGCGGACTTTGAGCAGTATTTCAGGGAGAGGGAATATTACGTCAGGGCAAATGTGCAGGGCAGTTACGTGGCGGGCAGCCGTGAGGCGATAACGGCCCTCCAGCGTTCGCCGGTGCATTACTTCCAGCGTGAGGGCGCGCGTCATGTCAGTGTAGACAGCATGCGTACCGCACTTGGCGGATCGGCAGGCAGCATCAGCGTGGGCAGATCCGGGGCGGGGAAGCTGGTATTCCGGCAGGTGTTCAGCTGGGCCGGTCCCGGCTTTGACGTGAATGAGGCAGGCTACATTGAGGGCTCTGACTATATGCTGGCCAACGGGTTGGTGGGTTACGTGGATAACGCTCCACGCGGCTGGTTCCGCTCTTATGAAGTTTATGCTTTCAGCCGCTATCAGTGGAACTTTGGCGGGGTGAACACTTTAGGACAGGCGGGGATTGAATCGACCATGAATTTCAGGAACAAGTGGTATCTGTACCTCTGCGGCGCCTACTACCCGCGGGTGGTTGAGAGCGGTCTGCTGCGTGGCGGGCCGCTGGTGAGGGCCAACCCGAGGTGGGGGACGGATGTCAGCATGGGCAGCGACCAGTCCGAAAGGTTCTGGATGAAAGCTTACCACGGCACGGCTACGGGCGCAGAACGATACAGCCGGTACGCCTGGCTGGAAGCCAACTACCGGCCGGCGCCCAACGTGGGCCTGAGCGCCAGGCTGAACTATTCTTACCATAACTCCTCGCTTGAGTATGTCGGGCAGTGCGACGCCGGGCCTATGGGAAAGGTTTACCTTATGGGGGCTTTGAGTCAGCGAACGGCTGGTCTGACTTTGAGGATAGACTACAGTATAAGCCCGGATGTGTCAATACAGTTTTACGGCAATCCATTCATTTCGTCAGGCAGGTACACCGGCTTCAAGCGTGCGACGGATACGATGAACAAGGATTACGAGCGTCGCTTCAGACCCCTGGCCGCCGGCGAACTGAGCTACGAGGCTGAGGGCAACAGGTATGTTGCTTCGGAGGCCGGCGGACTGGCTTATGGGTTTGACAACCCTGACTTCAGCTTCCGCGAGTGTCGTTTCAACCTGGTCGCAAGGTGGGAGTACCGGCCCAATTCAATCCTGTACCTCGTCTGGGGGCAGAGCCGGTCGGACACAGCAGCAGAGTACATCGGGTCTTTGGGGCGTAACCTCAGCGCCCTGCTCGACTGCACGCCTGCGGATGTCTTTATGTTCAAATTCAGCTATTTGTTCAATCTCTAGGTTTCTGAAAAGAGTATCTTTTTATGCATAAATTGAGTGATTCTGTGTTAGATGCGTCAGCCCCGCTTTGTCATGGCCGGCGCTGACGCATCTGATTTATCAGTAGTATGCACGGGTATTTATTATCCCATCCTGCTTTTGATCGTTTGCCTCTCACTACGGCTTTTGTTGTTTTCTCATTTTTAAGCAGGTTCAGGGCAGTGCGGTTTACTCTGATGAGGCGCCGGACTGATGTAGACTTAATCAGTGTGTTGCGAGGCCGCCTGCCGGCCTTCGATACTTCTGTCGCCCGGCGCCTGCATATCAGCGCCTGTAGCCGGCTGCGATTGTCTGTCAGCCGGTCAGGCTGTCTCCTGGTACCGTCCGTTCAGACTGCGATTCGCAACGTGTGTAAATAAGATTATCTGTGCAACTTAATTTTTCACCTGTACTTCAATAGCGTTCCCCTGCGCCGGATACGATTGCTCCCGAAATGCTCATATATCCGTATATACATTAATAAGATACTTTATTGTCGGATGTTTTCACTCGCAAATATGAATAAAACACAAAGCAATCCTTTTATATTTCACAATTATTTTATTCTATCTCCTACGATATAGGTTTTATTTCCTGCGAGATAGGTTCTATTTCCTACGAGATAGACTCTATATCCTACGAGATAGACTCTATATCCTACGAGATAGACTTTATTTCCTACGATATAGGTTCTATTTCCTACGAGATAGATTCTATTTCCTACGATATAGGTTCTATTTCCTACGAGATAGACTCTATATCCTACGAGATAGATTCTATTTCCTACGATATAGACTCTATATCCTACGAGATAGATTCTATTTCCTACGAGATAGACTCTATATCCTACGAGATAGGTTCTATTTCCTACGAGATAGACTTTATTTCCTACGATATAGACTCTATATCCTACGAGATAGGTTCTATTTCCTACGAGATAAGTTCTATTTCCTGTCGGATATATTTTGTTTCCTATGGGATATATTCTATTTATTACGTGATAATTTCTACCACGCATGTAATAATTTCCATCACGCCCGCGATAAATCACACTTCACAAGTAATAGTTTTTATCTCCTGCGCGATATAATTCATTTCTCTCGTAATGAATTGTATTTCTTATCAGGAGATTATGTTACAGGGCGGTTTATTATGTATCCTGCATCAGATATATAATGTATGGCGGGTGGCGTAATATAAGCGGTAAAAAAAATTGCCCCGCCCGGGAAGCGCCGGACGGGAGCAAATGTATGTTTACAGAACTACAGTGTAGCTGTATATGGATCAGTAGTTTTTCTTTTTCGGTTCTTAATAAGCCTGCGTATGCCCGGAGCCGTCCTTAAAGAAAGGGGCGGATTATTCAGTGCTCCGGGTATAGTCGTAAGACGGCTTTATTATGGATGCGTGGCAGTTGCGTTCCGATTCCGGGGGAGGAGTCATGTAATCGGGCCCGTAGATTGATTTAAGGTAGGTGTCGATGGAATGCGGGGCGAAGAATGAGCCGTCTTCAAAGGTTATTTCGCCTAACGGGTAGATGTCGTCGTATCTGTAGTATCTTTTCCAAAGGGTGTCGAAGCCGTTACCGATGTAACAGTCGGTTCCCAGGGCTTTGTTCCGCTCGATGATTTTCCCTGCGAACTTCTGGTATCGAACCACCAGTTTGCGGAACAGGGGGTGGAATAGAGACAGTAGCCTGCGTACGCGTGATTCATGAGCGAAGTAGACTGAGTCGAGGCATTTGCATATGAATGTGTTGTAGGTCTTGAGCAGCCGTTCCCAACGGAAGACAACAGGATTGAGGTGAAAGCGGTCTGCGGGGAAGATGTCGAGGAACAGGCCCTTTTCGCAGTCTTCGGGTTCGTAGCCCGACGAGATGGTAAAGCTTTTTTTATCCCTCACCTTGCAGGGTAGCGGGAGGTAGGTGTAGTCAGGGTCTGTGTCGCGCGTCTGGAGCATCATGTCGGCAGGAAATTCGGCCACAGCCACTTTTACGAACCTTTCATAATCCTGTCGCAGCATACATATATCTATATCGTCATCCCAGGGGATAAAGCCTTTATGCCTGACGGCTCCCAGAAGGGTTCCCGAACATATCCAGTACTTTATATCATGCCTGCGGCATATATGGTCAATTATTTTCAGCATTCGCAGAAGAACCAGTTGGGCCTGGCGTATAACGGTCTCTCCTTCGGAGCGGTTGTCGGGGAACATTTCGTTGAAGTCCATTACATTATTTATCATAGTGTCTCTATGTTTTTTTCGCCGCAAAGAAAACCAATCCGTACGATATTACCAAATAAGGCCTGCGGTGCGACGTTTTGTTAAAGGCAGTGGGGGCGCAATCTTATTTTAATTACTTTTGGCGGCAAATAAACCACTTATAATAATTAAATAATTGAAATCATGAAGACTTTATCAGGCTTAACTGCAGGCTTATGTTTCGCCCTGCTGCTTTCCTGCTCGCAACCATCCGGCGGGCCTTTACAGGACATAGGTAAATGGAATACAACCGGACAGGTCGCTTACGCGGACGGACTGCTTACGCTCTCAGGCCCCGATGCCGGCGCTGTACTTAAAAGCGGCGTTTATGAGAACTTTATCCTCAGCCTTGAACTGCGCACCACCCAAAAAGGTAAGGGGGCAGTGTGGATACATACCGACGCGGGGCTGACAAAGGGCTATCGCGTGGCTATCAATAACGACCGCGACGACCTTGTGTGGTGGAAGATGAGCGGAAGTCTGGAGGGCGTAAGGAACCTGACAAAAAGTTTTGTCAAAGAAGACGAATGGTTTACGCTGGATATTATAGTAGAAGGCAGGGCGGTTACCGTAAATATAAACGGCAACCCGGTGGTTGAATACATAGAGCCGGCCGCTCCTTTCCGCACCGCGGACCATGCCTCGGCGCTGCTTTCAGGCGGAAAGTTCGCCATCGTGAGCGAAGGTAACGGAAGCATAGAGATAAAGGATATAAACGTCAGCGTTACCAACATACGCGAGAAAGGCGTCAGCATCGAGGCGCAGCTTGCCGAAGCCACAGACGAGCAAACCGATAATATCATCCGTCTGCACCAGGAGGATTTCCCGGTACTGGATTATCATGTACACCTCAAAGGCGGACTTACCAACGAGAGCGCCGCGGCCCAGTCGCGCAAGACCGGCATAAACTATGCCATCGCCCCTAACTGTGGGATAGGATTCCCTATCACTGATGACGCCGGCGTTATAAACTTCCTCAACGAGATGCGTTCAGAGCCTTTTATACTGGCTATGCAGGCCGAAGGGCGCGAATGGGTGGAGACTTTCTCGCAGGAGGTGCGCGATGAGTTTGACTACGTCTTCACCGACGCCCTCACATTCACCGACAGCAAGGGCCGACGCAGCCGTATCTGGATACCCGAAGAGGTATGGATAGAAGACGAACAGCAGTACATGGACCTGATAGTAGACAGGATATGCGGCGTACTGGAGGAACCGATGGATATATATGTTAATCCCTGCTTCCTGCCGCCGCAGATGCAGGACCGTTACGATGAGTTCTGGACAGAAGAACGTATGACGAAGTTCGTAGACGCCCTGGCGAAAAGCGGTAAGATACTTGAGATAAACGCCCGCTACGAGATACCTAACAAGGCTATCATACAGAAGGCTAAAGACGCCGGCGTGAAGTTCTCCTTCGGCACCAATAACGCCGAAGCTGAGGTGGGACTGCTGGAATACTGCGTCCGCATGAAAGAAGAATGCGGCATCACGGCGCAAGATATGTATAAACCCAGGATCAAGATTTAGTATCAGTCTGCTCTCCAACCGAAAAAACAAATAACCATACATTATGTCAGTTGCAAAACGTGATCTGGAAGAAAGGAAGGTGACAACGCGCCGCCTGATAGAGATGAAGCAAAGAGGGGAAAAGATATCTGTGCTCACGGCATATGATTATTCGATGGCAAGGATCATCGACGAGGCCGGCATGGACGTCATCCTCGTGGGAGACTCGGCCTCAAACGTGATGGCCGGTAACACTACGACCCTCCCCATTACGCTGGACCAGATGATATATCACGGTAAGTCGGTGATGAAGGCCGTCAGAAGGGCGCTTGTCATAGTAGACCTGCCCTTCGGGACGTATCAGGGTAACTCCAAGGAGGCGCTATCATCCGCCGTACGGGTGATGAAGGAGACGCACGCCGACTGTATCAAGCTGGAAGGCGGGGCTGAGGTGCGCGAGTCGGTGGAACGTATTCTGTCGGCCGGTATACCGGTGATGGGGCATCTCGGACTGATGCCGCAGTCGATCAACAAATTCGGGACCTATACGGTGCGCGCCAGGGAAGAAACCGAGGCCCGCAAACTGGTGTCCGACGCCCACCTGCTGGAAGACATCGGCTGTTTCGGCATTGTGATGGAAAAGATACCGGCCGCACTGGCCGCTTCCATATCATCTGAACTGACCATCCCGGTCATAGGCATAGGAGCCGGCAACGGGGTGGACGGGCAGGTGCTGGTTATGCACGACATGCTGGGTATAACCGAAGGCTTCTCGCCGCGCTTCCTACGCAGGTACGCTAATCTGAAAGAAACGATCACAAGCGCGGTGCAGGCATATATAGAGGATGTCAAGCGGCAGGACTTCCCCAACGAGAAAGAGCAGTATTAGGCTTTGAGTACGTGGCATATGAGGGCTACGAAGACAGCTCCGTACCTCTGGAGCTTGACGTCGCCCACGCCGCGTATCGTGGCGAACGCTTCCGGTGTGAGGGGCTTTTTATGGGCCATCTCATGCAGGGCGTCGTCGGAGAATATGATATAGGCAGGAACCCCTTCCTTTTGTGCTATGCGTAAGCGGAGCTGGCGGAGCGAATCCATAAGCGTTTCTTCGGGCGAACCGGCCTCGACGATACGGATGGGTTGCCGGACGCCACGCTCCGTTTTCTCTTTCTTCGCGGGCCGGGGTTGTTCAGCTTCGCGGTATACGGTAAGCATCGCACCGGCTTCGCCGAAGAGTACCTTCCGCCCCAGGGGCGTTACCTTCAGCGTCCGGGCGTTGGCGTAATCTATCTCTGCGTACCCCAGTTGAAGCATCTGGTAGAGGTACTCTTTCCAGATATTGAAAGGCAGGTCGCGCCCGGCACCGTAGGTTTTCAGTTTGTCGTAGCCCAATTGCCTCAGCTCCGCCCGTCCGGAGGCCCGCAGGATGTCAATAAGCATATTCATTCCCACCCGTTCGTCTGTCCTGAGAATTGCGCTGAGGGCTTTTTGCACTAATATGCTGCCGTCAAAACGCTGTGGAGGGTTGCGGCATACGTCGCAGTTACCACAATCGTGTTCCGCTTCTTCGCCGAAATAGTTCAGGAGGATACGCCTGCGGCATATATCCGTTTCGCAGTAACGCTGCATCCGGTCGAGCTTTTCCATATTGACGTCATTCTGCCCGCTTTCCTCGGCAAAGCGGCGAAGCAGTACCAGGTCGGCAAGCGAGTAAAAAAGCAGGGTATCGCTATCCAGTCCGTCACGTCCCGCGCGTCCTATCTCCTGGTAATAATTCTCTATACTCCCCGGCATGTTGTAATGTATTATCCACCGCACGTTGCTTTTGTCTATTCCCATGCCAAAGGCTATGGTAGCGCATACTACTTCAATCCGGTCATTTATAAAGTCATCCTGCGCCCGTTCCCTTTCAGCCGCCGGCAGGCCCGCATGGTAAGCCGCGGCTCTGATGGAACCTGCCCTCAGTCTGGCGGCAAGGGCTTCGGCGTCAGCCCGCTTCATACAGTAAAGGATGCCGCTCTGGCCCTTACGGCGGCGTATAAAGTTCACTATGGCCGTCAGCTTTTCTTTTTTGTCCAGTCCCCGGCGCACGGTAAGCGAGAGGTTAGGGCGGTCGAAGGAGGATATAAATATCTGCGGGTCGTCTAATTTCAGCTTATCTATGATGTCCAGCCGGGTGATCTTGTCGGCCGTGGCCGTAAGGGCTACGACCGGCAGCCCGGGGAAATGCTCCTTCACCGCGGACAGTTGTGCATACTCAGGGCGGAAGTCATGCCCCCATCGCGAGACGCAGTGGGCCTCGTCTATGGCGACCAGCGAAACGTCCATACGTGATAGCAGTCCCTCCAGCTCGTTCATCAGTGTTTCGGGCGACATATAAAGGAGCTTGTACTTCCCCTCCACGCATTGCCGGCGGAGTTGCCGGCGGGCGTCTTCGGTCATCATGCTGTTCAGGGTGGCGGCGGGGATGCCGTTCAGCGTTAATCCGTTAACCTGGTCTTTCATCAGGGCTATCAGTGGGGAGACAACTATGGCCGTCCCCGGCAGGTAAAGGGCGGGCAACTGGTAGCAAATGGACTTGCCGCCTCCGGTGGGCATAAGGGCGAGGGAATCTTTTTTGTCTATAACCCGTCTTATCACCTCGTCCTGAAGCGGGCGGAAGCTGTCGAACCCGAAGCTCTTTTTCAGCAAAAGTGTCAGTTCCTGCATGTATGCGATATAAATAGGGGGGTGGCAAATGTAGAAATTAAATCCATCTAATTTGTAGTTTTGTAACCTCAAATACTAAATGGACCTGTTATGCGAATAGACATACTTACCGTACTGCCTGAAATGATAGAAGGGATGGTCAACTGCTCCATCATCCGGCGTGCGCAGGATAAGGGCATTGCCGAGATACGCCTGCATAACCTGAGGGATTATGCAACTAACAGATGGCGCCGGGTGGATGATTATCCTTTCGGGGGAGAGGCCGGGATGGTGATACAGATAGAGCCGGTAGACAGGGCTATAACCGCCCTGAAGGAAGAACGGACGTATGACGAGGTGATCTACACTTCGCCCGACGGGGAGATGTTCAACCAGCCGATGGCCAATTCAATGTCGCTGCTCAACAACCTTATCATCCTCTGCGGACATTATAAGGGGGTGGATTACCGTATACGCGAGCATCTGATCACTAAAGAAATATCTGTAGGCGATTACGTCCTTACCGGGGGAGAGATAGCGGCTGCCGTTATAACAGACGCTGTGGTAAGACTGATACCGGGAGTCATTGGTGACGAGCAGAGCGCCCTGTCGGATTCGTTTCAGGACGGACTGCTGGCGCCTCCCGTCTACACCCGCCCGGCGGATTACAAGGGATGGAAAGCGCCCGGCGTCCTTCTCTCAGGCCACCGCCGCAACATAGACGAATGGCGTCTGCAACAAGCGTGCGACCGCACCACCCGGCTGCGCCCCGATCTACCTGGTGTAACGGCGGAAGAAGCTCTGCCATTTCAACTGAAGGACGCCAAAGAGGGCTTCCCCGAAGATCGATGAGTTCATCTTTGATACGCCCAGAACGCGGTTTATAAATATGATGGGGACCTCCTTCAGTCTGAACCCATACTTGTAGGCGGTGAACTTCATCTCTATCTGGAAGGCGTACCCCTTGAAGTGTATACGGTCTATCCCTAATGTTTCGAGTGTCAGGCGGCGGTAGGCTACAAACCCGGCCGTTGTATCATGCACCTCCATGCCTGTGACTATCCTGACGTAGACCGAAGCGAAATAAGACATCAGCACGCGCCCCAGGGGCCAGTTCACCACGTTCACCCCATTGCTGTAACGCGAACCTATGGCAACGTCAAAGCCGTCTTCACTGCAGGCTGCATACAGCCGGGGAAGGTCCTGGGGATTGTGGCTGAAGTCGGCGTCCATCTCAAAGATATACTCATACTCCCTCTCCAAAGCCCATTTGAACCCGCATATATAAGCCGTGCCAAGTCCCTGCTTTCCCTGCCGTTCAATGATGAAGAGCCTTCCGTCGAACTCCTCCTGCAGGCCCCTGACAATGGCTGCCGTCCCGTCGGGAGAGCCGTCGTCGATGATCAGGATGTGGAACTGTTTTTCCAGTCTCATCACCGCGCGGATGATAGCCTCCACGTTGTCTTTCTCGTTATAAGTGGGGATAATTACAATACTGTCGGACATCATTACATTCAATATATTCAATAATTATTTAGAGTTTCCTTTTGTTATTCCCGTTCTTTCAGTCAGGCCAAAAGTAGGCATTTTATGTGGATATCAGGCACAACGGTCTGATATTTTGCCGGAAAAGCCTACCTTTGCGCAAACATAAAATACAGCATTTTGGATATATTGGATTTACTGAAATCTTACACTGCCCACCCGCTGGCGGCAGAGTTAAGTGCAGCGCTTAAAGACCCTTCGCTGCGAAACATATCCCTGAAAGGATTGAAAGGATCAGGCGCCGCCATGCTGACGGCCGCTGTTTTCAACAAAAACAAAGGAACGTACCTGTGTATATTGAACGACGTCGAAGAGGCCGGATACTTCTATAACGACCTGGCGCAGCTCACCGGCGGAACGGAAGAAGGTGAAAGAGGCGGAGACGTATACTTTTTCCCCTCGGCTTACCGGAGGGCCATCAAATACGGGCTGGCCGATCCGGCAAGCGAGATACTGAGGACAGAAGCCCTCAGCGCAATGCAGGACAGGGAAAGGTCAATCATCATTGTAACCTGCCCCGATGCTTTGGCCGAGAAGGTTATCTCAGGACAGACATTGAAAGACCGCACGCTGAGGGTTCACCGGGGAGAAAAGCTCGATGTCACGTTCGTCGCCGACGTCCTGTACGAATACGGATTCGAACGCGTGGACTACGTCTACGAGCCGGGGCAGTACGCCTCGCGCGGAAGTATCCTCGACGTCTTCTCCTATTCTTACGAATACCCCTGCCGGATAGACTTCTCTGGCGACGAAGTGGATACGATACGATCTTTCGACGTAGGGACACAGTTGTCGAGGGAGAAGTTCGACAGTTTCAGCATAGTGCCCGACATCTCGGCTAAAGATGCGGCCGACAGTTCGCTGCTCGACTCCCTGAAGCCTGAAACCGTTATCGCCGTACGCGACATCGACTGGTGCCGCGAACGTATCGACGCCATATGGAACGACCGGCCCGTCACAGGGACAAGCGGCGAAGATTCTCCCTTCGGCGGCGACATGTCCATGATGCGTCGCAGACTGATCACCGGCGAAGACTTCATGCGCCGGGCCGGCGCGTTCCGGCGTATGTACTTCGGACGGCAGCCGGAGGGTGGTATTGACGCCTCGGTCGGCTTCCTGACCGACATGCAGCCCATATACCACAAGAACTTTGACCTCGTAAGCGAATCCTTCCGCAAATATCTGTCCGACGGATACTCTATTTACATCCTGAGCGATGTCGAAAAGCAGGCCGCCCGTATCCGTACCATCTTCGAAGACCGTAACGAGACGATACCTTTCACGCCGGTGAACAAAACCATTCACGAGGGCTTCACCGACCACACTCTCAGGGCGTGTTTCTTCACCGACCACCAGATATTCGACCGCTTCCACAAGTTCAACCTCAAAAGCGACCGCGCCCGCGGCGGCAAGGTCAGTCTCTCGCTTAAGGAGATCAATCAGTTTGCGCCCCTTGACTACATCGTGCACATAGACCACGGCATAGGGCGGTTCGCCGGACTCGTGCGCACCTCGGTAGGCGGCAGGGTGCAGGAAGCCGTCAAGCTGCTGTACCAGAACAACGACGTGCTTTTCGTCAGCATCCACTCCCTCCACAAGTTGTCTAAATACAAGGGGAATGAAGGCGGCGCCCCGTCGAAAATCAGCAAGCTGGGTTCCAGGGCGTGGGAGAGGATGAAGGAGAAGACCAAGTCACGGATGAAAGACATCGCACGCGACCTTATCCTGCTGTACTCGGAACGTCTGAGGGAAAAGGGTTTCGCCTTCAGTCCCGACAGCTTTATGCAGAACGAGCTTGAGGCCAGCTTTATCTACGAAGACACTCCCGACCAGGTGAAGGCTACCTCGGACGTGAAGGCGGACATGGAGGCTCCACGCCCTATGGACCGCCTGATATGCGGAGACGTGGGCTTCGGGAAGACCGAAATAGCCATACGCGCCGCTTTCAAGGCCGTGGCAGACAACAAGCAGGTCGCCCTTCTCGTACCCACCACCCCGCTGGCCTTCCAGCACTACAGGACTTTCTCCGAAAGGCTGAAAGATTTCCCCTGCAAGACCGGGTATGTTAGCCGGGCGCTCACCGCTGCGCAGATAAAAGAAACCCTCCGCCAGACCGGCGAGGGCCGGATAGACATCCTTATAGGCACACACCGGCTGGCAAGCAATGACGTTGTTTTCAAAGACCTCGGACTGCTCATCATAGACGAAGAGCAGAAGTTCGGAGTAGCCGTAAAGGAAAAGCTGCGCCGGATAAAGACTTCGGTAGACACCCTCACGATGACTGCCACGCCGATACCGCGCACGTTGCAGTTCTCGCTCATGGGGGCCAGGGACCTGAGCAACCTGGCCACGCCCCCGCCTAACCGGCATCCGGTGCAGACGGAACTGGGGCGCTTCAGCCCGGAGGTCATACGGCAGGCGATAAACTTTGAGATGGGCCGTTCGGGGCAGGTTTTCTTTATCAACAACCATATAAATAACATCCCTGCAATAGAGGCCCTCATACGCCGCGAAACTCCGCAGGCCCGTGTATGCGTGGGGCATGCGCAGATGAAGCCCGGCGAACTGGAAAAGACGCTTATCGACTTCATCAACTACGAGTATGACGTCCTGATAGCCACCAGTATCATCGAGAACGGTATAGATATCTCTAACGCCAACACTATCATAATCAACAATGCCCACATGTTCGGCCTCTCAGACCTTCACCAGTTGCGCGGACGTGTAGGGCGAAGCAACCGCAAAGCCTTCTGTTACCTGCTCTCGCCGCCGCTTCCGTCGCTTACCAGGGAAGCGCGCCGCCGCCTTGAAGCCATCGAGAACTTCTCCACGCTCGGAAGCGGCATCCACATCGCCATGCAGGACCTTGACATCCGCGGGGCGGGCAATCTCCTTGGGGCCGAGCAGAGCGGATTCATCGCTGAGGTGGGGTACGAAGCTTACCAGAAAATACTTGAAGAGGCTGTAGACGAACTTAAAACTTCCGAGTTCCCGCACCTCCGCAACGCTTCCGCCGGCGCGCCCTGCGAAGATGCAGGCGAAGGCGGGGACGAGGCTGCCGGCCCGCCGGACACGGGCGCTTTATACGTTCGCGAGACTTACATCGAGAGCGACCTCAGCCTTATGCTCCCGCCCGGATACGTGCCCAACGACTCGGAGCGCATCTCGCTCTACCGCGAATTGGACAAGATGGAAAACGAGCGTCAGGCTGCCGACTTTGCCGACCACCTGCGCGATCGTTTCGGCCCCATCCCGCAGGAAGCAACAGAGCTGATACTCGTAGTCAGCCTCCGCCGTATGGCCCGCGAGCTCGGCATAGAGAAGATAACGCTGAAAGCCGGGCGTATGAGCATCAGGCTCGTAAGCGACCACGACAGCCCTTATTACGAAAGTCCGGCCTTCGACAGGCTCCTGTCCTTCGTAAAAGCCCACCCCCGCAGGTGCGTCATAAGCGGGCACAACGGCAAGCACAGCATCGTGGTCAACGACGTTCAATCCGTCAGAACCGCCTGCAACCTGCTGGAGGAGATAGCGCCTGCGCCGCAGGCACGTTCCAGATGGGAGGAGTTACAGACACATTCCACATGGCGATCGCACAATAAAAAATGAATCTATTTATTAAATAATTGGCGTTTACGCTTTGTCTACTTTAGCTACTTTTGGGCGGGGATAGTTTTAGATAAGGGAAAAAGCACCCTTAAAATATAATTGTTTTCACTCTTCGTTCCACATTAATTCGAGTTGTTTTATTTGTTGCTTCTCTTTTAACCCATGATTGTGCTGAGTAAATCCGCTTGTCTCGAAATTACAGACAAGCGCTTCGACCACTTCCCTGCGATTTTCGATATTCCCTCCATTATGATAAAAATGGTCTTTAGTAAGAATATTAAATGTATTCCAGTATTTCTTTATCATTTCATTTTCTCTCCAGTCATTGTGGTGCCAGGTGGAGAGGATAAACTTTGCTTTCGTATTGGATAGTAAATTAAATAATTGTTCTTCGTCTTTTTCAGTCCATCCATTATAGTAATCCACATGACGTCCATAGTACGGCGGATCACAGTAGATTATATCGTTTTCGGTTGCCAGCGGAATGATTTTAGAAAATGATTTGTTGCAAAAAATCCAGTCGGGCTCTGGTTGAATAATCTGCGCTACCACTTTTAATTGATTGACAATCTTTGTAATGTATGCTTGTGCAAAACGGTCTGGTTTCTTGCAAAACGGGATATTCCAGTTCCCTTTGCTGCCAAAACGCATCATGCCGTTAAACCCCGCCCGGGATAAAAAAATGAAATCAAAAGAAGAAAACTCACCGCTGTTGAAGCGTGTTCTGACAGTCAAATAGTGTTCATATCCGTTATTTTCCGCATTGCTTAACAATTTGCCTTCCTGTTCCAAATATTGTTTCATTAACAAAGGAGTGATTGTCTTTTCCTGAACTGCTTTGTAGAAGTTGATGATGTGCGGATTGGTATCGTTGAGAATTGCCTTTTGGTATCCTGTATTAAAAGCAACTACGCCTGTCCCCAAAAACGGTTCTATCCATCGTCCGTTTACTTTGGGGGCTATATCTTTAATCCAGGGTACAAGCCTGGTTTTGATACCCTGACTTTTTATCGGTGGGACAATCACTTTCATGTCAATACTTTTTTACGATTTTAGCGAATAAATCCGTGCGGCCTTTAAATTCCAAAAAATCTTTTAGATTAGTAATTTTAACTGTCTTGCCATCTTTGAGCATTGTTGCTGAGCCGAAATTAATCCAATACTCATCAAACCATTCTTCGCCAAGTTGACTGAAAATGCCTTTTTCGTTCTTCAAATCTTCCAGATTTAGCGTACATCCAATGTTTGCCGTATTGCCTGAGCCCTGTTTATCGCTCGCAATTTTCCATTTTTCAGCAGCAAAGAAATCGAAGTCTTTAATGACTGAAGTAATTGATTTTAAATATTTAACAGCAGTAACCTCCCGTTCTCCGGCTTTCTTAATAGCAGTTTCGTATTCTTCCTGCAATTCTTCAACGCGATAAATTTCTGTTTCAGAAACGTCGCCATCGGCTCTTGTATAAATAATTCCAAGACAAAAATGACCCGCATATTGGTTATAAGGGTATTGAATGTTTTTTTGTTTGTCACGTTCTTTAAAATATGCGCCATGGCTGCCAAGCGTGAAACTTGCAATACCGTTCTTTTTACGGTAAGTAGTTTTTAAATCAATGGCGAATTTTATGCTTTCATCTTGTCTGCTGACAAAAGTCAGGTCGGGGTAATAATTTTGCTGCTCCGCTAATATAATATTGTAACCGATTTCTTCTGCAAACTGAATGATTTGCGGGAAAATATGAATTTCAAGTATTTTTGAAACAATCTTTGTGTCGGAAGAAATCGTATAAATGTTTTTATAAACATCAATGAACCCTTTTACAGACCATTCGCCTGTTTCGGTTGTCACATATTGTCTCAACTTTTCAGCAAAAGCATCCAGAGCCTTTTTAAAATCCGTTTTATATCTTTCTTTGCGTATAATCATTATTTTTCGAGTTATCCGATAAAATATTTTTGAATAATGTACCAAATAGCGCTTGCTACTACTGCCATAATAATTCTTCCGATAGAAAAACCATTCCAAAAAGATTTTCTCTTTTCTTTTGTAATTTCAATGGACACATTCGTAATTGCTATTATGAGCTTCTATTGTTGATATTAACTTTAGAAAAACTTCTTTTGAATGATATATTTTGTCGTCAAACTTTCCCATTTTATCAATAAATTGATTAAATTCAATCTGACTGGACTTTCTTCTTTCATTTTCTCAAATTTCTTCCGGCTTTCCATGATTGCAAACTGTAAATATTTCTTCAAATCCTTTTCGTCCTTTTCTTCAAAAGGTTTCCGGGTCTGCTTATTTAAAAATTACAATGCGTAAAAGTATAAAAAATATTTGATACAGATATAAACATCATCTGCGCGGGCAGGCTGTACCTTTTTATGCTTTAGGCTGTGTCTATATAAAAACTCCCACGGAGACGGCCACCGTGGAGCTTTCGGCATTCCCGGCGCAGGGTTATCCTGTAATCCGGAGCATGTCGCCTGTTCAGAGTCCTTTCTGAATGTGGGGGCTGATCCGGGCGGCCGGAAGGAAGATGTGCCGGCCCTCGTCCCTGCGGCCGGCAATAACAGGGATGGCTGAATAGGGCTTAATAACAAAACTCATGCAGCGTTGACGTTAAGGTTTTTACGCCATACATACGTTAATTCATGTTTGCAATAATAATAAACAGATAGCGGCCATTTCATTTTATTTCAGTACCGCTTCTTAGTAGGAAGCGGTACTGAAAGATAATTTTTGCGGCTACAAATGTGCAAAAGAATTTGTAATCAGCAATATAATTCAATAAATATTT